>NZ_FOTT01000027.1 GCF_900114655.1 Candidatus Frackibacter sp. WG13
TCAGATGGCAAGGCTGAGGGCGTTCAAACATAACGGAGGAAATAAGGATAAATTACAAGAATTAATTTTAAATAATAAACGAAAGAATAAAAAGGAAGAAGTTTTAGCAAAATTAGAAGCAAAAATTACAACAAGCAAATTAAAAAAGAAATTTGGAGAACCAAAAGAAAATGTTCCAGCTATCAAGCGTGGTAAAAGAACTGGATTATTTCATGCATTAAAAGCTCTTGCTTAAAATTTAGAGAATAAATAAGTTTTATAGATAGTTTGCGTTCATAATCAATTGATGTTAGCCATTTAAAATGGAGCAGACTGGAATGAAGTTGAGCATGAATAAGGCTGTTTCATGTTTGACCGAAGGGAGTTTGAAACAGCCCATGCTCAACTTTATGGAAGTCGTCGCGGAATTTGTAGGCGGTATCAATTGATTATGAGAGCACAGGAATAACAGTCTTATCATAGAGGGAGTCAAAAATAATTTGAGTTATTTCCTATAGTAACTTGACACAATCTAGTTTTTAGGAGAATTTGACAACAAGGTTTAAGTATGATATCATGCCAAATGATGTTTGAAAAAGAAGATAATTTTGTAAGGAGGTATTAGTTATGGTTTCATTAGGTGAGATTTTAGGTGATGATGCTGAAGAATTTTCTGATTCAGCTTCTGAAGCAGAGCAGACTGGTCAAGTAAAGTGGTTTGACACTAAAAAAGGTTACGGTTTCATTGAACAAGAAGATGGCGATGACATTTTTGTTCATTATTCTTCAGTTCAAGGCGAAGGTTTTAAAGACCTTGAAGAAGGAGCGAAAGTAAGCTTCGAAGTTGTAGAAGGAGACAAAGGCTTACAAGCTGAAAATGTAGTCAAACTATAAGATAATATCAAGTATATTATCTTAATATATTACTTAATTAGAAATGTTTAATTAGAGACCTAAGTGGAAATTTTGATCCTTCCATTTAGGTCTTTTTGATTTGAAATAATTTGCAGGAGAACTACCATGCATAGAGAATAATTTAAGTATACGCTATAGAAAAATTAAGAATGAATATGGTATGGGGAGATGAACTATCATATGTCACAAATAAATCAAGTACTAACTATTGCTGGCTCTGATTCAAGTGGCGGTGCTGGGATTCAAGCTGATATTAAAACAGTAACTATGCTAGAGAATTATGCTGCTTCTGTAATTACTGCTGTTACTGCCCAAAATACTCAAGGTGTAAGAGGAGTTTCTATGTTAGATGGAGAGTTCGTTAAGGAGCAGTTAGAGACGATCTTAAATGACTTAGATATTAAAGCAATTAAAACCGGAATGTTAGGAACAAGTGAAATAATTGAAATTATCGCTTCAATTGTAGAGGATAGAGAATTAGAAAATTTAGTAGTTGATCCGGTAATGGTAGCAACTAGTGGTGACAGACTTTTAGATGTAGAAGCTGAGGATCTTTTAAAGGCGCGACTACTACCTTTAGCAACTGTAGTAACACCAAATATAGAAGAAGCTAAAGTATTAATTGATAGAGAAGTTAGTAGTCCAGAAGATATGGAATATGCAGCTAAACAGATAAGTCAACTAGGTCCAACAGCGGTTTTACTTAAAGGAGGTCATAGTACTGGTGAGGAAGCTGTAGACCTTCTTTATTATGATAAAGAGATACATTATCTATCAGCTGCAAGAATTAATACTACTAATACTCATGGAACAGGTTGTACTTTGTCAGCAGCTATTGCTTCTAATTTAGCGAATGGTATGGAAGTTGTTACTGCTGTAAAAGAAGCGAAAGACTTTATTACTAATGCTTTGAGAAATGCAAAGCAGATAGGTCGGGGTAATGGACCAGTTAATCACTTATGGAAGTTCGATCAAAAATAATTGTAGTTAAAATTTGGGTTTGTCACATTTTTGTAAAGAAGATTATGTATAATTTAGTTAGTAAGATATAATAATGAAATAGAGGAGGAATAGTATGAAGAGTTCATTAAATTTTGACAAAGCATCATTAGCTAATTACTTAGTTATTGCTTTAGTAGGATTACTAGTAGGTGGCCTATTAGTTAGTGTAAATTCTGAAAGAGTAGTTGCTAAAAAGAATACTAATGTATCGCCACAGATTTTTAAACAGAATGTCTTTGCTGATATAGCCTCTGAAGTTGATTCAGCAGTGGTGAGAGTTAATGCTAAAATTAAGATCGATTCTAAAAAGATGAAACGACAGAATCCTTTTTATAATGACCCTTTCTTTAAGAAGTTTTTTGGTAATGATTTTCCTAAAGGAAAGAATGGACATCCAAGAATTAGGCAAGGGTTTGGCACAGGATTTATCATTAGTAAAGATGGATATATTTTAACTAATGAACATGTGATTCATAATGCTGACCAGGTTACTGTTAAATTGACTGATAGAAAAGAACCAGTTAAAGCTGAGCTAGTAGGTTCTGATTTTCGTTTAGATTTAGCTGTTTTGAAGATTAATTTAGATGAAGAGTTGCCAACAGTAGAGTTAGGCAATTCTGATAAGATTAGACCAGGAGATTGGGCAGTAGCTATTGGTAATCCTTATGGTTTAAATCATACGGTTACAGCTGGAGTGATTAGTGCATTAGAACGTCCATTACGTATTAATCAAGGCGATAAACCGCGACTATATGAGAATATGATTCAGACTGATGCTGCTATTAATCCTGGTAATAGTGGTGGGCCATTATTAAATATTAACGGTAAAGTAATTGGGATTAATACTGCAATTAATGCGCAAGCGCAAGGAATTGGATTTGCAATTCCAATTAATGAGGCTAAAAAAGTGTTAAGTGAGTTAAAGAAGAAAGGCAAAGTTATTAGACCATGGATGGGAGTCTATATGCAGCCTGTTACTAAAGAGATTGCTGACTACTTTGGGTTAAATAGTACCCGAGGTGCTTTAATAGCTGATGTAATGCCAGGTAGTCCAGCTGAAGAAGCAGGTTTAAAAGCTGGTGACGTAATCTTAGAATTTAATAAAAAAGAAGTAAAGAGTCCTGATGATGTAGTAGATTTAGTAAATAAATCTAAAGTGGGTAAAGATATAATATTAAGAATTTCAAGAGATGGAAATAAGTTATTCTTAACAATGAGTTTAGGAGAAAGACCAAAAGAATATTAAGATTTTTATTAAAGAGCCAAGGAATCAAATTTGATTCCTTGGCTCTTTTTTATATTATTTAACTTGACATGAAAGGTTTGGGTATTATATAATTAATCAAAGAATTAAATACATATAGGATTACTCGGGATTAAAGAGATTTTATAGAGTTTGTTATAAGAGAGTATAAATTTAATGCTTCACAATTGCATATTAATGAATAGGAGTAACTAAAAGTAGGTTTATATCATATTATAAGAATAGAGGGTTTATAAAATTAAAATATTATTTATATTTGTGAGGTGGTTGTTAAGATGGAAAAGGAACTTGATATAGAAATTATTAAAAAAGAGACTGATTTGTTAATCATTGGTGGGGGAGCTGCCGGGATCTTTGCAGCGGTTAAAGCTAAAGAAATGAAGCCAGAATGTGAAGTAACGATTATGGAGAAATCAAATATTAAGTGGAGTGGTTGTCTAGCAGCTGGGATTAATGCTATCAATGCTTATATCACGCCAGATGAAACGCCAGAAAGCTTTCTGGAATATGTTAAGAATGATAATAACGGAGTTGTTCGGGATGATTTAGTTTATACGATTGCTCAGCAGTTAAATCAAGTAACCGAAGAGGTAGAAAGATGGGGTTTGCCAATTAAGAAAGATGAAAATGACAATTACCTAGCACGAAGTAGGCGAAGTATTGAGATTAATGGTGATGAATTTAAGCCGATTTTAGCAAATAGAGTTGAAGAAGAGGATGTTGAAATTTTAAATAGAGTAGTTGCTACTAATTATTTAGTAGAAAACGGTGAAGTGTACGGAGCATTTGGATTTTCGATACGAGAGAATAGATTTTATGTGATTAGAGCTAAAGCTGTAATCTGCGCTACCGGGGGGGCTAGTGGTATCTATAAGCCTAATAATGAAGGGGGAGCTAAGCATAAGACTTGGTATCCACCGTTTAACGCAGGTGCTGGTTATGCAATGGGAGTTAGAGCTGGAGCGGAGATGACTAGTTTTGAGATGAGATTTATTGCTTTACGTGTTAAAGATGTGATAGCACCGACAGGAACTTTAGCCTTAGGTGCTGATGCTAATCAGATTAATGCGTACGGAGAGAATTATCTAAAGGATTATGATAGAATAACAACACCGATTCGTTTGCAGGCTACTTTACGTGAAAATAAACTTGGTAGAGGACCTTGTTATCTAGATGTAAGCCATCTAGATGAAGAGGGGTGTGAAGGATTAAGGAAGAAGTTCTTAAATATGAGTCCTAGTATTGTTTTACAATGGGCTGACCGCGAAGTGGAACCAAATGAAGAGCCGATTGAAATTACTGGTTCAGAGCCCTATATAGTAGGAGGTCATGGTCAAGCTGGTTACTGGATTGGAGTAGATCGGAGCACTACTTTAAAAGGGCTTTATGCGGCCGGGGATGTAGCAGGTGGAGCGCCAAAGAAATATGTAACCGGAGCTTTTGTAGAGGGGAAGATTGCTGTAGAGAACGCTCTAAAGTTGATTAAAGAGAGAAGTGAGAAAAAAGTTGACGAACGATTCATTTGGCAAGAGTTCCAACGAGTCTATGAGCCATTACAGCAACCTGGAATACTAAAGCCACAAGAATTAGAAATTAGACTACAAAAGGTAATGGATGAGTATGCAGGAGGAATCAGTAGTGGTTATCAAGTTAATAGAAAAAAGTTATTAATTGCTAAAAAGAGATTAAAACAGATTGAAGCAGATGTGGAACGATTAAAAGTAGAAAACTTACATCAATTGATGGCAGCCCACGAAGTGGTTGACAGAATTTTAATAGCTAAGGTAGTAGTTGCTCACTTATTACATAGAAAAGAGACGAGATGGCCGGTTTACCAAGCAAATTTAGATTTTCCTGAACAGAATAATCAAGAATGGTTTAAATTTGTTAATTCAGTCTATGACTCTAAACGTGAAAAAGTACTAATTAAGGAGAGGAAGTGTCATGACCTAGAGGAAGTAGGTGTTCAGTATGAGTGTGCGTATTAATAATAAATCATGTAATTTATGTGGAATATGTATTGATATTTGTCCAGGTAATCTTTTATTAAAGAAAGAAGATAAAGTTGTAATTAGAGCACCAGAAGAGTGTTGGGATTGTGCTGCTTGTGTTAAGGAGTGTCCTACCCAAGCAATCGAATTATATTTACCTTCGGAGATTGGGGGGCGAGGGGCTACTCTACGAGCTAAAAAGGAAGGAAATGAGAGAATTTGGGCTTGTAAGAACCCTGCTGGTGAAATAAATGAATATCGGATTAAGATTAAATAGATAATAAAGTAGTACCTATTTATTTCACAACTTATCACAAAGGAGTGGTTCTTTAATGAAACGCTATAAATGTGTAGAGTGTGGTTATATATATGATCCAGCAGAAGGTGATCCAGCCTCAGGAGTCGAGCCAGGAATCTCTTTTGCAGATGTCTCTTATAGTTGGGTATGCCCACAGTGTGGAGCCGATAAAGAGATGTTTAGAGAAATAAATTCATAGTTTAATCTCCTCTTCTCTTTAGTAATTGGGTAAATTAATTGTTAATTTAAAAATTATATGTTATAATTTAAATTAACAAATTTACTCAAAGAGGGGAGGGGAATTAATGGCTAAAAACGATAGACAAAAAACGATTGCTACTTTTATGGTGGTTATTTTTGTTGCTTCTATCTTTGTTGCGGCTGCAGGATATTTTAGTTCATCTAATAATGGACAATCATCTAACTCTCAACAGCCTAACTCTCAAGCTGGGAATGAGACAGCAACAATTGCTAAATATAAAGAGCAATTAGCTAATAATCCACAGGACGTTAATGCTATGGTGGCTTTAGGAAATGCTTACTATGACCAACAGAATTATAGACAAGCTATTAATTATTATGAAGCAAGTTTGAAGTTTGAATCTGATCATCCACATGTATTAGTGGATTTAGGAACTGCTTATTATTATCAAGCAAATTCAAATCCTAAGAAAGCAATAGAAGTGTATAATAAAGCATTGGAGCTAGATCCTAAATTTAAGAATGCTTTATTTAATAAAGGGGTTGTTTTACATTTTGGTTTGCAAGATTATCAAAAATCAATTAAGGCTTTCGAAGTATTTTTAGAGAAATATCCTAATGGAGAACTGGCTAATAAGGCTAAACAGTTTATTACAGAAGCAAAAAAGACAATGAAATAATTTTTTTATTTTTACCCCCGGCTATACTGTTCGGGGGTTTGACTTTTGTAGTGAAAAGTGTTATTATTAATTCAAAATATTTTGAAATCTGTATATAATATGAGAGGAGAGAGATTGAGTGAAAAAGACAATTGTGGGGATGTTGTTGACAATCTTAATTCTAATAGTAGTTGCTTATTTAGAATCTCCACTACTGCCATTAAAAGGTTTCAAAGTAGGGTTAATAATGACAATTAAGATTATACCATTATTAATTTTTGCTTTTATTATTGCTGGTTATATTCAAGTATTAATTCCGCAAGAAGTAATTGCTAAGTGGCTAGGAGAGGAATCAGGGTTTAAAGGGATAATTTTAGGCAGTATTGCAGGTGGTATTATTCCAGGCGGTCCTTATGTAAGTTACCCAATTGCTGCATCTTTTTTAAAAGCTGGTTCTGACCTAGGAACTGTAGTGGCTTTTGTAGCAGCTAAGCTGTTATGGTCGATAAGTAAATTAGTAATGGAAGGGGCTATTTTAGGTTTTAGACTAATGGCAATCAGGTTAGGAGTAACATTAATCTTTCCACCTCTAGTTGGTTTATTAGCTAGTCTATTCTTTGGAAGGTTTAATGATAGATTAGTTGCTAGGGAAGCAGGTGAGAATTAGTGCTGAAATCCACTATTATCATGGCTGTTATTGCTCTATTCTTATTTATTATTGCTTATGTGAAAGAGGGTAATTTACATATTGAAGGATTAAAGGCTGGTAGTCAAATGTTAATTAGAACAGCGCCGTTACTATTAATAGCTTTTGTTTTAGCTGGATTATTACAAGTATTAATTCCACAATCATTAATAATTAATTGGTTAGGTGAAGGCGCAGGAGTAAAAGGAATTTTAGTTAGTTGCATTGCTGGTTTAATTACTCCAGGTGGACCTTATGTTGCGTTTCCATTGGCAGCGGCCCTTTTTAAAAGTGGAGCTAGTTTAATGACTATTATTACTTATATAACTGCATGGTCAGTTTGGAACGTAAGCTCACTTTCATTTGAAGTTGCATTGATTGGCCCTAAATTTACATTAATTAGACTTGTAACCATGGCTTTTATTCCTCCATTAGTAGGTTTAGTTATGTACCTTTTTGGATAGTATGATTTTTCACAAATGATGGAGGATAATTTTAACTTATATAGAATAAATATTATTGATGTGTAATTAATAGTATATCTTGAGAGGAGTGTTCACAGAGTGATTAGAGAAAAGAAGATTGGTGATTTTATGGAAGAATTTGCATCTAGCTCACCTACTCCTGGTGGAGGGAGTGCAGCGGCTTTAAGTGGAGCTTTAGGTGCTGTATCTACTTGTATGGTAGCTTCTTTGACGGTAGGTAAAGACGATTATGCAGATGTGCAAGAAGAGATGGAAGAGTTAATTGAGGCAACTACTCAGCTTAAAGAGGATTATCTTGACTTAGTAAATCAGGATATGAAAGTCTTTGGCGAGTATATGGAGGCTTTGCAGATGCCAAAAGAGACTTCAGAGGAAGAAGAAAAACGGAATAAAGCTATGAAGAAGGCATCAATAGAAGCAACCGAAGTTCCTTTTTCCATGGCTGAAAAGAGTGTAGAAATTCTAAAACAAGCACTAATTGCTGCAAAGAATGGTAATACCCATGCGGTCAGTGATGCTGGAGTAGGTGCTATCGAAGCATGGGCTGCTTTAGAGGCTGCCGAGTTAAACGTGAATATTAATCTAGCTTTTATGAACGATGAAGAGTATGTTACAGAAAAGAGAGAAGCAATGGAAGCTTTAAAATCAGAAGCAAAAGAATTAAAAGAAGAAGTATTGAAGATTACTAATGAAAAAATAGGTGGTTAAGTAATTAGAAATGTATAAGTGCAACCAGTGAGATAAATTTTCTCGTCTGGTTGCATTTTTTACATTTTGAAAGGAGTTTGAAGAGCGAAGTGTCTAGTTTATTCATTGTTATGGACCTTTTCGAGTTGATGATATTGCTCTATTAATGCTTTTATATATTCTTGACGAGTAATTTTTTTATCTATTAATTTATATATTAACTGCGATTCATGTTTTAATTTTTTCATTAACATTCAACTCCTTTAATTTTTAGTGTCACTGTTCTACTATTATTCTGGTTATTAAAAGTTTTTTAATACTAGTATATCTTAACAAGGATAATGATGGTGTTTAAAACATTAATTTAAAGTTATAAAAATGATAAATTGCGACAAGCTAAGAAATAATAAATTTTATAATTTAAAAGGAGGCAGATTAATGACTACAAAAGATGATCTACAACAAGCAGTAAGTGCGGCTGAAGGTTTAAAGACTCAATTGGAGACTTTTGCTCAGGATACTAATGACCAAGAAGCAGCCCAGATGTTCAAAGGTTTAGCGCAGAATCTGGATAATTGTACCCAACAGTTAAATGGTAGATTTGATTATGTTAAGCAAGAAGAACCACAATATCAAGGTCAATAGATAATTATAAATTAAATATTTTTTATGATAGGCGTTCATCTTGATTGGTGAACGCCTGTTTTTATATTCAAATTCAGCATAAAATTCAATATATTTCATATACTATTAAAAAGCTAGGAGGTGTAATAATAATGAAAGCAACAGGAATAGTAAGAAAAATAGATAATTTAGGTAGAGTTGTAATTCCTAAAGAAATACGCAAAGAAATGAAGATCAATAATGGAAACACTTTAGAGATATTTGTAGACCAAGATGATAGTGTGATATTAAAAAAGTATAGTCCAGTAGAAGAGTTAGACCGGGTAGAAGACTATATTGATACCTTAGTAGAAACTACCGATTGTGATGTTATGATCACTGATGCAGATAAAGTAGTAGCGAGTTCTGAAGATATGGAATGTTATGTTAAGAAACCAGTTGGTCATGGAGTTAAGGAAGCTATGCAGAGTAGGACAACTAAAACAATTAAGACAGCTAAAGAAGAAGATATTTGTGAAGAGTGTGGGAAACAAGAAAAATGTCAATTAGAATCAGTCTTAATAGCTCCCATTATTAAACAAGGTGATGTATTAGGTTCAGTTATTTTATCTACAACAGGAAGAGAATTAGGTGATTATGAAGGGAAAGTAGCAGAAACAACTGCTAAAATTTTTAGTAAGCAATTAGGATTATAATAAATTAATAGTAGTTCAATTTTACATCAAGGGCCTTCAATCGAGAAGGCCCTAAACGCTATGTGACAAAAATCACATAAAAATATGACTTTTAAACTTTCATTCTCTAATTAGATAAGTTAAAATATTATATATAAGCTTAATATCTAATTGGAGGGATAGTATATGGAAAAACAGAAATGGTATAACAATATAGTAAAAGTTAGGAATATAGTTCAAACTATTTTTTCTCTTTTTTTACTGTATGCAGGATGGCAATTTTATCGTTTTGTACGTTACTTTGAAACTGGAGGTAAGACAGAGTTTGTAACTAGACCAGAAGCAGTAGATGGTTTTTTACCAATTAGTGCTTTATTGGCTTTAAAACAATTATTGGTTGCTAAGGTTTTTGACCCGCTTCATCCAGCAGCGTTAGTAATATTTTTAACGATTATATTAATTTCGTTCTTATTTAAGAAAGGTTTTTGTAGTTGGTTATGTCCGGTAGGAACAATTTCAGAATGGCTTGGTAAATTAGGAGAAAAGCTTTTTGGCAGAACATTTGAACTACCAAAGGTAGTAGATTGGTTACTAATGATTCCTAAGTATTTGATTTTAGGTTTTTTTGTGAAAGTTATCTTAATCGATATGCCCATTATGTCGGTAATGGGCTTTTTACAATCTCCTTATAACTTAATAGCAGATGTAAAGATGTTACATTTCTTTCTTGATTTAAGTTCATTTGCAATTAAAGTTTTAATCTTTTTGGCTGTTGCTTCAATTTTAATTAAAAATTTTTGGTGTAGGTACTTATGTCCGTATGGTGCTTTATTAGGAGTAGTTAGTTTAGTCAGCCCAATTAAAGTTACTAGAAATGAAGAGACATGTATTAATTGTGGTTCATGTACAAAAGTTTGTCCTAATCAAATAGAAGTGCACAATCAAGAGCGTATCAGTTCACCTGAATGTAATGCTTGCTTAAATTGTATTAGTAATTGTTCGCAAGAGGATGAAACTCTAAAGCTTTCAATCTATAATAAATTAAAGGTGTCTACAATGACATATCCAGTCTTATTATTAGGAGTATTTTTATTAATGATTACAATTGCTAAATTAACTGGGTATTGGGAGAGTGGAATTACTAAAGAGATGTATCAACAATTTATTCCTAAGGCGGAGTACTTTAACCATTAGATATTTAAAAGCAATTGCTAATTAGCAATTGCTTTTGTTTATGGTATAATTAAATTAAATATTAAAAAGGTTGGGATCTAATATGGAAGAAGTCTTAGTTATGAGTCTTTTAGCTGGATTAGCAATTGTTTTAGGTGGTTTATTAACTTTTATTATGGATAAATTAAGTTCAAAGTTATTAGCTGCTATATTGGGTTTTTCTGCAGGAATAATGATATTTATATCTATTTTTAAGTTTATACCATCTTCATGGAATAATAATACCCCCTTGGTTACAATATTAGGTTTAGGAATGGGGATTACTTTAGTCTGGTTATTAGATATCTTTATACCTCATCACTGTTTGCATCGTTCACATTCTGAAAATAATGGTAGTTCAAATAACGATGGTCAATTGATAAAGATAGGTTTAGTAATCGGTTCGGGAGTAGCTTTACATAATTTAGTAGAAGGCTTGGCGGTAGGGGCAGGACACTTTGCAGAGGAACATTTAGGAATCTACATTGCATTGGCTTTAGCCTTACATAACTTACCGATAGGGGTTGCTATTGCTACCCCCTTGAAACTAGGAAGATTGAATAATATTAATATATTATTGATTACGACTTTAGTAGGGTTATTTACCCCTTTAGGAGCACTTATTAGCCTTTATCTATATAAAATATCAGAAGCTTTTATTTCTTTTGGTTTGGCATTATCAGCAGGACTAATGTTAAATATTATTCTTCGAGAGTTAATTCCTGAAGCATATGAGTATAATAAAGGATTTGCTAGTTTAGGTTTAATTTTGGGTATTATACTTCTTAAACTATTACATTAGATAGGTTTTGTGGTCAAACCATTCGATCATTAGACATAACTATTGACAGGAGGCTGATTATTATTTATAATTAATAATAGTTTAATGGTAAGTTAAAGTAATTAAGTAAAAAATATTGAAGCACTAGGTGATTAAAATGACAATCGAAAACAAAGAAAAAGTTAACTAGGAGGAGTTATTATGCGTGTAGTAATGTTAGAATCATTATCAGTAGAAGAAGAGATTATTAATGATTTGGCAGGTGAGCTTAAGAGTAAGGGACACGAATTTGTGGCTTACGATGACCGTGTAGAGGACGAAGATGTAATTATAGAGCGAGCCGCTGATGCAGATGTTTTAATCATAACTAATCTGCCTCTTTCTAAAAGAGTCATTGAGTCATGTCCAAATCTTAAATTCATTTCTGTTGCTTTCACGGGAATCGATCATATTGCTGTAGAAGCATGCAAAGAGCAAGGTATTACGATCTCTAATGCACCAGGTTATTCAACTCATTCAGTAGCTGAATTAGCAATCGGTCTTATAGTATCAGTTATGCGTAATATAGTTGCTTGTGATGCTGCTACAAGAGAGGGGAAGACTAGAGAAGGATTGATTGGGAACGAATTATATGGTAAGACGCTTGGCATTATTGGAACTGGAAGTATAGGTTTACGAGTTGCTGAGATTGGAAAGGCTTTTGGTTGTGAGTTAATTGCTTATAGTCGTTCTGAAAAGCAAGAAGCTAAGGACTTAGGGGTTACATATGCTGACTTAGAGACTGTGATGTCTAAGAGTGATATAGTAAGTCTTCATGTTCCGTACACAAAGGAGACAGAAGGACTTATAGATGAAGAATTGATTTCTTTGATGAAAGAGTCAAGCGTCTTTATTAATACGGCTCGCGGGCCTATTGTAGATAGTGAGGCGTTAGCTAATGCCTTAAATGAAGGTAGGATTGCTGGAGCAGGTATTGATGTATTTGAAATGGAGCCTCCGATTACGGAAGATCACCCATTATTAAATGCACAGAATACGGTTGTAGCTCCACATGTTGCTTTTGCTACCCCAGAAGCTTTCTATCGAAGAGCTCAAACTGTTTTTGAAAATATTATTAACTGGGATGCAGGAAATCCACAAAATATAATGGTGTAAGTAAAGCTTAGAAAAAATTAAAAGATATTGATTAAAAATAATAACTTCTATCCTTCTATTATACTTTGGGAAGGATAGGAGTTTATTATTTTATAGAGGAAAATCAAGTAATTTCACAGTAATATTGTTGTAGGGTAAAGGGTTGAGAAATAGTAAATTAGAAAGGAAGATATAAATGTCAATTATGGATAATGAAAAAATAGGTTATATTTTTATTATTTCAGCTATGTTAATTTGGGGGAGTGTTGGGGTATTTGCTCGTTTTATTCCTCAACCTTCAATAGTTATCGTTTTTTATCGTGTTTTATTTGCGTCTCTTTCTTTATTATTTATGTTAGCATATAATAAGGATTTAAATTTTGATTTAAAAGGGAATAATAAGATTCTTATATTAACGATGGGGGTTGCTTTAGCTCTAAATTGGATTTTCTTTTTTAAAGCAATCAAGATCACCACTATTGCTAGTGCTACTCTAAGTTATTATTCTGCGCCTATCATACTAACTATGTTATCAATTATATTTTTAAAAGAAAAGTTAACTAAACAAGGGACTGCAGCTTTGCTATTAGGTTTTATCGGTATTTCAGTTATGTTACTAGGTGGGAGTAGTAACGGTTTAACAACAATACAGCTAAAAGGAATAGGCTATGGATTAATAGCAGCTGCCTTTTATGCTTTATTTACTTTAAATAATAAATTAGTTTCTAATCTTTCTGCGCAGTATTTGACGTTATTACAAACAGGAATATCCTGCTTGATTTTATTGCCATTTATTATACATTATCCATTACCAAACTTAAAGTCATTATTCTTATTGTTAATTATGGGGGTTGTACATACAGCAATTGGACTAATTTTATATATTAAAGGTTTAAGGATTAGCAAGGTGCAGGATGTAGGAGCTTTGAGTTATTTAGATCCTTTAAGTGCTATATTTTTTGGTATTATTGTATTTGGGGAGATTCCTAGTCTTGCTACTTTGATTGGAGGAGGACTAATTTTGTTTGGGAGTTATATAATTATTTCTAAGTGATTAAGGCTAGTGAAGATATGATGTATATAAATAAGGTTAATTGAAATAATAAAAAATGATAAGGTTATTTTTAGATGGTAGGAGAAGTTGATAGAAGACTAAGGGTGGTTGGGTTAAGGAGTGAAAAAAATGGCCCACAAATACGTAAGTTGGAAAGTGTTGATTGTAGCTTTAGTTGTAGTAGGAGTTTTAGGATATGGAACTATTAAGTATACTGAACGTCCAAAATTTTGTGCCAGTTGTCATGAAATTGAACCTGCATATAATAGTTGGAGTACTTCTACTCATGACGGTATTAATTGTATGGAATGTCATGCTGACGAAGGAAAAATTGGATTAATTAAGCGCAAATTGGCTGCCTCAAAAGAAATCTATAAACATCTGCTAGGTGAGACTGAAAATATTGAGGGAGATGTACCTAGTGAGCGTTGTATAAAATGTCACGAAGAGATTGAAACAGTAAGCGAGAGCGACCAAATTAATATTCCTCACCAAAAACATATAGGTGCTAATATTGAATGTACTGCTTGTCATGCAGAAGTCGTTCATGGAAGTACAGGGTATAGAAGTCCTGGGATGGCGGTATGTTCTAAATGTCATGATGTTTATAATCCTGACAAGTGTATTAAATGCCATCAAAAAGTTAGTTAAAGACGTTATAGAATTAATTTTACAATATTCTTAGCTAGTGTTTAATATGGATATGGAAGTAATATCGAAGCATCTCTTCTATATAGAAGAGATGCTTTTTAGTCTAAGTTAAAGTTAAAGGAGATGATCAAATGTCAGAAACGGTTTTCTTTATAATTGCCTTAATTGCTGGTATATCAATGGCTATTCAAGGTTCATTAAATTCAGTATTTGGTAAGATAGTTGGTCTTTGGGAAGCAACATTTGTAGTTCATATAATTGCTACTACTTTAGTGGCGATTATTATATTTATCTTGAATTTAAATAAAGGAGATTTTAGTAACTTAGCAGAGGCACCGTGGTATACGTATTTAGGTGGAATTTTAAATGTTATTATCTTATATGGAGTTGTAATTAGTATGCCAGAATTAGGAGTTGCTAATGCTACAACAATAATTATTGCGGGACAGGTTACTACAGCAGTAATTATTGATCATTTTGGTTTTTGGGGTTTAGATGCTGTACCTTTTCAATGGATTAAGTTATTAGGAGCAGCCTTTTTAGCGGTCGGGGTTAGATTGATGTTAAGTACTGGATAAAAATAATTATATTAAAGACAAATCTATTGACAATTCTTTTAGGAGACTATATAATATTATTAAAAGCACCCCAACTGGGAGGGGATAGAGTGATTAAAAGGGCTTATATAGATTTAGAAGCTTGTAATCAATCACGTGATTGTGAAGCGATGAAGCATTGTACTAAAGAGGCTATTAATTTTGATGATGGTAAGCTATTTATTGACCAACTTTGTAATGGGTGCGGAAAATGCAAAAAATATTGTAGTAATCAAGCAATTAAGTTAGTTTGATAAGTAATTATGATTAATAAAGAGGAAAGAAAAGAGTTTTATAGAATAAATTACTTAGTTAATAATAGTTAAAAGGAGGCGTTTAAGTTATGGCAGGAGAAAATGTGATTGAATTAAATGAAGATAATTTTCAAGAAGAGGTTTTAGAAGTAGAGGGAAAGGTATTAGTTGATTTTTGGGCTCCTTGGTGTGGACCTTGCAAACAGATAGCACCATTTGTTGAGGAACTAGCTGATGAGTATGCTAGTGAATTAAAGGTAGGAAAGGTGAATGTTGATAATAATCAAAATTTAGCTGCTGAGTATGGTGTAATGAGTATTCCTACGTTACTTGTATTTGAAGGTGGAGAGATTATTGAGAAGCAGGTTGGCTTTACTAATAAGGATGGTTTAAAGGAATTAATTAGTGATTAATTATTTCTAATTAAACGTATAAACATTAAGTAGGAGTAGAGTTCTTTCTCTACTTCTATTTTTTAGTCTGATTTTTATTTAAATTAATATTGGGAGGGTATAGTAAAGTGAATAATAAAGTTGTAGTAATTATATTACTTTTATTAGTAGGTTTTGTAATGTTTAGATCATTTTCGATGACAAAGAACCAAGGGTATCAAGATATTACTGCTTCAGAAGCTCAAAGAATGATTAAAAATGGAGATGTATTAGTAATTGATGTTAGACAGCCTTATGAGTTTCAAGAAGGACATATTAATGGTTCACAATTAATTCCTTTAGGCAAGATTAAGACTGCTTATAAGGAACTTGACCCTAATCAAAAGATTATCTTAGTTTGTACAAGTGGATCACGAAGTTCAAGTGCTGCTAATTTTCTGTCGCAACAAGGCTTTACTAAAGTTTATAACTTAGATGGAGGTCTTTTAGCGTGGAGTAAACTATAATAGTATTAAAATTATGGAAATGAATTGTTTATTTCCTTGACAATTTAGATTATATACTATATAATTTAAATGTAAGTACCCCAGCCCCATGGGGGAACAAAAAATAAATAAGCTATGAGTATCCCCTTATAACCCCTATCAATTTTTAAAATTATACCTCTCAGTTATAATTTTTTATAAGGGGATATTTTTTTTATTTTAGTAGATACTAAGATAAAAGCTGAGAGGAGGCTTAATAATGAATCATGAGATTAAACTTTATACTACTCCTACCTGACCTGCTTGCCACCAGGTGAAAGAGTTTCTTTCCCGCAAAAATGCAAATTATACTGAATTTGATGTAGCTAAGGATACAAATGCTAGAGAAGAGATGATTAATATGACTGGGAAGTCGGCGGTGCCAGTGGTTTTAGTAGACGATGAAGTGATGGTAGGGTTTGATCCGAATAAATTGAATGAAATTTTACACTAGAGGATTATTTTGAAGGAGCTGGTAAAAAACTAGCTCCTTTTTTTGTCATTTAAGCAGGTATTTTATATGTTTAAGTCTAAATAATATATCAGTGAGAAAAATCACATATAAAAAGTTTGAATTTCTAGGGTGAAAAATGTATAATGATATATGTTATACATTTGAAATGAACTATTTTAAAGGAGGTATAATTAACTTGAGTTTAGAGTTGTCGGAGAATGCCAAAAATTTATTAGAGAATAGATATTTAAGGAGAAATGAATCAAGAGAGATAATCGAAACACCAAAAGAGCTTTTTGAAAGGGTAGCTAAAAATATAGCTGATGCTGAAGAAGATGAGGAGAAAGAGAAGTATTATGAAGAAGAATTCTATAAGTTAATGACTGAATTTAAATTTTTACCTAATTCACCAACATTAATGAATGCGGGAACAGAATTACAACAGTTAGCTGCTTGTTTTGTTTTGCCGGTACCAGATAGTATGGAAGGAATCTTTGATGCTGTTAAGAATGCTGCTTTAATACATAAGTCTGGTGGAGGTACAGGTTTTGCTTTTAGTAGGCTTAGACCTCAAAATGATGTAGTTAAGAGTACAGGAGGAATTAGTTCTGG
Source organism: Candidatus Frackibacter sp. WG13 (assembly GCF_900114655.1). GTDB lineage: Bacteria > Bacillota > Halanaerobiia > Halobacteroidales > Acetohalobiaceae > Frackibacter. The sequence continues at coordinate 17,129 of NZ_FOTT01000027.1, forward strand.
GCCACTTAGTTTTATGGAGGTCTTTAATACTGCAACTAATACTGTAAAACAAGGTGGAAAGCGTCGTGGCGCTAATATGGGGATGCTGCGAGTAGACCATCCGGATATTTTAGATTTTATTAATTGTAAAGGTGAATTAAATGAAGCTAATCAAGAGTTATATGACCAATTTAAAGAACGTTTAGAGTCTACTTATTTAAATCAAGATAAAGTGAAAGAAGAGTTAAAAGAATATAAAAGAAAACTTCTAGATAAACAATTTTCTAACTTTAATCTTTCTGTAGCAGTAACGGAAGAATTTATGCAGGCTGTAAGAGAGGAAGAGAATTATGATTTAATTAATCCTCGTAATGGACAAGTAGTTGGACAATTAGATGCTAGGGAAGTATTTGATTTAATCGTTGGTTATGCTTGGAAGAATGGAGAGCCAGGAGTAATATTTCTTGATGAAATTAATGAAAAGAATCCGGTACCTCATTTAGGTGCAATAGAAGCAACTAATCCATGTGGAGAACAGCCACTTTTGCCTAATGAGGCATGTAATTTAGGTTCAATTAATTTATCTAAGTTTATAAAAGGGGGAGGAGTTGACTGGGAGGCTTTACAAGAAACTGTTCAAATGGCAGTTCGTTTCTTAGACAATGTGATCGATATGAACAATTATCCACTCCCTGAGATTGAAGAGCAAGTTATGAAAGCAAGAAAAGTTGGTTTAGGTGTTATGGGCTTTCATGAGATGTTAATTAGACTAGATATTGCTTATAATAGTCAGGAAGCTGTTGATATGGCTAAGAAGGTGATGGAGTTTATTAAAGATAATGCTCATCAATATAGCCAAGAGCTAGCAGAAGAAAAAGGACCATTCCCTGCTTGGGAGGATAGTATTTATGATAAGCCACAGCGAAATGCAACCTTAACTACTATTGCTCCGACGGGGTCAATTTCATTTTTAGCTGGAACGAGCGGAGGTATAGAGCCGTTCTTTGACTTCTCTTATACTCATACTGATGGTGAAGGAAATGTATCTACTTTTGAATATGACTTTACTGAAGATGCTAATGAGGAAGTATTAGTGACAACAATGGATATAGAGTCCGAATGGCATATTAAGATCCAGGCTGCTTTTCAGGAATATGTAGATAATGCTGTTTCTAAGACTATAAATCTACCATATTCAGCTACTAAAGAAGATGTAGCTAATTCATATCTATTAGCTCATGAGCTAGGTTGCAAAGGTTTAACTGTTTATCGAGATGGTTCAAGAGGTAGTCAGGTTTTAAAATCTAGTTCTGCTGAAGAAGATGAAAATATAACACAGACAGATAAGATCTATCCACAAAAACGACCATTAGCTGCTTTAGGAGAGACGATAAAGTATGACACAGGCTGTGGAAAGTTATATCTTACTATTAATATTAATAAAGAAGGAGAGCCGATCGAAACTTTCTTAACTACAGGGTCAGATGGTGGCTGTAATGTTATGACTGAAGCAGTAAGTAGGTTAACTAGTATGGCTTTAAGAGCAGGGATAGCACCTGAAAAGGTAATTGATCAGTTGCGCTCTACTAGTACTTGCCCAAGCTTTATGTATCGAAAGGGTAAGGGTAAGAACTTAACGGGACGTAGTTGTTCAGATGTAGTGGGGAGAGCTTTAAATGAAATTTTAAAGTCTAATGAATTTAGAGATATGTCTAGTGAGGTAACTGCTGTCATTGAAGAAGAAGTTGTAAGTAGTTATCAAGATGAATCTGCTGATTATGAAGTTGAAAAACTGAAGGATAAAATTTCTATTCAAAGACCGGATTGTCCGGAATGTGGTCAAACCTTACACTTTGAACAGGGATGTAATTCTTGCAAAAACTGTGGTTATAGTAGTTGTGGTTAATAAAATATCGAAATTTAAAAGCCTTGTTGGAAAACCTCTGATAAGGCTTTTATTATATTGAATAGATAGACGGTTGTTTCCTCCTAAGTTAGTATAAATTACTATACCAAATCTTCTGGATGTTTGTTATAATCACTATGTAAAAGCCTAAATTAGGGAGTGAATCTAGAAATGAATAGAGTAATATTGAAGAAATTAATTACTTACGTTTTACTAGTAAGTTTAATGGTACCTTTCTTAACAGGGGTTCTATTAATTGAACCTGCTATGGCTTTTGATGGTGATGGATGGAATTATAAGAAAGTATTAAAAGGATTACTTATGATGTTTTTATTATCATTTGTCAGTAAACAAAATTCGGAAGCAGAACCACCTAATATAGAGTTGCCAGATTCTGATGCCCAGGCTAAAAAGCAAGGTGAAAATTATATTCGTTATCAGCCGCAACCTGGTGAATTAGAGACCTTGGCTAAGGCAATTTATTCTGAAGCTAGAGGAGAAAGCTATACTGGACAAGTTGCTGTAGCGGCAGTAATCTTAAATCGAGTTGATAGTTCACTTTTTCCTGATACGATTGATGGAGTTGTTTATCAGAAAGTTGATGGTTCTTATGCTTTTTCAGCAGTTTTAGATGGCCAAATTAACTTAACTCCTGATGCACAAGCCTATGATGCGGCTAGAGATGCACTAAATGGTTGGGACCCTTCAGAAGGAGCTCTTTATTATTATAATCCACGAACAGCAACCGCAGATTGGATCTTTAATAATACAGAAAAAATTAAGAGAATAGGTGAGCATGTATTTGCTAGAAGAAAATATTAACGGTAGATAATAAAGATTAAGACACTATCAAATTTGGTAGTGTCTTTGATTTATGATGAAAAGTTTGGTATAATATAACTATATAATAGTACCACCCTGAAGTGTGGGGTAGGAGAGGAGAGATAGGAACTATGAAAGCAATTAAATCAAAAATAAGTAGTATTGGAGCAGTAATTTCAGCATTTTTTACTGGGATTTGTTGAATTACGCCAGTTATTTTTGCACTACTAGGGCTTAGTGGTGTCGGCTTAGGTCAATTGGCTATCTTAGGTAAGTATCAACCTTACTTTTTGTTTTTAACTGTAATTATGTTAAGTTATTCTCATTATTCTTATTATGTTAAGGGACAGGGAGATAAGAAGACGAGGAATATTCTATGGTTTAGTACAATCATGGCTGGTAGTTTAATTCTGTATACTTATCGCTATCTTTTTATATAATATAGATACCTAAATTAGCACCTATGATAGGTGCTAATTTAATATTAAAAACATAATATTTATAAAAGGGAGAATAAATAATGACTAATGACCATACAGATAGAATAAAAAAAAGATATAATCGAGTAGCAAGAGTTTATGACCTTTTAGAAGCACCGATGGAATTGATGGCGCAAGGACGCTTAAGGGAAGAAGTCTTTTCTCATGTAGAAGGAAGAGTTTTGGAGGTAGGGATTGGGACAGGAAAGAATATCGATTACTATCCAGAAGGAGTAAAGGTAGTAGGAATTGATTTTAGTGAAAAAATGTTGGAACGTGCGAGAGAGAAGTTGCATAGAATAGATGTAAAGATAGATTTAATCGAAATGGATGCCCAAGATATGACTTTTGCTGATAATACTTTTGATACATTAGTGACTACTTGTGTTTTTTGTTCTGTGCCGGATCCAATTAAAGGTTTGAAGGAGATTAACCGGGTATGTAAGCCAGAAGGTAAAGTAATCATGTTAGAACATGTTCGTAGTAAAAATTTAGTCTTAGGAAAGTTTATGGATCTAATCAATCCAATTCCAGTGAGGTTATGGGGAGCTAATATAAATCGTAAGACTGTAGAAAATGTTAGAGAGGCAGGGTTGAAGATTGTAGAAGTAAAGGATGTAGCTACTTCATTAGTTAAGTTAATCATTGCTAAGCCTAGTTAATGGTTAAATTTATAATTAATGTAATTAATTTCTTGACAAAGTCTAATGTATGTTATATAATACAGTTAAGATATTAAAAAATAGAGATAATTAGTTATATTTTTCAGTTAAGGTCAATATATATTAAATAAGTTAAAATTAAAGATTAATTAAGTCCAGCGACGAAAGAGTCCAGAGGCCATAGAGCCCAGAGGCCATTCAGAGTCCAGAGACCTTTAGAGTCCAGAGGCCAAGTAATTCGTTCCGTTTAAAGGAGTGAGTTACTTGGCCTTTTTTATATTTTGTGAAAAAATAATCATATTTTAGAGAGAAAGGAAATATATATTTAGTAAGTAAAGTTAAATATTGGTAAGTCCAGCGACGATGGAGCCCAGAGGCCTTTAGAGCCCAGAGGCCATTCAGAGTCCAGAGACCTTAGAGTCCAGAGGCCAAGTAATTTGTTCTTTTTTAAGAGAACGGATTGCTTGGCCTTTTCTATTTAAATAAATTGAAAGGAGGTGAAGTAGTAGGAGATAAGTGAAAGGTTATAATTAATTAGGAGAGTCTTTAAGAATGGGAGGTTTGAATTAATGGTTACTTTAAATCATTACTTACTATTAGCAGCAGCTTTGTTCTGTATTGGCTTATTTGGAGCATTATCTAAGCGTAATGCTATAGCTGTATTGATGTCAATTGAATTAATGTTAAATGCTGTTAATATTAACTTGGTAGCATTTTCACATTTTCTCGCTGATACAGTGGGGCAGGTATTTGCAATCTTCGTTATTGCTGTTGCAGCTGCAGAGATAACTGTTGGAATAGCAATGGTTATTGCTATCTATCGCAACCGCTTTTCAGTTAACGTCAATGAGTTTAATCTATTGAAATGGTAATTAATAAAGTTAGAGAGGGGTGACCCTGTTAATGGTAGAATATGCTTGGTTGATTCCGGTATTGCCACTGTTTTCTTTTTTAATCATCGTTTTATTTGGGCGATACCTTAAAAATGACAGTGATAAGATTGGGATAGGATCTTTATTTATCTCGTTCTTATTAGCCATTGGAGTATTATTAGAAGTAATCAATGGATCTACTATAACAAAAGAATTTGTCTGGGCAACACATGGAGATATTGAAATTGCTTTTGGTTATAGTGTAGATGCATTGACTGCCATGATGTTTGTGGTAGTTACATTCGTAAGTTTGATGGTACATGTATACTCTAAAGGCTATATGGAAGGAGATAGTAGATACAAACGTTTTTACGCTTGTTTATCATTATTTACTGCGTCAATGTTAGGTTTAGTAATTGCTAATAATTTACTTTTACTCTTTATCTGTTGGGAATTAGTAGGATTATGTTCTTACCTATTAATTGGTCATTGGTTTGAGGATATTGAAAATGTTTTGGCAGCAAATAAAGCCTTTTTAACTACTCGTGTTGGAGATATTGGAATGTTAATAGGTGTAATTATGATCTTCGCCATGGGTAAGACCTTTAATTTTGCTGAGTTAACGCATCTTGTTGAACATGGAGAAATTGCAGGGGTGGGTTTAACTGTAGCAACAATATTTCTTTTTGTTGGTGCTATAGGTAAATCAGCTCAGTTTCCACTACATGTTTGGCTACCTGATGCTATGGCTGGTCCGACACCGGTGAGTGCTTTAATTCACGCTGCTACTATGGTAGTAGCTGGAGTTTATTTAGTAGCAAGAATGTTCTTAATCTTTGCTGCGGCTAAGACTACATTAACAGTAGTAGCATTTATTGGTGGCTTTACAGCTATCTTTGCTGCAAGTATAGCTTTAGTAGAAGAGGATATAAAAGGGGTCTTGGCTTACTCAACGATCAGTCAGTTAGGTTATATGGTTTTGGCTTTAGGAGTAGGAGCTTATACAGCTGGAGTATTTCATCTTATGACTCATGCTTTCTTCAAAGCACTATTATTCTTAGCTTCTGGTAGTGTAATCCATGCAGTGCATACCCAGAATATGCATAAGATGGGTGGTTTATTAAAGAAAATGAAGGTTACAGGTTGGACTTGGATTATAGGTTCGGCTGCCTTAGCTGGAGTACCACCTTTTAGTGGATTCTGGAGTAAGGATGAAATTCTATTAGGCGCTTATCATTCCGATTATAAAATTCTATTTTGGATTGGAGTTATTGCAGCTTTCTTTACAGCCTTCTACATTACTAGAGCAACAATTATGACTTTCTTTGGAGAACCTAGAGATGATCATGCTTATGAACATGCACATGAATCACCATCAGTTATGACTATTCCATTAATTCTTTTAGCTATATTAGCATTTGGATCTGGATTTGTGAATTCTCCATTGACAGATATGGCATTTGGAAAGTTTATAGCTCTTGAACATGGTCACCATGCTTCACCAAGTAGTTTTGTCCAGATGACAGCAGTTGGAGCGACGCTATCAGGAATTATTTTAGGTTGGCTTATCTATGGACTTAGGATCATTTCACGGAAGTCAATTATTAAGTTCCTATATCCGGTTTGGCGCTTATTAAAAGGAAAATACTTTATCGATGAAATTTACAATGTAGTTGCTATTAGAGGTTCTTTAGCTTTATCCAAATTAATTGGTGCGTTTGATAAGTATGTAGTAGATGGAATAGTTAATTTAACTGGTAGGCTAGGCGTCTTTATAGGTGATTTAATAGGTGACTTTGATAACAAGGTGGTTGATGGTGCAGTCAATGGTGTCAGAAATACTTTCTATGTTGGAAGTAGGTTAATAAGGAATGCACATACTGGTTATTTACAGTCATATGCTTTAACATTATTTTTCTCTGTGCTAATTGGTTTAATTATTATAGTGATAGGAGGATAAGATTATGTTATCTACATTAGTATTTGTTCCTTTAATTGGAGCGATTATCACTATGTTCTTGCCAAAAGAAGAAGATAGGATAATTAAGATATTTGCTCTGTTAGTAAGTTTAATTCCTATTGTATTGGTAGGAATGATGTGGTTAGATTTTGATATGGCTGCTGCAGGAATGCAGTTTGTTGAAAAAGCAGAATGGATTCCAAGTTTAGGGGTTACTTATCATTTAGGAGTTGATGGGATCAGTTTTCCTTTGTTAGTCATTAGTGCTTTAATTACTACTATGGCAATCATTACATCCTGGAATATAGACCATCGAGTAAAAGACTTCTTTGCTTTTGTTCTTTTGTTAGAAACTGGTCTATTAGGATTGTTTGTTGCTCTTGATTATGTATTATTCTATATCTTCTGGGAGATTGTTCTGGTTCCTATGTATTTCTTGATAGGAATTTGGGGTGGACCTAGAAGACGTTATGCTTCAATTAAGTTCTTCATCTATACCTTGTTAGGTAGTGTAGTGATGCTAGTTGGTATTTTGGCTCTATACTTTGGGAGTGGGTTACAGACATTCGATATATTAACTATTGCCCAACAGGCTAATCTATCTCCAACCTTCCAATGGTGGTTGTTCTTGGCTTTCTTCTTAGGATTTGCAGTCAAGGTACCAGTCTTCCCGTTTCACACTTGGTTACCTGATGCTCACGTGGAAGCGCCAACTGGCGGTAGTATGTTACTAGCTGGTGTATTATTAAAGATGGGGGCTTATGGGTTCTATAGAATTTCATATACTACTTTTCCGGATGCTGCACAATCTTTCGCTTTATTCATGGGAGTCTTAGGAGTTGTTAATATTATTTACGGTGCATTAGCTGCTATGGCTCAAGAGGATGTTAAGAAGATGGCTGCTTATTCAAGTATTAGTCATATGGGCTTTGTGTTGGTTGGTTTAGCAGCAATGACTCCGATGTCAATGAATGGTGGATTATATGTTCTCTTTTCACACGGATTGATTTCACCACTAATGTTCTTCTTTGTAGGTAGTGTCTTTTATGATAGAACTCATACACGAATGATGGGAGAATTAGGAGGCTTATATACTAAGATTCCATTAGCAGCTGGTTTACTTGCTTTTACCGCTTTTGCTAATCTAGGTCTACCAGGGTTATCTGGATTTATTGGTGAGTTCTTCACCTTTGCTGGTACTTGGACTGAGTTGCCTAATTTAGTAATGATTGCGGTAGTTGGTTTAGTATTCACTGCGGCTTATCATTTGCGGATGATGCAAAAAGTATTAATGGGTGATGCGCCTGCTAAGTACGATGGACTACCGGATATTAGTGCTCGGGAATTATGGGTAGCAATTCCATTAATGTTACTTATCATTTGGGCTGGCATCTATCCCAATACTTTATTATCATTCTTTAATCCATCAGTAGAGTCAATCTTAGCAGTACTAGGAGTGATGTAATATGAATGTTGGAATCTTTACTCCAGAAATAGTGATGGTTATTACACTAATAGTTATTTTAGGTGTTAAGTATCTGGCTAAGAATCAATTTACAGTGGGATTAACAGCAGTAGTGGGCTTGATAACTGCTGGAGTTTCATTAGCTTATCTAACTGATGACTTAGGCATGATATGGGGACACTCATTTGTTGTAGATAGTTATTCTATCTTCTTTAAAGCTTTATTAATAGGTGTTGCTGTGGTAGTAAGTGTCATCTCATTTAAGTATGTAGAGGAGAAGAAGATAAAGCCTGGTGAATTCTATAGTTTATTAGTTGCTTCGACATTAGGTATGTTAGTGATGGTTTCGTCTTATAGTTTAGTTTCAATCTATATAGGATTGGAGTTAATGTCAATTTCGGCTTATATTCTTATCGGTATGTTACAGGAGGATAAGCGTTCAACTGAAGCAGCATTAAAGTACTTATTAATTGGAGCATTAACTTCAGCATTATTACTCTTTGGAGTTTCTCTACTTTATGGAGTGACTGGTACTACCAATTTAATTCAGATTGCTGAAGTAGTAAGCTCTGGCCAAGGTGCTTTAACAGCTACAGCTGCTTCTATGACTCCACTTTTGATGATGGGAGTAGTCTTCGTTTTAGCCGGTTTTGGGTTTAAAGTAGCAGCTGTACCATTCCATATGTGGGCACCTGATACTTATGAAGGAGCACCGACTTCGATTACTGCTTTTTTGATCACTGGTTCTGAAGCGGCAGCATTTGCAGCATTGTTAAGAGTGTTTAATGTAGGACTTAGTGAATTGGCAGAAACTTGGTCACTATTGATTGCGATTTTAGCTCTGCTTTCAATGACTTTAGGTAATATTGGTGCTTTAACTCAGACCAATGTTAAGCGAATGATGGCTTATTCAGCTATTGCTCAGGCAGGTTATGTGTTAGTAGGGGTTGCTGTTGCTACTCAAAGTGGAATCTTCCCGGTACTTTACTATCTGTTAGCTTATGCATTTATGACTCTAGGTTGTTTTGCAGTCATAATCTTGCTTAGTAATAACTTCGATAGTGAAGAGTTAGATGACTTTAGAGGATTGAGTGAGAAGGCACCAATGTTTGCTGCGGCAATGACTCTATTCTTTTTATCATTAGTTGGAATTCCACCAACAGGAGGATTTTTAGGTAAATTCTTTATCTTTAAAGCAGCGATAGGGAGTAACTATCTATGGTTAGCCTTAGCAATGGCAATTAATAGTGTTATCTCTTTACCTTACTACTATGGTGTAGTAAAGAATATGTACCTTGAAAGCCCAACTAATAATATGAAACTGACTATACCATCAGAATTAAAATTTGTAGTCGGATTTTCAGCAATAGCGATTTTAGGATTGGGCATTATTCCTGAAAAGTTTATTAACCTAATTCAATTAGCAGCTAACTTTGTCTTCTAAACTAATATGAAATAAAAGTATTTAGGAGGTGCTCAAATGTATGAGTTTAATGGGATTGTAATATTCTTTATTCTGGGTCTATTAATGCCTATTGGTGCTTTGATTGGAGCTTATATCTTAGCGCCTACAAAGTCATCCCCACAAAAATATTTAACGTATGAATGTGGTCTAGATACCAGAGGAGAAACTTGGGTTCAGTTTAAGATCTGTTACTTTCTATATGCATTAGTCTTTTTAGTCTTCGATGTAGAAACGATATTTTTATACCCATGGGCTGTTACTTTTCAACAGCTAGGAACATTTGCTTTTGTTGAAATGTTTATCTTTATTGCAATATTGATAATAGGCTTTGTTTATGCCTGGAAGGAAGGTGCGTTAGAATGGTTTTAGATGAAAAGAATAGGAGTAGAGTTTCTCTACTCCATGAAATTTTAGATAAAGATAATGTAAAGAATAATATAGTTTTAACTACTGTTGATAAGGCACTTAATTGGGCACGAGGTAATTCAATTTGGCCTTTGACTTTTGGGTTAGCTTGTTGTGCAATTGAGATGATGGCAACAGCTGCTTCACGGCATGATTTAGCCCGGTTTGGTTATGAGGTATTTCGAGCCTCACCTCGGCAAGCTGATTTAATGATTATCGCCGGTACCATTACTAAGAAGATGGAGCCGGCTGTGCTAAGAGTTTACGAGCAGATGCCAGAACCTAAATATGTATTAGCTATGGGCAGTTGTGCTATTAGTGGAGGACCATTTGCTGAATCATATAATGTGGTAAATGGTGGAGATGAATTCTTACCAGTAGATGTATATGTTCCTGGTTGTCCGCCACGACCTGAAGCGTTGATCTATGGAATTTTGGAATTGAGACGAAAAATTCAATCATAAAGGAGGGTCAAGATGAAGCCAAGTGTAATCAAGAATCAAATTGAAGATGGAAGTATTAATATAGAGGCTGATAGGTTATATAAGACAATGAAAATTTTAAAGACAGCATCAGAATTTAATTACGAGTATTTAATTAACCTTACAGCTGTAGATTATCAAGAATACCTAGAAGTAGTATATCATCTATTTTCATTACAAACTGGTGATCGCTTAGAAGTTAAAGTTGAAGTAGACCCTCAAGAACCTGAGGTTCCATCAGTAATGGATATCTGGGGGTCAGCTGATTGGCAGGAGCGTGAAGTTTATGATATGTTTGGGATAACTTTTAGTTGTCATCCTAACTTAAAACGAATCTTACTAACGGATAATTTTGAAGGATATCCTTTGCGTAAGGATTTTAAATTAAGTACTTAAATTTAAACTAAGATAATAAGAAATGAGGTGTAAAAGATGAAAGAGGTTGTTGACCAAGGGATTAAAACGCAAGAAATAGAGGTTAACTTTGGTCCTCATCATCCTAGTACTCATGGTGTTTTTCGAATGGTTTTAACTCTTGATGGTGAGAATGTTCGTAAAGTTAATCCTCATGTTGGTTATTTACATCGAGGTATTGAAAAGTTAGCAGAGAAGCGAACTTATGCACAATGTGTACCTTTTACTGATCGTCTAGATTATATCTGTTCTATGACCAATAATTTAGCTTATGTGCAGACAGTTGAACAGCTATTAGATTTAGAAGTGCCAACACGGGCTGAATATATTAGAGTGATAGTTTCTGAATTACAAAGAATAATTAATCATTGTGTTTTTTGGGCGACTTTTGGTAATGACTTAGGTTCACAAACGGCTTTAATGTATGGCTTTAGAGACCGAGAGATGATTCTAGATGTATTTGAAGAGTTAACAGGCTCACGAATGACTTACAGTTATATGCGGATTGGAGGTGTAGCTAAAGATATCTCCGATGAACAGTTGAAGGAGATAGAAAGAATAGTAGATTATATGCTAGATGAAGCACTGCCAGAATATCATAATTTGATCACTGGTAATGAAATATTCCAAGCACGGACTAAAGATATTGGAATACTCAAACCAGAAACAGCGATTGATTATGGAGTAACAGGTCCTAACCTTCGAGCTAGTGGAGTAGAATATGATGTACGTAAAGACCAGTCATATGGGATTTATGATAAGTTTGATTTTGATGTACCTACAAGAGATAAAGGAGATACATATAGCAGATATATAGTCCGCTTAGAGGAAATAGAACAGAGCTGTTTAATTATTAAGCAAGCGTTAAATATGATACCAGAAGGTAAAGTCCAAGTTAAGAGAGTACCAAAGCGGCCACCAGATGGATCTACTTACAGTAGTATTGAGTCACCAAAAGGTGAGTTAGGCTTCTACTTAGTAAGTGATGGCTCCAAGAGACCATATCGTTTTCGAGTACGTCCTCCGACCTTTATTCACTTGATGGCACTAGAAGAGATGATGATTGGTGAAAAAGTTGCAGATGCTATTGTTATCTTAGGTAGTATTGATATTGTTTTAGGCGAGGTAGATAGGTAAAGAATTATTACTAAAACTAATTTTAATTAGAGGAGACGATTCATATGGGTGCTTTACAGAATTTATTTGTTAACCTAGCTCTATTTTTTCGCGAGAGTATGGTCAATATAGGTTTTTCACAACTTGGCATTGAGGCAACTATGGATCTTGTAGCAGGGATAGGAGTTTTAGCTGTAATCGCTATTTCAGCATTGGTTTTGATCTATGTTGAACGAAAAGTTGCCGGTTTTATTCAAGTAAGATTAGGACCTAATCGAGTAGGACCAAAAGGTACGTGTCAGACTGTAGCTGACGCTTTAAAATTAGTTGGAAAAGAGGATATTATACCAGATAGAGTTGATAAAGTACCATTTATGATAGCACCTATTCTATTTTTTGCTCCAGCAGTTTTGGCTTTTGCTATTATTCCTTTTGGAGAAAATATGATTCCTATAGATATGAATATTGGGATTTTCTATTTCATCGCTGTCTGTTCTTTAAGTACTATTCCTATAATCATGGCTGGATGGAGTTCGAATAATAAGTATTCGTTGTTAGGAGCAATGCGAAGTTTAGCTCAGTCATTAAGCTATGAAATTCCACTAGTATTTTCGATTCTAGGGGTAGTAATGATTACAGGTTCTTTGCAGATGAGTGATATTGTTGCTGCTCAATCGGATATGTGGTTTATCGTAACACAACCGATAGCGTTTTTGATATATCTTATTGCTGGAGCAGCTGAGACTAATCGACCACCTTTTGATTTACCTGAAGGTGAATCGGAATTAGTTGCTGGGTATATGACAGAGTATAGTGGAATGAGATGGGCTCTCTTCTTCTTAGCTGAATATGCACACCTGTTTATAGTTTCAGCTATGGCTACTACTTTATTCTTAGGTGGGTGGCATGGACCTATCTTACCATCTTACATTTGGTTCTTATTAAAGACAGGGTTTATGATCTTTATCTTAATTTGGGTAAGATGGACTTTTCCACGGATCAGAATAGACCAACTATTAAGTTTAGGTTGGAAGTTTTTACTACCACTTTCGTTATTAAATATATTAATAACTGGAGTTGTACTTTATATTATCTAAGTGGGGGTGATTAGATGTATGGGCAAGGATTGTTAAAAGGGTTAGCTACTACTCTAAAAGAGTACTTTGGAGGTTATACTACGCAGGAATATCCAGATGAATATCCTAATCTACCGGATACTTTCCATGGTTCATTTGAATTAGACGTAGATAAGTGTGTTGGCTGTACAGTATGTGATAGAAATTGTCCTAACTCAGTAATTGATTTAAAGATAAATCGTGGTGAAGATAAGAAGAAAGAGATTGTTAGATTTAAAGTTGATTTAACAAGGTGTCAGTTCTGTGGATTATGCACAGAAGGATGTCCAACAAATGCTTTGAAATTTAATCAAGAATTTGAATTAGCTACTTATAATAAAGAGGATTTAATATTGAACTTATTAGCTGAGAAACCAACTCAAACAAAACCAAAGAAGAAAAAAGAAGTCAGTTAACTAATATAGGCTGGAGGTGAAATGAATGGGATTAGAGGCTATAAGCTTCTTGGTTTTAGCGATTATTACCTTAAGTTCGGCTTTAGCATTAGTATTATCAAGAAATATAGTTCATAGTGCCTTGTTTTTAATTCTCAGTTTTGTTGGGGTGGCTGGATTATATCTTTTAATGCAGGCTAATTTTTTAGCTGCGGTTCAAATATTAGTATATGGTGGAGCGATTGCTATAATTTTAGTCTTTGGAGTTATGTTAACTCAAAGAGAAGATATGTCTAGTACTAACCTGTTTAATAAACAGAAAGGATTAGCTCTTTTAGTTGCTTCAGTATTATTAATGGTTATTAGTAGGGTTATTTGGCTGACTAAGTGGGGAAGCATTACTACGATTAAGACTACTGTTCATAATATAGCTACTGTAATGTTACAGCAGTATGTGCTTCCGTTTGAGATAGTAGCTATATTGTTATTAGTAGCAATGATTGGTGCTATAGTTCTAGCTAAAAAGGTAGAGAAAGCAAGCTAAGTATAAAGAATATAATTGAATATTTAAGTCCAGCGACAAGCAGAGTCCAGAGACCATGAGTCCGGAGGCCAGAATTTTATCAAGAGAGTTCTTGATAAAGTTCTGGCCTTAATTTATTTTAAAAAAATATATGAGGTGATAAAAATGTCAAAAGTAGATTTAGTTTTGTTGCATCCACCAAGTGTGTATGACTTTAGAAAGAAATCGATTTTTTACGGCCCGGTTAGTGATTTAATTCCTTCTTCACCAGTATTTGAAATGTATCCATTGGGATTTTTAACAATCCAGAGTTATTTAGAAGAACAAGGTTATAAAGTAAGAATCGTTAATTTAGCTGTAAGAATGATGAAAGATGAGAATTTTGATGCACGAGAGTTTATTTCTAAATTGGATCCTAAAGCTTTTGGAATTGATCTACATTGGTTGCCACATGCACATGGCTCCTTAGAAGTGGCAAAGATAGTTAAGGAAGAGCATCCTGATACTCCAGTTATCTTTGGTGGACTTTCATCGACTTATTTTCATGAAGAGCTAGTAGATTATCAACAGGTTGACTATGTACTACGAGGTGACTGTACCGAGGTTCCGTTCTTAAAGCTTTTGAAGAATATTGAAAATAATAATACTGATAAAGATTCTTTAGAGAAAGTACCTAACTTAACTTGGCAAGATGAAGAACAAACTATTATAAATAAACTAGATTTTAATCCGGATAGTTTAGATTATGTTGATTTAAGACCGGAGATTATGATCAAAAATGTATTTAGATATCATGATTTAGAAAGTATACTACCATTTGATGGTTGGTTAAACAATCCAATTACAACAGTATTTTCAGTGAAGGGTTGTAAGCAAGGGTGTATTACATGTGGGCGTTCAGTGTGCACTAATGAGCACTATAACAAACGCCAAGGTCCGATATTTAGAAGTCCGGCTAGTATGGTAAAGAATATGAAAAAGATTGCTCAGTTCTCTCGCGGGCCAATCTTCATTGTAGGTGATATTAGGCAGGCAGGAGGTGGCTATGTGAGTGAATTTCTCAATAGGTTAAATAAGGCAAATCTTAAGAATGAGATTGTATTTGAGTTATTTAGTCCAGCTTCCGGAAAGTTCTTAAAGAAGATAGATGAATCAGTACAAAATTGGAGCTTAGAGCTTTCTCCTGAAAGCCATAGTGAAGTTGTAAGAAAGGCACAAGATAGAACTATCTTTTATACTAATGAAGAGATGGAAAGAACATTGGATATAGCTACTGAATTAGGTTGTAATCGTATTGATGTTTTCTTCATGATTGGGTTACCTAGACAGACTCCAAAATCAGTACAAGAGACAATTGATTATTGTGAGTATCTGTTTGAGAAGTATGATGAAAGATTATCATGTTTTATTTCACCAATGGGGCCGTTCTTAGACCCTGGTAGCTTAGCTTTCGAGCATCCAGAAAAGATGGGTTATAAGAAGTTGGCGCATACATTAGATGACCATAGAAAGCAATTGACTAATTCTTCGTGGGAAGAAATTCTAAGTTATGAGACAGATTGGATGACACGAAAAGAGATTGTAGAGCAGACCTATTCAGCAGCAGAAAGGTTAAATAAGTTGAAACATAAATACGACAGAATTGATGACCAGACTAATGAGAATATCACTAACCGAATTAGTCAGGCTAAGAAGTTAAAAGAGCTTCTTGAAAAGAAAGATGAAGAGTTAGACTTTGTAGAACATTTAAAACTAAGAGGTGAGATTGACAAGTATAGTATCTCTACTGTTTGTGATAAGACAGAGTTAGATTGGCCAGTTAAATTTATAAAGTTTAAGTTATCAGGAATCTTTAAGATGTTATTAGCTTGAAACTTTAAAGCTTTAAAATAATAAAATTATTTTACTTTTATTACCATATTTGCAGGAGAATACCTCAGAAATCTAGAATTAATATTATAGAAAGGATGTGATGATATAAGTTCTTGTGATAAAAATAACAATCTTGATTATAATCCAATTATATTATAATTAATGACAAAATAATTTAGTTGGATTATATTAATAAACTAATATTCAACTCAAGGTAAATGTTAAGGGGATAGTTTCAAAACTTAAAGATATTAAAGTGTAGACTTTAAGGGGGTCATATTCACTTTAATATCAAAAAAAGGGAGGATCATTAATGAAAGATGTAAGATGTGCCTGTGATAAGTTGGTGTCTAAGATTGAAGAAGACAAGATCATTATTAAGTGTAGGCATTGTAAAAGGTTTGTGGTGATTCAGGATCGTCAGATTACAAGAGTTGAATATAAGAATTATAGACAAAGTTCAGAGACAAGAGTCCAGAGACTTTAAGTCCAGAGGCCAGCGTTGTGTAGTTTACAATGCTGGCTCTTTTATATTTAAAATGAAATATTAAGATTATGCTCATGATTAATTTGAGTCCAGAGACTTTAAGTCCAGAGGCCAGCATCACAGAAGTATTGTTGTGATGTTGGCCTCTATTTTTATTTAATCCAATTTTATTAGAAAGGGGGGATTAACAATGACATTCATCCTAGCAGTTAGCGCATTATTGATAGTGTTGTTTAGTTTTGGAACAGGTTGGTTATTAGTTGATGAAACGTTTGATATTCAGCACAAAGTCTTAAAAGGAGTTACTTTTGTTCTCTTAAGCGGAGTATTACTAGCATTAACTTCAGTGCTTTATACGATGGTTATTTGGCCAACTAATTTTTAAAAGTAATTGATTAGTCAGAACTTATAGTAAAGGAGGTGGAGGTGTGGAGGCAGATGCCATAGATGATTATTTAAGGTGTAAGTGTGGAAAGATTGTTTGTGAGATAGTAGAGGATAAGGTGATTATTAAGTGTAGACACTGCAAACGATTTGTAGTTATTGAAGCCGAACAGGTAAAGACGATTGAGTATAATTGAATATTCTAAATAGAGATAGTCCAGAGACGTTAAGTCCAGAGACCAGTGCTATTAATTTAGCTGGTCTCTATTTTTATTTTTTATTTATTGAAAGGGGTGAAAAATTTAAAAATGAATATAAGAAAAGGATTATATTTAATATTGATGCTGAGTTTATTATTTGTCTTTAATGGTGTGCTTTTAGCCCAGGATAATATTCCTGCTGCTAATAAATCATGTTTGACTTGTCATCAACGAGAAGGGTTTAGCACTAAGCATGACGGCAAAGAGATATCATTAACTGTTGACCCAGCTGTACTAGCAGATTCGGTTCATAAGAATAATCCATGTACTACTTGCCACATGAATATTCAAGGTTTTCCGCATCAAGATGTAGTTTATGGTCAAGAGTTAACAGTACAGGTGACTAAGAGTTGTCAGATGTGTCATGCTAATGTAGCTAAGGATTATAAAGCAAGTAAACACTGGAAGGCAACAAAAAATGGTATGGCTGATGTAAGCTGTAATGCGTGTCATGGTGAGCATAATGTGCAGAAACTAGAACTAACTAAACAAGAGGAAGTTAAAATGTGTACTCAATGCCATCAAGGAGCTATTTTAGAAGGTTATAAGCAGAGTTTTCATGGTAAAGCAGTATTATTAGGCAGTCAAGAATCAGCCAGTTGTGTAGACTGCCATGGCGCCCATAAGGCATTAGGGGATGAAGTAGCTGCCTCACCAGTCTCAGCCAAGAACAAACCAGCTACTTGCGCTAAGTGTCATCAGGATGCGCAAGCAAATTTTGCTAAAGGAAGTGAACACTTAACTTTATCAGCAAAAGATAAGAATAAGATTCCATATTACATTAGTAAAGCGTATATATGGTTGATTATCTTAACTATTGGGTTTATGTTAGTTCATATCTTAATTGAGTTATTTGGTAAGTTTAGAAAGGCTAAGAAAGATGATATTACGATAGATGTAGATGATTCAGATATAGATCTTAATTAAATTTAAGGAGGGATAGATGCTAATGGAAGAAAGAATATCATTCTCTGAAGAACGCGGTCTGATGTTTCAACGACTCACATTGAATCAGCGGATTCAACACTTTGTTAACTTCTTAACTTTCACTACTTGTGTAATAACCGGACTACCAATTAAGTATCATGGAGCAGCTTTATCTGCTAAGATAGTTTCATTATTTGGTGGGTTTGATACAATGTTCTATACACATGTAGTTAGCGGTATATTGATGTTATTAGCGTTTAGTTATCACTTTGTTTACTTAGCAGCATATGCATACTTAAACGAACCTTCATTTGCGATTCTACCAAAGTGGAAGGATGCAGTAGAGATAGTACAAACGATAAAGTATAATTTGGGATTGACAGATGAGCATCCAGAATACGGTAGATACTGTTATAAAGAGAAGATGGAATATTTAGCATTAATTTGGGGTACAGTGGTTATGGGTTTGTCTGGTTTAATGATGTATTTCCCACAGATAACAGTTAAGTTTGTACCCCGTTGGGTAATCGAAGCATTTAGAGCAGCTCATAGTGGTGAGGCGGTACTAGCAGCATTAGCAATCGTTGTTTGGCATATGTATAATGCTCATTTAAGTCCAGACTTCTTTCCAATGAATAAGACTTGGATTACAGGGAAGGTAAGTAAGACGCAGATGGAACATGAACATCCAGAGGAATTAAGAGAGATTATGGATGAGATCGATTATAAGGAAGAATTGAAAACAGATGTTGAAGACTCTAAAAGCTTTAAATTTGCTAATAGCAGAGGGTTAATAGGAGTAGAAATAGCACTTTATGCAGTATTTTTAGTCTGGTTATTAAAGACATTTGTTCCGTTAGGATTTTAGCTTGCAAATTTTAGAATAATTATCTTCCTTTTAAGAAAGAATATTAATAAGTAATTTTAAAAATTCATTCTAAAGAAGGAGGATGATTATGAGTTCATTTAAGTGTAGTGATTGCGGCACTGAATTCTCAGCTCCATTATGTTGTGGTGAGGAGATGGCTAGTGCTGGCAGTAACTATGTTTGCGAAAACTGTGGTAAAGTAATGGATGAGGTAGAAGCTAGTGTTACCGATGTGAACTGTTGCGAATAATTACCTTTTCAAAAGCATCCTGTATTTACAGGGTGCTTTTGCTATTGACAGTACAGAAGTGGGGTGATAAGATGTGGCTTGAAGGAGGGATAGAATGAGAATAAAAGTAGGACTTATATTAATAGGAGTTATGATACTAGTTGTTGGTTGTAATTTAGCTAATATTATTGATTCTTCACCAGCAATTTATAAAGCAGATCAAGAGCTAAAAGGAGATTGGTTTAAAAAGGATCTCCCTCAGAATGGTAAATACAAGTTGATTACAGCTAAGAATAAAGAAGAATTATTAAATGATTGGAGTTTGGAGAAGAATAAACCTTATTACCAAGAATTAAAAGAGACTGATTTAAGTAATAGAGTGGCTATATTAGCATATTTAGGAGAAATGCCAAGTGGAGGTTATGGTATTCAGATTGATAAAGTGGCAAAGAAAGATGATAAAGTATTGGTCAAAGTTAAGCGAGTAAGTCCTAGTCCAGATGATATGGTAACAATGGTGATTACTTATCCTTATGATTTAATTACAATTGATAAAGATAAATTTGGAAGTGCTGAAATTAGCAAGTTGGATTTAGTAGTTGTTAATCAAGATGGTGAAGTATTAAATAAATAAAGAAGTTTTGCGACCTATCTCATTAAATGGAGGTAGGTCTTAGTATTTTTTATGATGTTTTTGAAAGATATCACAGCTACCACTTTGCCAATAAACACATAGATCACACTGAGCATCTTCTAATGCTTCTAAATTAGTTAAAAATGAAATGCCATATCCCTGGGCGGCAGTGATAGCCTCATATTCAGGACATTTGTCAGCGACTTGATGAAGTATTTTTTCGTCATACATTTATTTTATACCTCCTATCATTATCAATTTATAATTATTCTTCCTCAAGGTGATAAATTTTATTCATCTTCTTTTTCATTCTTTAGCAGGATTTAGATTGAAGAATAAAGAATTAGTTGTATAAAGCACTTATATAGTTAATTGCTGATGCCAAAAATTTCTTGTTAATTATGTTCGAAATTTAATTATGTTATGAAATTTACTTATATAAGAGTTCTGGGTATTAAATGGGTATTAAACTTATACTGTTAAAAAGTAAAGGGTGAATTTAGTAGTGAAGAAAAAGTGTCTTTTAATAATTATTATTTTGAGTTTATTAATAATTCTTGCTGGTTGTAATGGACAAGGGAATTTGAAGGTAGTCGTGTATGACCAGCAACAGAATCTAATTAGTGATATTTATGTTGGGCTATATACTTCAGATTTTCAACATAGAGTTAGATTTGCTTATACTATTAAAGGTGAAGCAGATTTTTATGGTTTAAGAAGTGGAATATATGCTGTCAGAATTGTTGGGAACAATATTGAGAAGGAAACTAAAGTAAGAATACAGAGTCAAGAAACCAATTATATTAAAGTAACTCTTAGTAAGTAGAAACGAGGGATTGATATTGATGAGAATTTTCAATAAAAGTAGAGTTGTTATATTAATTTTGCTATTTTTATTATTAATTAGTATGCCAGTAGATGCAGTATCAGATTTGGAAAAGGAAATTGCTAAAAGGAATTTAAAGAGGTATACTGAACGCTATGGGAAAGCCAAGTTAAAACCTAGAGTCAGAAATAAAGTAGAGAAAATTTTTAATAAGTTAGCTAGTAAAGCTGAAAAGGATGCTCCAGATATTGATTTTAAGTTGCATGTAGTTGATACGAAGGTGCTAAATGCTGTCTATTTGGGCGATGGTCATGTGATGTTATTTGAGGGAATGTTAAAAGCGACAGAGAATCGAAATCAATTGGCAGCAGTATTAGCTCATGAATTAGGACATGGAGTTAATGATGATATTCAAGATAGTATTGATTTAATTCAAGGGATTAGATTAGGGAGTCTTTTAATTGACTATGCTAAGGATGGGCAAGTTAATCAAGAAGGTCCGGGTTTTATAACTGCCCTCAGTTGGCAATTGTTACAGAAAGGATTTAGTCGTAAGCAAGAAAGAGAGGCTGACCGTTATTCGGTTTTTTTATTAGAGGAAAGTAATTATGATCCTGCGGGGACTATTGGGTTAATGAAGGTATTAAAAGCGGGTCAAGAAAGAGTGAATGATTCGGAATTATTAGAACTATTTTCTAGTCATCCTAATGTAAATGATCGAATTAATTATTTAGCAGGATTAGTTAGTAAATTAAAAGCAGCTAAGGAATTATACTATTCTCCTATTGCTACGACGAGGCGGTTGACTACTGGATTATTAAGGAATGATATTTCGGTTATCTATTCTACATATTCAGAGATGGTTCATAACAATATTAATTTAGAAAAGTTTAAGGATAACGAGCAATTAATAAAGATTCGTAAAAAGATTAAAGAGTGGCAAGGACAATATCGTTTGAGCTATTCGTTAGAGATTAGAAATCAAGTAGAAGGAACAGCACGAGTAGCGATTACATTCTTTGCAATTAAGAATAATGTTAAACAGAAGTTTAAGCAGCATAAGTTTAAAAGTCATAAGAAAGTTAAGATTCATCAAAAGAAGAAGTTACATAAATTCAAAAAGTTTGATCAGTTAGAAAAAAATGGTGTCTTTGCTATTGACTTAATAAATGAAGAGTATGGTTGGAAGGTTTTAAGAGGGCCGATTATGTATTAAATTAGTATATTTTTTTCTTAGATTCAATACTTATAAATTAGGTAGTACTGAATCTAAGGAGGAGTAGAGTATATGTTTTTGGTTATTAAGAAGAAGTACTTAATATATATACTTTTTGTTCTATTTTTATTTCTTTTTCAGTTAGGGAAAAGATATAGCGATTTGCCGGTCTTTATTCGACTTAGAAATCCTTTGCAGAAGAAGGTAATTGTAATTGACCCTGGTCATGGTGGAATAGATGGAGGGACTAATCGCAAGGGATTATTAGAAAAAAATATTAACTTAGCTATTAGTTTAAAACTAAGAGAGGTATTAGAAGATAATAATGCTGAGGTAATTATGACTAGAGATAAAGATACAGCATTAGATCATTTAAATAGTCGGTCTCGGAGTCGTCACGTCAGAGACTTATGGGCAAGGGTAGAGATAATCAATCAAGAGAAAGTAGATCTGTTTATTAGCATTCATGTTAATGCTGGTTCTTCATATTTAAGAGGACCATTAGTCTTTTATCAAGATGATAATAAAGATTTAGCTCATTTATTTCAAGTAAAGTTAAATGAGATGGAATTTAAAGGTTTAGAACCGGTTGATAATGCACCAATTGAAGGAGATTATTTCTTGCTTAGGAATGCTCAAAAACCTGGGCTCTTAATAGAAGTAGGATATATTACAAATCCTATGGATAATCGTTTATTACAAAAAGATGATTATCAATGGTTAGTAGCTAGAACTCTATATTATGGTATAGAAGAATATTTTTCTAGTTTTGCTTTCTATTTAGATAGATTAGAGCAAGGTTCAACAATAAAAACAAATGGTAGTTTTAAATAGAGATCGTCTGCTGAATTAGCAGGCGATTTTTTGATTTTTCTATTATATATGATATATTAAGTGTTGGAGGAAGTAGTTAAAAAATAATTTAAAAAATTTGCTTTAAAAATGAACTTTTTTTTATTTTTTACGTCTAATATACTGAAAGGTCATTTTACACGGGGGTTATCTTAATGAATAAGGGAGAGAAAGGTTTAATCCAAAAATGTAAGAATGGAGACAAAGATGCGTTTCGCATTTTAATTAATAAATATAAGACAGATGCTGTTAATGTAGCATATCAGATGATTAGTGACCGACAGTTAGCAGAGGATATAGCTCAGGAAGCATTTATCCGTGTTTATAAAAATATTAAAAATTTTAAGGAAGATTCTAGTTTCTTTACATGGTTATATAAGATTATTCTTAATCTCTGTCGTGATTATTTTAGGCAACAGCCGGATGAGGATTTGCTTTCTTTAGAGGAACCACCATTGAGAAATGTTTTAAGGAGACAGGTTCCTGATGAAGAGGATGCTCCGGAGAGATATTTAGAGAAGAAAGAGTTACAGAGAGTAATAATGGAAGGACTTGATACTTTATCTTTTAAACATAGACAAGTAATTATCTTACGAGATATGCAGGGTTTTACTTATCAAGAGATTGCAGATTTTTTAGAGATTCCTTTAGGTACTGTAAAGTCTCGGTTAAACACGGCTCGCAGTCGTTTGCAAAAATATCTAACTAATAGTAAAAAAAAACAGATAAATTAAATAAGTGAGGAGGCTTAAATCATGGAGTGTCATAAGATACAAAGAGAGTTATCAGCTTATTTAGACCAGGAGGTACCATCATTTACTAAAAAGAAGATAGAGAAACACTTAGATGGATGCTATGAATGTAGATTAAAATATGAAGAATTAAGTGCTTTAGTAGGAAATTTAAATAATTATCAATCAATAGGTCTTTCTAATGATTTTACTGATAAAGTAATATGTAAAATTGAAGAGGAAAATGCTATTTATAATTTATCATTAGAGGATTGGTTAAGTAGTTTATTTGTTAATAATAAGTTAATTACTATTGCTATGTTAATTATTTCTTTCTTAGGTGCAATCTCATTAGCATTTATTGCTAATGAACTACAACTCTTTACTTTAGGTACTATATTATATCATCTGTTCAGTAGCTCTTATTTTGTTAGTGATAAGTTAATACAACTATATCCGGAGTTAATGCTTTATTTACAGAGTGCTTTAGTAGTTAGCATCTTAAGTTTTATTGTAGTGATTCAGCGTTTTAAGAAACGTGATGATTCATAATTATTATTAAGGAGAGTTGAAGGATGTCAATCACAAGTAATATAAGTTCCAAACAGATTATTATAATATTAATAATAATATTGTCAATTTCATTATTAAGTATTACCCCTATTTTTGCTAAAGAAGATTCAGAAGTTAAGAATGTAATTGAACATGGCAATGTTATGATTACAAAAGATCAGGTAGTAAAGAATGTAATTGCTGTTGGTGGGGAAGTGATTATTGCTGGGACAGTAAAGGATGATGTAGTAGTTTTAGGTGGAGACTTAGTAATTAAGCCTTCAGCTATAATTCTAGGTAATATAGGAGTAATTGGTGGCAAGGTTACACAAGCATCAGAGGCAAAAATTACGGAAAATATCTTTAATTTAGAATTATTAACGTCAGATTTTGATATTCTATTAGTAGGTCTACTTTTATTACTCTTCTTTATGTTTATTAAGTATTTAGTTGCTATTATATTACTATTATTAAGTATTTTATTAAATTTATTGATTCCCAAACAGATTAATTCTATAGCTGATACAGTTACCAATGATTTTATAAAGGTTGCTTTGATTGGAGTTACTAGTTTGCTTTTATTTAATTTATTAATTATTATTACTGCTTTTACTATAATTGGTTCTGCTTTTAGTCTTCTGTTATTGAGTTTACTATTAGCAGGTATTTTTATTGGTTTAAATGGAATGGCATATTTGATTGGGAAGCAATTGTCGAAATTAATTACAATTAAAATAGATAGTCAAATCACTTTAAGTATATTTGGGATGAGCTTGATAGCTCTATGTTGGTTTATCCCAATAATAGGGGGATTATTCTTAATAGTTTTAGCTACATTAGGATTTGGAGCTATAATTTATAATTTATTACCGTTGAAATAGATAGAGAGAAGTGGAGTGAATAGTGTGGATAATCGGATTAGAAATGGCCTGATCTTCTTTTATATTGTAAGTTTATTAGTAATTGGAGGTATTATTTACTATACAGCAAATTTTGAAACTTGGCAACAGATTTTTAGATTAAAGTTACATTATATCTTATTAACTTTAGTTTTAACCATAGTAATGTGGTTCTTTGATTTTATGAGAATTAAGGAATTAGCAAGAGGAATCGGTGAGGATATTTCCTTTCCTTTAGGTTTTAAATTAGTTTGGACTAATCTATTTTTAGCAGCAGTGACTCCTTTTCAAACTGGTGGGGGTCCAATGCAAGTCTTTTTGCTACATCGAAAGAAGGTATCTATTTCTAGAGGAATCGTTATTACTTCTATGAAGTTTATTATTGCCCTTTTATTCTTTGCTGTTATAAGTCCACTTATTATAATTTTATATCCTGAATTATTGCCGCAAAGTAATTTTAAATATGTATTTTCTTATATCATCTTTTTCTTTGCTTTGACCGGTATCTTGTATATAGCTATTATTTTATTTCCTAAGAGAATTAAAAGCTTCTTATATATAATAATAGATTTTTTAAATAAGTTTAAATTCATCAATAAAAAGCATACTGATAAATTACTAAAGTTCGCTTTAAAGAATATAAATGAATTTAATACTAGTTTTCGAGTATATTTAACTAAAGGAAGGAAAAACTTATTATTAAGTATTATTTATACCATTCTGTTTTTAGTGGTACAATTTAGTATTCCGGTATTATTAATTAAAGCTTTTGGTTTTGAAGTGCCTTTTTTCACGATTATTCTAAATCAAGTTATCTTAACAACATTGATGTATTTTACACCTACTCCTGGTGGAAGTGGAATAGCAGAAGGTGGCTTTATGATTCTATTTTTACGGTATGTGCCTAAGTATTCGATTGGATTACTAATTTTATTGTGGCGATTTTTTGTGATCTATTTAGGTGTTGCATTAGGATTATACGTATTTATTAAGGTTTTAGGTCAGGTTACTTTAGATAAAATTATGAATGTCGAAGGTGAAAAAGAAGGGAGTTGATTTATATGCATATCGCTATGTTTACTAATAACTATCGACCGTTTGTAGGTGGGGTCCCGATTTCAATAGATATTTTTGCTAAAAAGTTTAGAGAGATGGGGCATCAAGTTACTATTTTTGCCCCTAAATATAAGGACCTTACTGAAGATGAGGAGAATGTTGTTCGAATTCCATCGCTGAGAGTACTTAAGCATGGTAATAATTATTTGCCGATTCCTGTGTCTATATTAAGTAGTTTAAAACGAAAGTTTTTTGATTTAGATATAGATGTAATTCATTGTCATCATCCATTCTTTTTGGGAAGAGTAGGGCAGAAATTAGGTAATAAATATGGTATACCAGTAGTTTATACTTACCATACTCGTTATAAAGAATACTGTCATTATCTACCTTTAGGAGTAGATAAGGTTTGTGGAATAGCTTTAGATAAGATAGTTGGGGACTTCTGTAATCAATCTAATTTAGTCTTTACCCCGACTCGAGGGATGACTGAATACTTAAAGAATATTGGTGTTAAATCAGATATTAAGGTAATGCCAACGGGAATGGACCTTAGCAATTATGATGAAGTAGAAGTTGGTGATTATGCTAGTAATAAAGGAATCGATGATAATGAGTTATTACTCTTTGTTAGTAGATTGGCTACGGAGAAGAATATTGATTTTTTAATTAATTCTTTAGAATCGGTGTTAAAGGCAGACTTGAAAAGAAAGTTACTAATAGTTGGAGATGGGCCAGAAAGAAAAAATTTAGTTCAAATGACTAAGGATTTAGGAATTAATGAGCAGGTTGAATTCTTGGGTAGAAAAGAACGTAAAGAACTAATTAAACTCTATAAGATAGCGGATGTTTTTGTTTTTTCTTCTTTATCAGAGACTCAAGGAATGGTAATTACAGAGGCTCTCGCCGGTAAGACACCAGTTGTAGCGTTAGAAGGAACCGGGGTTAAAGATATTATTACTGATGGTGAAGATGGTTATCTATTACAACCTGGTGATAGTCAGGGTTTTGCGCGAAGGGTAGAGAAGTTATTAACAGATAAAGACCTATATCAAAAAATGAGTAAAAAAGCATTAGAGAAGTCTAATCAATATAGTATTGATAAGTTAGCTAACGATGTATTAGGACATTATTATACGCTATGTAAACGTAAAGTTAGCTATCAACCGGAAGTAGTTGTAGGAAGAAGGTAGTTAGGGTTAAGGTTAAGATTAAGGCTAATGATAATAATATTAAGAATTAAGTAATTAATAATGAGGTTCAAACTGAGTATTTACTTGGTTTGGGCTTTTTTGTTTTTATGGTTTAATAGGGGAGTATATTTAATTGTAATATTATTTATGCAGGAAGTTAATTGTTTTGTCTAGTATAATATATTAGTAAATAGAGAGGTTAAGGTTTAGGCTAAGGTTGAGGAAAAACAGAGGAGGTAAATATCACAAATATGATACAAAGAGAAGCAGAGATCTATCATCTTTATCATAGTGGGGTTGCAGTTGAGACTTCTAATTCTTTTTTAATTTTTGATTATTTTAATGATTCTCCAGTTGGTCAAGAAAGAAGTATTGAGAACGGAGTAATAACAGCAGATAGTTTACAAGCTAAAGATAATAATTTAGTATTTGTAAGTCATAATCATGCTGATCATTTCAACTCTGTCATTTTCGATTGGGTAAAGAATAATTCAAACATCAATTATATATTAAGTGATGATATAGACGTCTCAGATAAGAGTAACTACTATAAAGTTAAAGAATACCAAAAACTTGAATTAGATGATATATATATCGAAACATATGGAACTACAGACCAAGGGGTTTCGTTCTATGTAGAAGTAGATGGTCTTAATATCTTCCACTCTGGAGATTTAAACTGGTGGCATTGGAAGAAGTTTACCACTAAAGAGCAAAAAAGAGAGGAAGAGGATTATAAAGCAGAACTTAACAAATTAAAAGGAAAAGAGATTGATATAGCATTTGTACCGGTTGATCCTAGGTTAGAAGAATTTTATTATTTAGCTGGAAGATATTTTGCAGAGAATATTCAACCGAAATTAATAGTGCCCATTCATTTTAGAGATAACTATTATATTACTACAGATTTTGCTGCAGAGATCAAAGAATTACCTGTAGAGACTGTAGAAATTAAGAGAAGAGGTGAAAAAATTAATGAAGCAGGAAGGTGGTAGCCAACGATGAATAGGGATTTAGACAAGATAAAAGAGATGTTACAAAAACCCCCTGGAATTAGTGGCAAAGAAAGATATTTTAATTCTGCTGTTTTAATACCTTTGGTATTAATAGATGGTGAATATCAGTTTTTATCTAAAACAGCCAAGAAAACACCATCTAAATCTGTGATTTAGGTGGTGATAAATTGGCTATTTTAAGTTTAATTAAATATTGAATTTAAAATTACTCTTTTCCTTGATTTTCAATATATTCTTTAATTGTTTCTATGGTAGCACCACCAGTAGATACAACGCAATAGCTTCTAGACCAAAAAGCAGATTCCAAATGGAGGAGGTGTAAAGAAATGAAATTAACTTTTAAATTCAAACCTAATTTTAGTCATAAACAACTAGAAATAGTTAAAGAACTAAGTTGGCATTGTTCAAAATTGTATAATACAGTTAATTATCAAATAAAGAATAATGAAGAAGTCAAACCTGTATATACTCGATTAGAAAATAATTTTAAATCTAATTGGCATACAGATTATTTACACAGCCATAATAGACAACAACTATTTAAACAATTAGCTCAAGATTGGAAAAGTTACTTTAACTCAATCAAAGATTACAATAATAATCCTAATAAATATCAAGGTCAACCAAAACCACCTAATTTTAAATATTTAAATAGTAATCCAAGCGAAATAATATTTACTAACTTAGCTACCAGAATTAGAGAAGGAAAACTGTTA
>NZ_FOTT01000013.1 GCF_900114655.1 Candidatus Frackibacter sp. WG13
GGTTCAGAACGTCGTGAGACAGTTCGGTCCCTATCCGTCGTGGGCGGAGGAAACTTGAGTGGAGCTATCCCTAGTACGAGAGGACCGGGATGGACATACCTCTGGTGAACCAGTTGTCTTACCCAAGGCATAGCTGGGTAGCTAAGTATGGATACGATAAGCGCTGAAAGCATCTAAGCGCGAAGCAAACCTCAAGATAAGGTTTCCCATAGAGTTAATCTAGTAAGATCCCTGGAAGACTACCAGGTAGATAGGCCAGAGGTGTAAGGACAGCAATGTTTTTAGCTGACTGGTACTAATAGATCGAGGGTTTGATCTAGATAAATAAATTATAATTAACATTGTGCAGTTTTGAAGGTATAGTTGGCAGTTGACAGTTGACAGTTGAGAGTTGACAGTTAAGGTCAAGATCAAGATCATTAAAACATTAAACCATAGTTAATAGTTAAAAACATTAAAGAGCTAAAAGATGTTAATGTTTTTACTCTTGACAAGTAAAATGATTAATGGTATATTATTAACTGTCATATGAATTAAAGAGTTTACGGTAAAAGTAACTGTAAACTATCAACTGTAAACTGAAAATTTTCAAAGAAAATTTTCCGGTGGTAATTGCGGAGGGGTCACACCTGTTCCCGACGAACATGGATGTTCTAGTGTCCCGAGGGGCACAGGACGTGCCGGTTCCGAGGGTCCATTTCGAACACAGCAGTTAAGTCCTCCAGCGCTGATGGTATTGCAAGGGTAGCCTTGTGAGAGAGTAAGTCACTGCCGGATCTATTTTTAATAAATTTAATATTTGTTTTTAAGGACTTTCTATTGCAGTTAACTGTGATGGAAAGTCTTTTTTGTAGTGAAAATGATTTAAATAGGTATCAGATTGCTAGATTAATTCTAGAAAGTCTATAAGTACTTAAAGAGGGGGATAACATATTAATTCCTGATTATGATAAATATCCATTTGATAATCCTTATGCACTTTAATTAATTTAGTTATTTGTATCTGAAAATTAGGAATAATCTAGAATACTTGATATAATTGTAGAAAATTGTTATAATACATTTAGGAAATTAATTTTAATCATTAATGTGAATGGTTTTCACAATCAAACTTGAGTTAAGGAGGAGAGAATAATGACAGAGAAGATGAAAGCATTAAGATGGTACGGCAGAAATGATATTAGAATAGACGAGGTTGAAGTACCAAAGATAATGCCAGGAGAAGTAAAGATTAAGGTAGAGTGGTGTGGAATTTGTGGTTCTGATTTACATGAGTATACTGCAGGACCAATATTTATTCCAAAAGAAAATCCGCATCCATTAACAGGGGTGGAAGCACCAGTTATTTTGGGCCATGAATTTGCAGGTGAAGTAGTAGAAGTAGCCGAAGATGTAGAAGGTTTTGTAGTTGGCGATAAGGTAGCTGTTGAACCAATTGTATCTTGTAGAGCCTGTGCTCAATGTAATGAAGGCAGATACAATTTATGCCCTAGTTTAGGTTTTCATGGTTTAGCTGGTGGAGGTGGAGGATTAGCCGAATATACCACTTTTACTGCTGATATGGTACATAAGTTACCAGAAGGAATGTCTACAGCAGAAGGTGCTTTAATTGAACCTCTAGCAGTAGCTGTTCATGCTGTTAGAAAAGGGCGTTTTCTACAAGGAGAGACAGCAGCAGTATTTGGTGCTGGTCCAATTGGATTATCAACAATAGCAGCTGCTAAAGCTGCTGGAGCTGAAAAAGTAATTGCTGTTGAAATTTCTGAAGCTAGAAAAAAGTATGCGAAAGAGTTCGGGGCAGATGTAGTTCTAGATCCTAATGAAGTAGATGTTTCGACTAAAATAACAGAGTTAACTAATAGTCTAGGTGTTGATGTCTCCTTTGAAACTACAGGAGTACAGGCTGGATATAATAGTGCAGTAGCTGCAACTACCCGTGAAGGTAGGATTGTAGTAGTGAGTATTTGGGAGAGTCAAATTGAAACTAATCTAAATGATTTAGTCTTAACTGAAAAAGAAGTAATAGGTACTATTGCTTATAGAGATGTATTTCCAGCTACTATGGCTTTAATGGCTGATGGAAGAATTGAAGCCAAAAATATGATTACAAGTCAAATAGGTTTAGAAGAAGTAATAGAGAATGGTTTTGATGAGTTATTAGCTAATAAAAATGAACATATTAAGATATTAGTGAACCCAAGTAAATAACAATCTCTAAGCTATTTGATTTTTAGTTTATATAAAAGAAGTAATCATAAGTAATTGAAATAAAATTTAATTTTTATCTTACCTAAGAGTAACTTTTGGTTTTTATTTAAAAGTTACTCTTTTTTTGTTTGTATAGGAAATTATACTTTTGCTCTTGAATACTTTTGTATTTTAATGTAAATAATATTATAAATTGGGTTTGATACTATAAATTATTATGACATCAAAGAAGGTGGTTAAGGTTGTACGAAAAGATATTAAATTTTACAATGAAATATCCTCGATTAATTATTGTTATATTTATAGTGATTACGTTATTTTTTGCATTACAACTACCTAATGCAAAGATTGATACAGCAATTAAGAATCAAATTCCTAAGGATATGCCTTCACGTTTAAATATGAATAAGATAAAATCGATATTTGGCG
This sequence comes from Candidatus Frackibacter sp. WG13, assembly GCF_900114655.1. Taxonomy (GTDB): domain Bacteria; phylum Bacillota; class Halanaerobiia; order Halobacteroidales; family Acetohalobiaceae; genus Frackibacter. The sequence goes on from NZ_FOTT01000013.1 coordinate 2,638, forward strand.
GTACTGAAATAGTAATAATCGGATTAAAGTCGGATAATGTTTTGAAAAAAGAAACTTTGGTACGTATTAAAGAATTATCAAATAAATTGGATAATATACCTCAGGTAAAAGAAGTGAATAGTCTTTTTAATTCGTATAATATACAAGGAAGCAATAATGAAATAATTATTGAAGATATCATAAATACAATTCCTAATACTTTTCAAGAAGAGAAGAGATTAAGAGAAAAAATAAAGAATAATAGACAAATTTATAATAATTTAATTTCTAAAAATTTTAAATTAACATCAATAATTTTAGTTTTAAAAGATGAGTTTGATGACAAAGTTCTTTTAAATAATATAAATAAAATTATAAAAGAGATTCCGGGTGAAGAAGAAGTCTTTTTAATAGGTTTGCCTATTATTCGGGCTAAAATTACTGATAATATTCGAAAAGATATAAAAAGATTTCTGCCTTTAGGATTAATTATTGTATTAATCTTTTTATATTTATGTTTTAAACAGTTAAGAGGTGTTTTATTGCCTTTAATAGTGGTTATAATGTCAATTATTGTTGCGTTAGGCTCTATCTCTTTATTTAAATGGAAGATACAATTAATTACTGTTATATTACCAGTGATATTATTAGCTATAGCTAATGATTATGCAATTCATATTATTACTAAATATCAAGAAGAGATTAGGTTTAATACTTCTATCAGTCCTAGAGAGTTATCGAAAAAAGTTATCAAAAAAATAGGCAAACCGATTATGGCTACTGGAATTACAACAATTATTGGTCTATTATCTTTATTAGCGCATATTATAGTTCCGGCGCAGCAGTTAGCAATATTATCATCTATCGGTGTTACTTTTGCCTTATTAGCTAGTTTAATCTTTATACCGGCAATTCTATCTTTACTTCCTAAAGTTGAAGTAAATAGTACTAAGATTAATTTTATAGAGAAAGTATTATTTTATCTTTCAGATATTGTTACTATTAAGTCTAAATCATTTTTAATAATTTCTAGTATAATTATAGTAGTTATCTCTTATGGTATGGTTTATCTTGTAGTTGATACTAACCCAATTAATTATTTTGGTGAAAATACCAAAGTGGTACAAGCTAATAGATTAGTTAGTAAATATTTTGGTGGTTCTACAAATATATTAATTGTTGCTAAGGGAGATATAAAAGACCCTATTATTATGAAAAAGATAGGTGTTTTAGAGAAGAAATTAGAAGATCATAAAGATATTGAAAGAGTATCAGCTATATCTGATCCAATTCGGAAATTAAATAAAATATTACATAATGATATTGACAAATTTAGTAGAATTCCTAATAGCAAAAATGCCATTTCACAATATCTAATGCTTTATTCAATGTTGACTGATTTCGAGCAATTTGTTGATTTTAATTATAAATACTCTTTAATTAGCGCCAGAATTAATACTAATAGTACTAATGAAATAAGACAAGTAATTGATTTTATTAATCGATATATAGATCAAAGTGAGGATTCACCATTTATTATTGTCGGCGGCTATGCTCATTTATTGACTGAATTAGTAGATTCGGTGGTCTATGGGCAGATTAATAGTTTGTTTTTATCTTTAATAATAGTAATGGTAATTGTTATAATTGTATTTAGGTCATTCATAGCTGGAATATTTGCAATTATATCATTAGTAGTAGCAGTAGTTAGTCTTTTTGGATTAATGGGGTATTTAAATATTGAACTAAATATAATAACATCACTTTTATCATCTATTATGATTGGGGTCGGAGTTGATTATACAATTCATTTTTTGTGGCGCTATAAAGAAGAAAGAAGTTATCAAAGTATTAATAAAGCGATTAAAAAGACTTTACAGACAACAGGAAAAGCAATTATTTTTAATGCTTTTTCTGTTATTATTGGATTTATGGTCTTAATAACATCTAATTTTTTACCAGTTAAATCTTTTGGATTTTTAATTGTAATTTCAATTACATCTTGCCTGTTAAGTACGTTAATTATTTTACCGGTACTTTGTGTTATCTTTAATCCAAAGTTTTTAAATCCTAAAAAATAAATAATAATTAATATAAATTGTAACAATTTACATCTAATCAGCACTATAATATATAATAAATATTGACAAATTAAAGTAAAGATGATATTCTATTAATAATTATTGAAAATGATTTTCAATAAGATATTAGTAAAAAAGCTATAATGATTAACCCAGTTAAAATTTTGTGTTGACGATATTTAGTTAACACTTTGGAGGGGATAAAATGGGAACATCGTTATGGAATGAAGAAGGTCAGGAGATAAGGTTTGATGAGTATTGCAAGTGCCTACTTAAAAGTATAGGTGCAACTTTAATGGGGGTAAAACCATCTGAGTTGAGAAGTGTACGAATATATGACCAAGATGAACATAAATATTGGCGAAAGTGCAAAGAAATATTAAAAGAACATAGTAAAATAGAGATTATAGAGATTGGTAATGCAGATAAACGACAGAAGGTATTTGTTTATCATATTTCAGCATTAGATGAGCAGATTAGTAAAAAGAAGAATTTAGACTTTTTAAGGTACTTAGGTTATCCTAAAGAATATGACTTATCTAAGTATGTAGAATATCTATTAAATGAAATTGAGAAGAATTATTTTCCTCATGAAATAGGAATATTTTTTGGTTATCCATTAAAAGATGTATTAGGATTTATGGGATATTTAGACCTTCCAGTGACCACAAAAGCAGAATGGAAAGTATATGGCGATAAATCAATTTCAACTATCCAACAAAAGAAGTTTAATTTAGCCCGTAACGCTTTTAATAAAAGAATACAGAAAATTAATAATTTAAGTTGTATTCATCAGCTTATTTAGATAAGGTGTTGCAAATTAATTGTTGATGCCAAAAAAACATCTAAATATTAGATTGGGTCATCTCCTAATATTAATTAGTAGATAGATAATATTAAAGGAATTTTAATATTTATGGGGAATAATGATAATAATCTTTATTTATAATTTAATAATTGAGGAGATGATATGATTGAATAATATATCTTACTTAAAGAAGATACCCTTCTTTGAAGGTTTAACTATTGATGAATTAGAGCAGATAAATGAATTAATTATTATGAGAAATTATAAAAAGGGTATGTTTATCTTTTTAGAACATGAACCAGGAGAAGCTTTATATTTTATAAAAACAGGACAAGTAAAATTATCCAAAATGCTAGAGACTGGTGAAGAACAGATCTTAAGAATTTTACAAGAAGGAGATATTTTTGCTGAGGTTGTATTATTTGACCAAGGCCCATACCCGGCTACAGCAGAAGTGATTGAAGATGCTAAAATAGGTATGATTAAGAGTGAGGATGTTAATGAGTTAATTAAAGAGAATCCTGAAATTGCAATTAAAATATTGAATGTTATGAGTAAACGATTAAGACAGGCTCAGATGAAGATTAGAGATTTAGGTTTAAAGGATACAAGAGGTAGAACAGCCAGTATGTTAATTAAGTTAGCAGAAGAGTATGGTAAAGATGCCAAAGAAGGGATTGAATTAGATCTTTCGCTAACTAGAGAAGAATTTGCTAACTTAATTGGTACTTCTCGTGAAACAATTACTAGAATACTGAGCGATTTTAAAGATGATGGCTTGGTTAAGGTAGGTAGAAAGAAAATAGTAATTCTTGATTTAGAGTCCTTAAAAGAATGGAGTTAAAGTTGTAGAGTAAGGAGGGATAAAGATGTTATCTACTGATTTAAAGTTAACTATAGGTATCTATATTTTAGCTATTTTATTATCCTTACTTGGTTTTATGGGTTAAAAGAATAAAGTAAATTATTTCAGATATATGAATAAGAATACAGTTTACTAATAAACTGTATTCTTATTAGTTTAACTTCACAATTTCGTTATATTTTTATGGTATACTTTATTTAAGTGTAATATTATTTAAACGTAATATTTAAATATAATAAGATTTACCTAAAGGATGGAGGCAGGATGGCTATGGGAGAAGAAGTAAATTTATTTATTGCTTTCAGTGCTGGATTAATTTCATTTTTATCACCTTGTGTTTTACCTTTAATACCAACTTATATAACTTACTTATCTGGTGCTTCAATAGAGGAGATGAAGAAAGATAAAAGAAAAAGAAAAAGTAAAATTAAAAAGAAGTTATTTTTAAATTCAATTATGTTTATTTTTGGTTTCTCTATCATATTTATATTATTAGGGATGTCTGCAACTTTTTTAGGGAGATTCATGTTACAGAATCAACCGATTATTAGAAAGATTAGTGGGATAATAGTTATTATTTTTGGTTTACATATGACTGGATTAATTAAAATACCATTCTTTTATCGTCAAAAGAAAGTGAATTATCAACCTAAAAAAGTAACCCCTATTAATTCTTTATTATTAGGTATGGCATTTTCAGCAGGATGGACACCGTGTATTGGACCGATTTTATCATCAATCTTAATTTATGCTAGTTCAAGTCAAACAGTATGGTTAGGAGGTGGGTTGCTAGGTATTTATGCTCTAGGTTTAGCTATTCCTTTTTTAATAACTACGTTATTTATTAGTTACTTGTCTCAATACTTAAGAAGATTAAATAAGCATTTAAATAAAGTATCTATTGTTAGTGGAGTCTTATTGATAATAATGGGGATTTTAATCTATAATAATGCATTTCAGTGGCTTTCTCAGTTTGCATTATAATTTAATGCTTTTGTATAATCGGTTGCTGACACCAAAAATTTCATATTAATTATGCTTGAGATCTAATTATGAGATTTGTTTAATTTAAAAATGATTAGCGGAAGGTGATTTTATGAATTATAAAAGAAAGTTATCTTTAATTATAGTTTTAGTTAGTATTTTATTCTTAGTAGGTTGTAGTCAATTAAGTTTTAAAAAAGGTACAGGCTCTGAGCAAACAAAGGAAGAAATTAATAATATACCTATTAAACCACAAGTAGGTTTTAGGGCTCCTGATTTTACTTTAACAGATTTAAATGGTAAACAAGTTAGTTTATCAGATTTTCGTGGTAAGCAAGTCGTTTTTATTAACTTCTGGGCAAGTTGGTGTCCACCGTGTAGAGCTGAGATGCCTTATATTGAAGAAGTTCACCAAGAAGGCAAAGATAAAGTTAAGGTATTAGCAGTAAATTTAAAAGAGTCTAAATCTAAAGTACAGAATTTTGTAGAAAAGAATGATTATAACTTTACAGTTTTATTAGATAAAACCGGAGAAATAGCTAATAATTACTTAGTACGAGGAATTCCAAAGACAGTAATAGTTGATAAGAATGGAATTATTAAAGCACAACATGTTGGCGCAATGAATAAAGATCAGATGAATAAATTAATTAACAAAGCATTTTAGGACATATGACCTAGGAAATTAAGGACAAAAGACTCTTTTACCATTAAATGTAATGTAATACAATATTAGTAACGAAAGTACTAAATTAAAATTTAGTGGTAAGGAGGTGGCGTAAAATGAAGAAGGGGTTATTAATTTTATTTACATTAGTACTAATAGTTTCATTAATGGGTACTATATCACTTGCTAAATCAGTAGAAGATTTAGTAACTAATAATGGTGACTGTAGTACTTGTCATCAACCAGGGACAGACGATAGTCTGGAAAGTATTCTTACAAATGGACATATGCCTGTTGATAATGCTGATGAAGATGGAGTAAAGGCTTGCTTAAAGTGTCATGGTCAATTTGCAAGTGATATAGGTAATACTCTTCATAAGAAGCATTTAGTAGGAACTCCTGATAGTAATGAATTTTTAGCAGGGGTAAAATCTGGTGAGAACAATTGTGTAAGTTGTCACGATTTCAAAGTTAAAAGTGGGAAAGTGACTGTTAGTGGACTTTAATTAATGATTATATATTAAACGTATTGAGACTTCCTAGCGGAAGTCTCTTTTTTATAATAATAATTTTGTTTTTAAGCAGGATTATTTATGTTTAACTTGAAATATGTATATTGAATTGAAAATTAAATATATTTCTACTAGGGGAGCCTAATATATAAGTGCTGAGAAAGAGATTAATTACTCTTGACCCTTTGAACCTGATCTAGTCAACTCTAGCGTAGGGAAGTAGTGGATAAATGAAAGTTTAGCCACTGAACTACTTTGTTAGAAGGTTCGGTGGCTATTTTTATTTATATAATAAAATTTTATGAAGCACTAGGAGGAAAAAGATGAACTTTAAATTATATGTAATCACTAACCAGAGTATTTCACAAGGTAAGAGTAATTTAGAAGTAGTTAAAGAGGATATTGCTGGAGGGGCAGATATTATTCAGCTGCGTGAAAAGAATATGTCTGCTAAAGAATTAGTAGCAATGGGAATTGAGCTCAAGAAGATTACTGCTAGAAAAGGAATTCCATTGATAGTTAATGATAGGGTGGATATAGCATTAGCTATTAATGCTAATGGAGTGCATTTGGGTCAGGATGATCTTCCTATTAAAGAAGCAAGAAAGATACTAGGTAGAGATAAGATTATTGGCATCTCTACACATAGTCTAGAACAAGCTAAAGAGGCTGAAGCTAATGGGGCAGACTATATTGGAGTTGGTCCTGTCTTTGCTACTCAAACTAAGCCAGATTATACTCCAGTGGGCTTAGATTTAGTGAAGAAGGTTAGTAATGAAGTTAATATTCCTTTTGTAGCTATTGGTGGTATAAAAATAGACAATGTAGGGCAAGTACTTAATGTAGGAGTAGATAGAGTTGCTGTTGTTTCAGGGATAGTAGCAGCTGATAATGTAAAATTAGCAACTAAAGGTTATTATGAAAAGATATCAAAGTGAAATTTGAGCAAATTATATTTGTAGAAATGTAGAGTAGTTGCTTGATTAGATTTTAATCTTTATTAAGTTCTAAATACTAGAGGAGGAATTAAAATGACACAGGTAACAGAGGCAAAAGCAGGAAAAATTACACCCATTATGGAAGTAGTAGCTAAGAAGGAAGGAGTAACAGCAGAATTTGTTAGAAAAGGATTAGCGGAAGGAACGATTGTAATTCCAGCTAATAAGAATCATAATAATTTAAATCCAAACGGTTTTGGGGAAGGTCTATCAACAAAAGTAAATGCTAATTTTGGTACGTCGGAGGATGATCAAGACCTAGAAAAAGAATTAAAGAAATTAGCAGTTGCTGTTGAAGTGGGAGCCGATGCTGTAATGGATCTTTCGACTGGAGAGCAGATTACTGAAACGAGGAGAGAGATATTAGCTAATTCTAAGGTTCCTTTAGGTACCGTTCCTATCTACCAAGCAACAGTGGAGATATTACAATTAAATAAGGCTATTGTTGATATGACAGTAGAAGATTTATTTAGGGTAATAGAAGAACATGCACAAGATGGAGTTGATTTTATTACAGTACATTGTGGGCTAACTTTGGAGACGGTTCGCCATTTAAGAGAAGAAGGACGGGTTACTGATATAGTAAGTCGTGGTGGGTCGTTTATGACCGGATGGATGTTACATAATGAAGAAGAGAATCCATTATATGAGTATTATGACCGTTTATTAGATATAGCTTATGAATATGATGTAACTTTAAGTTTAGGCGATGGGTTACGTCCAGGCTGTTTAGCAGATGCAACGGACCGAGCTCAAATCCATGAGCTATTAGTCTTAGGTGAATTAGTTGATAGAGCAAGAGAGGCTGATGTGCAAGTTATGGTAGAGGGACCTGGTCATGTACCGTATGATCAGATTGAAACTAATATTAAGATTCAAAAAGAATTATGTAAAGGGGCTCCTTTCTATGTTTTAGGTCCATTAGTGACTGATATTGCTTTAGGATATGATCATATTACTTCTGCTATTGGTGGTACTCTAGCAGCTACTGCTGGCGCTGACTTCTTATGCTATGTAACTCCTGCTGAACATATTGGTCTACCGAGTGTTGAGGACGTAAGGGAAGGAGTTATTGCCTCTAAGATAGCTGCTCATGCGGCTGATATTGCTAAAGGTATCCCTGGGGCTAGAGAGAGAGATTTAGAGATGGCACAAGCTAGAAAATCGTTAGATTGGGAGAAGCAGATTGAATTAGCCATTGATCCTAAGAAAGCTAAGGAATCAAGAACTGAACATAATCAAAGCTTAAAGGATGAAGAAACCTGTACCATGTGTGGGTCATATTGTGCTATGAAGGTAGTAGATGAAGCATTATAAGTGATTACAAATATTAATAATATTAGAGACTTATTTTTGAATTATCATAATTTCGATTCTGTGTTTTGGTTATGTTAAAGGGGAAGGTCTGTTTTAAAGTTAGGGGGTTAGTCAAATGGATTTCAGTCTTAAAAAGATAGTCATATTTGTTTTGGTTGGTCTTTTGGTTGGTTTACTCTTATTAGGTGGTATTGGATATCTAATAGTTAATACTTTTACTGCCCAACCACAGAAAGCCAATGAGAATATAGCTGTAATTAATGTTAGTGGTCCAATTGTTAGTGGTGGTAGTAGTTCATTTCTTGGTGAAGTTCAAGCTAATGCTAATGAGATCATGCGTCAAATTAATCGAGCTAAGGAAGATGACACGGTTAAGGCTATCTTATTAAAGGTTAATACTCCAGGAGGGAGTTCAGCTGCCTCTGATGCTATTTACAGAGAGCTTAAAAAGTTTAAGAAGAGCGGTAAACCGATTGTAGTTTCTATGGGAGATGTTGCTGCATCAGGTGGTTATTATGTATCGGCAATTGCTGATACGATTTATGCTAATCCTGCTACTATCACTGGAAGTATCGGTGTAATTATGCAGTTTCAGAATTTAGAGGAGTTATACAATAAGATAGGAGTTAGACCGGTAACCTTTAAAAGTGGTCCATATAAAGATATGGGAAGCCCAAGTAGAGACTTAACTGAGGAAGAGAAAGAAATTTTACAGAATATGATTGATAGGATTTATGAGGAATTTGTTGATGTAGTAGTAGAAGGAAGAGGAATGTCGAAAGAGAAAGTAAAAGAGATAGCTAATGGCAGAATTTATACCGGAAAGAAAGCTAAAGAATTGGGATTAGTTGATAAATTAGGTACTTTTTATGATGCAAGAGATAAGACAGCTAAGTTAGCAGGAATAGAAGGAAAACCCAATTTAATCTATTATAATCAATCATCACCTTTAAAACGCTTATTAAGTTCTGTAACTCAATTAATAACATATACAATATTTGAAGAGAACGTTAAATCTAATTTAAAGCTAAATTCAAATACTAAACAAGAGTTGTATAAAAAACTTTTAATTGAGCAGCAGAATAACTATCTACAAGATTTACAGTTGCAATATTAAAGCTAAGCTAATTTTATGATTAGATTTTGAGTATCATTAACGCGAAATTTTTGATCAGCAGCAACTAATTATGCAAGAGTCTTAGTTAAATTCAAGTTTAAATTATAAATATTGCTTGCATTTTAACTAGAAATATTATATAATGCTTTTTAACACGACTTAAAAATTATAATTAAAGATGATTTAAACACGATGATTGGGAATAGTAGGCCTTATTTTGGTTCGAGAGAGTTGGTGGTTGGTGTGAACCAATACCAAAAGAGGTTGAATCCGCCTAGGAGTGATTAGTGAATTCAAGCTAAATCGGTAATGACACCGTTATCTGTCATAAGAGTGGGTTGCTATAAAGACCAATTAGGGTGGCACCACGGGAAGATAATTATCTCTCGCCCCTAACAATTTGAATCTAAGTTGTTAGGCGTGAGAGTTTTTTATATTTATACAACATTAATTTAAAATTTATGAGTATTAGAGAAGGGAGTTGAAGGATGATGAAGGAAAAACGAACATTAATGTTGCCTGGTCCAACGCCAATTCCAGAACAAGCTCGTTTGGCTGCAGCAGAGGAGATAATCGGCCATCGAGAACCAGAATGTGATGAATTAATAGAAGAAGTGGTTAATGGCTTAAAGTATGTCTTTCAAACAGAGAATGATGTATTAGTCTTAACCTGTTCTGGAACAGGAGGATTAGAGGCATCACTTGCTAATACTTTATCGGCTGGTGATAAAGTATTGTCGCTTTGTACTGGAGCTTTTGGTGAAAGGTATGCAACAATTGCTGAAAAATATGGATTAGATGTAGAGAGGATTAATTTTGAGTGGGGGACAGCTGTAGATGTAGATAAAGTAAGAGAAAGGTTAGAGGAAGATGAGATTGGTGAAATTAAAGCCATTCTAATGACTCATAATGAAACATCTACAGGAGTGATGAATCATCCACAGGCAATAGGTGAATTAGCTACTAAACATGATACTTTACTTTTAGTAGATGCTGTTAGCTCACTAGGAGGAATGGAGATGAAGACTGATGAATGGGGTATAGATGTAGTTGTAACCTCATCACAGAAGGCCTTAATGACTGCGCCTGGTTTATGTTTAGTTAGCGTGAGTGAGAAGGCTTTAAAAGCAGGTGAGGATTCAGATTTACCTAAGTTTTATTGGGATTTCAAACGGGCAAAAGATCGTTACGACCGTGATTCTCAAACACCATCTACTCCAGCAATTGCTACTTTATATACCCTAAGGGAAGTATTAAAGGAGATTAAAGATGAAGGGATAGAGAATGTCTTTGCACGGCATAGGATAGTAACCAAAGCTATTCGTAAAGCAATGGAGGCTATAGGGTTAGAATTATTAGTTGATGATGAAGTAGCCTCAAAGACAGTAACGGCAGTTAAAGTTCCAGAAGATATTGAGTATAGTACTCTTCGTCAAAAGTTGAAAGACGATTATAATGTTTATATTACTGGTAGCAAAGGAAAGCTTAAAGGTAAAGTCTTTAGAATTGGACATATGGGGAATGTAAGTAGAACTGATATTTTATCTACTATTTCAGCAATCGAAATGGTATTGAAAGAAGAAGGATTTAAATTAGAGTTAGGTATAGGTCTAAAATCAGCACAGAAAGTATTTTATGAGGAGGAGAGTAGTTAATGAAAGTATTAGTTAGTGATAATATTTCGGAAGCAGGAATTGATATTTTAAAGGATAATGAGATAGACGTTACTTTTGACACTGAATTATCTTATGAGGAACTTTTAGAGGAGATTGGTAAGTATGATGGTATCATTTTAAGAAGTATGACTCCTTTAAATGAAGAAGTATTAAGTCAGGCCGATAACTTAAAAGTAATTGCTAGAGCAGGTTCAGGTTATGATAATATTGATGTAGATGCTGCATCTAAGCAAGGAATTGTTGTTTTGAATACACCAGGGCAGAATACTATCTCTGCTGCTGAACAGACTATGGCTTTGATGCTAGGTCTATCTAGAAATGTACCACAAGCCAATGATGCTTTACATAAAGGTGTTTGGGATAGAAATAAGTATATGGGTGTAGAGCTGAATGGTAAGACACTAGGTATTATCGGATTAGGGAGAGTTGGAGGTAATGTTGCGACTAGAGCTAAAGCATTTAATATGGAAGTTATAGCTAATGATCCTTATATTCCGACTGAAAGAGGAAAGAAGTTAGGGGTAGAGTTAGTAAGTTTTAAAGAAATTTTACAGAGATCTGATTATATTACAATTCATACTCCATTGACTGATGAGACTTATCATATTTTAGGTAAGAAAGAGTTTGCTCAGATGCAAGATGGAGTAAGGATATTAAACGTTGCTCGTGGTAAGAATGTTGATACTCATGCTTTAGCTGAAGCGATAAAAGAAGGTAAGGTTGTAGGAGCAGCTCTTGATGTACATGAAGAGGAACCATTAGATGTAGAACATCCGTTATTAGGATTAGAAGATAAAGTAATTGTTTCACCACATCTAGGTGGTACTACTGTAGAGGCTATGGATAATGTAGCGATCGATGCTGCTAAACAGGCAATTAGTGTACTTGAAGGTGGACTGCCACGAACTCCATTAAATGTACCTACTTTACAGCCAGAAGCTATGGAACAGATAAAGCCGCATGTGATGTTAGCTGAAAAGTTAGGTTCTTTCTATGCCCAATGGGGGGAAGGAAGAATTAAAGAATTAAAGATAACGTATAATGGTGATATAGCTAAGCAAGAGGTTAGCCCGGTTACTACTGCTTTATTAAAAGGTTTATTAAATCCAATCTTAGATGTAGCAGTTAACCTAGTAAACGCATCATTAATTGCTGAAGAGCGGGGGATTAATGTTACAGAGAGTAAAAGTTCATCTATAGATAAATATTCTAATCTAATCACTTTAGAAGTAGTTACTGAAGAAGGAACTAATAAGTTGGCTGGTACTGTATTTAACGAATCTGACTTAAGAATAGTTAATATTAATGATTATCATGTTGACGCTGTGCCAGAAGGAAAATTATTAGTTTCAACTCATACTGATAAACCAGGTATTTTAGGTAATTTTGGTACTATATTAGGAGAAGATGGTGTTAATATCGCTAACATGCAACTAGGACGTCATGATATAGGCGGCATGGCAGTAATGGTGATGAGTATAGATAGTGAAATAACTGACCAAACTAAAGAAAAACTCTTAAATATTAATGGAATTTCTGAAGTTAAAGAAGTTAATCTATAATATAATGAACTGTAAGAGGAGGGCTAGGAGATGTTAGACTTACGCTTTGTGCGTGAAAATATAGATTTAATCAAAGAAGTTTTAGATAAAAGGGGTACTGATGCTCCAGTAGATGATTTTAAGAAGTATGATGATAAAAGAAGAGAAGTTCTTTATGAAGTAGAGCAGTTAAAACATAAGCGTAATGAGGCTTCTGATAAGATAGGTAAACTAAAAAGAAATGGGGAAGATGCTTCTGAGCTAATTAATGAAATGAAGGAAGTTTCTAGTAAGATAAAAGAGTTAGATGAAGTAGTAAGAGAGTGTGAAGAAAAGATTAATGATATTCTCTTGCAGATTCCTAATATTCCCCATGAGGATGTTCCAGTAGGTCTAGATGAAGAAGATAATGTATTAGCATGGAAGTGGGGTGAACCGACAGAGTTTGATTTTGAGCCCCAAGCTCATTGGGATATTGGTGAAAATTTAGATATTCTAGACTTTGAAAAAGGAGCTAAGGTTTCTGGTTCGCGTTTCACATTTTTGAAAAACTTAGGGGCAAGGTTAGAGCGGGCCTTAATTAACTTCATGCTAAATATGCACACTACGGAACATAATTATCAGGAAGTCTTTCCTCCTTTTATAGTACATCGCGATAGTATGGTAGGGACAGGACAGTTACCTAAGTTTGAAGAAGATGCATTTAAATTAAAGGATACAGACTATTATTTAATTCCTACTGCCGAGGTTCCGGTTACTAATATGTATCGAGAACAGATTTTAGATTTAGAAGAATTACCAATTTATCATGTGGCCTATAGTGCATGTTTTAGAGCTGAAGCTGGTGCTCATGGTCGTGATACGAGAGGGATAATTAGACAACATCAATTTAATAAAGTAGAGTTAGTCAAATTTGTAAAACCGGAAGACTCTTATGAGGAACATGAAAAGTTAGTCAAAAATGCTGAAATTATATTACAGAAGTTAGGGCTACCTTATAGGGTTATGAATATGTGTACCGGTGATTTAGGATTCACTGCTGCCAAAAAATATGATATTGAAGTCTGGTTTCCAAGTTATAATACTTATCGTGAAATATCTTCTTGTAGTAATTTTGAGGATTTTCAAGCAAGAAGAGCAGGCATTAGATACCGACCAGAGCCTAATGCTAAGGCAGAGTTTGTTCATACACTAAATGGTTCAGGAGTGGCCATAGGTAGAGCAGTAGCAGCTATTTTAGAGAACTATCAACAAGCTGATGGGTCAGTAGTGATTCCGGAAGTATTACGTCCTTATATGGGAGGAGTAGAAAAGATTACTCTGTAAGTTAAAAAGAATTAAAAATGATATTGACAATCCCTAAAGCTTATGTTATACTTTTCTATGTGTTAAATGGATGGAGGGATGACCGAACGGCAAGGGGCTAGACTTGAAATCTAGTGAAGGCGAAAGCTGTCTGGGTTCGAATCCCAGTCCCTCCGCCATCATAATGCGGAGAAGTACCCAAGTCAGGTTGAAGGGGACGGTTTGCTAAATCGTTAGGTCGCTCTAAGCGGCGCGAGGGTTCAAATCCCTCCTTCTCCGCCATTTAAAACTTAATGAAATTAAGAAATCATCCTGTAACAAGGGTGATTTTTACAATAAATGGCACTTGACTTATGATGTATTTATATGTTAGTATATTAGATGTGCCAGTTAGAAAGTTCCTGATTGCTAGGGAAGGTTATAAAGTGTTTGTAAATACTTTTATCTTGACAACTTTTTGATAATGGTATATAATAGTCGAGCAAGTAAATATGTGGAGGGATGACCGAACGGCAAGGGGCTAGACTTGAAATCTAGTGAAGGCGAAAGCTGTCTGGGTTCGAATCCCAGTCCCTCCGCCATCATAATGTGGAGAAGTACCCAAGTCAGGTTGAAGGGGACGGTTTGCTAAATCGTTAGGTCGCTCTAAGCGGCGCGAGGGTTCAAATCCCTCCTTCTCCGCCATTTAATAAGCGCCCGTAGCTCAACTGGATAGAGTAACTGACTACGAATCAGGAGGTTGGAGGTTCGACTCCTCCCGGGCGCGCCATTCTATAACTAGGTGATAAGATGGAAAAAAATGACTATTATTATATGAGATGTGCTTTAGAGGAAGCTCAAAAAGCATATCAAAAAGAAGAAGTGCCTATTGGAGCAGTTATTATTAAGGATGATGAAATAATTGCTCGTAGTCATAATTTAAAAGAAGAATTAAATGATCCAACTGCTCATGCTGAGGTTTTAGCAATCAAGGATGCTGCTCAAAGATTGGGAGGTTGGAGATTAAATAATTGTACGCTTTATGTTACGATTGAGCCATGTCCAATGTGTGCAGGAGCATTAGTACAAGCTAGAGTTGATAGAGTAGTTTACGGTGCTAGTGATTCTAAAGCTGGAGCAGCAGGTTCAGTGGTCAATCTATTTAATTTGGATGAATTGAATCATCAAATTGAAGTTGAAGTTGGTGTACTAGAAGAAGAATGTAGTAATATAATGAAAAGATTTTTTAAAGAATTGCGTAATTAAGATTATTTATATATCGTGGAGAGGTGTCCGAGTCCGGCTTAAGGGGCTCGCCTGGAAAGCGAGTAGACAGTTATCTGTCTCGAGGGTTCAAATCCCTCCCTCTCCGCCATTTTATAAAAATTTGACGTTAGTAAGTTACTTTGTTATAATAAAAATTGTTGAATCAATTAAGAGGCTCATAAGCAATAGGAAGGTATTATTAATACCTTTTTATTATAGATTTGCCGTGCTAAACGGGGTGGTAGCGGTGCCCTGTAACCCGCAATCCGCTATAGCGGGGTTGAAGTCTACTTAAGCGTTCTTCTTTTTAAGGTCAGGCTTGAGTAAGTGGTGTTGAAGGTTGGGTCCTATGCAACGGGAAGGTATGAACTCCGTCAGGCCCGGAAGGGAGCAGCGGTAAGTACTCTCTCTCGTGTGCCGTAGGGGTGCCTGGCTTGAGCTAACTGCTTAAGTAACGCTTAAGAAGAATTGCGTGAGAGTAGATGCACGGCTTCTTTTTATATCTATATTTATTTACATAAGTGAGTTACATAATTAAATTTTAATAATAATTATAAGTATAAGTACAAGTATGACTAATTATGTTAGAGTATTACATAAAATAGATTGAAAATTTACTATAATTAATTATATAAGGTTAGGGGAATAATAAATGGGTTACCTATCATTATATCGTAAATGGAGACCACAGAGTTTTGCTGATATTGCTGGTCAAAAGAATGTAGTAGAGACTTTAAAAAATGCTATTCGTTTAGATAGGATTGCTCATGCTTATTTATTCTGTGGTCCACGGGGGACTGGGAAGACAAGTACTGCTAAAATTCTAGCTAAATCTTTAAATTGTTCAGAAGGGCCTACTATTGACCCTTGTGGAGAGTGTGAAGTCTGCCAGAAGATTCAAAACAATAGTTCTATAGATGTTATTGAAATAGATGCAGCATCTAACCGAGGAATTGATGAAATTAGAGAGTTAAGGGAAAAGGTGAAGTTCTTTCCTACTGAAGGAAATTATAAAGTATACATAATAGATGAAGCGCATATGTTGACTAAAGAAGCATTTAACGCTTTGCTCAAAACTTTAGAAGAGCCACCAGAATATGTTATCTTTATCTTAGCAACTACTGAACCACATGCTTTATTACCGACGATTCTTTCTCGTTGCCAAAGATTCGACTTTAGTAGGTTATCAGTAAATGATATTATAGATCGTTTGAACTTCATCTGTGAACAAGAAGATGTAAAACTTACTTCAGAGGCTGGAGTGGCAATTGCTCGTAGTGCTGAAGGCGGTATGCGAGATGCAATAAGTATTTTGGACCAAGTTATTTCTTACAGTGGTAACCAGGTTGGTTTAGATGATGTCGCTGCTGTCTTGGGATTAGTAGAGGAAGCGGTTCTCTTTGAGATGGTTAATATTATTGTTAAGCAGAAGGTTGATGAAGGAATAAAATTGGTTAATAAAGTCATTAATCAAGGTAAGGATATTCTACAGTTTGTCAGTAGTTTAATTAATCACTTTCGAAATTTATTGATTCAAAAAGAGTGTGAAATAACAGAAGGATTAATTGAGCTTCCCAATGAACAGATAAAAAAGCTCGAAGAACAAGCAGCAGATTTAACAACAGAAGAATTATTACGATTAATTAATATCTTAGTAGAATTAGAAACTGAGCTAAAACGGAGTAATCAGCCAAGAATTTTGTTGGAAATGGGAATTATTAAGTTAACTAAACCAGAAATAGATACTTCATTAGCAGGGGTTTTAGATAGATTAACAACTTTAGAGGAAAAGATTAAAGGTAAAAACTATCTTCCTGCAAAAGATGAAAGACAGATTAGCAATGAAGAAGTTAAAGAGGTTACTGAAAAGATTCAAGATATTGAGCAAATAAATGACCAGTCAGTACCTGATGAAAAATTGGTAAGTAAGAAAGAAGAAAGAGCAGAAGATAAGAATGTACAAACAGATGATGGAGATTCTAGTGCTGAAGTTAATGAAAGTGGTCTTTCTTTTGCAGAGATAAAGGATAAATGGTCTGATATATTAGAGTACATTCGACAAAAAGAAATTAGAACTCATGCTATGTTGACTGAAGGTAGACTATCTGCTATTAATGGGAATAATTTAATTATTGAATTTGATAATAATAGAAGGTTTCATAAGGAAAATGTAGACCGCAAGCGAGAAGTGATCGAAGGTGTCATTCGAAAAAATTTAGGTAAGAAACTAAAGGTTAAAACTGTCTTTGCTGAGAATAATAATTATAAAGTTAAGGAAAATAGTAAGCAAGAAGAAAAAAAAAGAAAGAATGAAGTTAAAGATAGTAAAGAATCCAACTTAGATAAAGTTAAGGATGAGAGGATTATAGAAGATCCTTTGGTTAAAGATGTATTAGAAATATTTGATGGTGAGGTTCTTAAAGTTAAGAAGGATTAATATATTAAGGAGGCAAAAATTATGGATATGGGTAAGATGATGAAGCAAGTTCAAAAGATGCAATCACAAATGTCAAAGGTGCAAGAAGAATTAGCAGAGAAGAAAGTAGAAGCTACTGCTGGTGGGGGAGTAGTTAAGGTAGTTGCCAATGGACAACAAGAGATTGTCGATATTACTATTGAACCAGATGCAGTTGATCCTGAAGATGTAGAGATGCTAGAGGACTTAATCTTAGCTGCAACTAATGAAGCGATGCGTAAAGTACAGGATATGGCTTCCAAAGAGATGGGTAAATTAACTGGAGGTATGAATATTCCTGGATTATTCTAAATAAGGAGACATTTGAATGAAATATTATGCCCAACCGATAGCAAAATTAATTGGGAGATTAACTAAGTTACCTGGAATTGGTCCTAAGACTGCACAGAGATTAGCATTTCATATTTTGAATACTTCACAGGAAGAAGCAGATGAATTAGTAGAGGCTATTAAAGAAGTTAAAGAGAAGATTGATTATTGTACAGAATGTAATAATTTAACAGAGAGTGAACTCTGTAATATCTGCGCTAATCAAGAAAGGGATCGTTCTACTATCTGTATAGTAGAAAGTTCTAAAGATATAGTGGCGATGGAGAAGACTGGTGAATATAAGGGATTATATCATGTTTTGCACGGTTCTATTTCTCCTATGGAAGGTATAGGTCCAGATGATATTGAGATTAAAGGTCTATTATCAAGAGTAAAAGAAGGAGATGTAGATGAAGTGATCTTAGCAACTGACCCAAATGTAGAAGGGGAAGCAACAGCTATGTATATCGCTCGTTTACTAAAACCCTTAGGTATTACTACAAGTAGAATAGCACATGGTCTACCAGTAGGTGGCGATTTAGAGTATGCTGATGAGGTTACTCTTTCGAAGGCCTTAGAAGGTAGGAAGGAAGTATAGGTCAACAGATTTTTGGTTACCCTAATAACTAAAGATTATAAAGGGGGTAATCATAATTTCTGTGATTACAAGTTTTGTGAATCAATTATCAAATCGGTTAAATGTCTATTATCAAGAGTTTAAAGCAGAACTAGTAACTTTAGAAGAGACAGATTATACAATTGATGAAGAGCTAGAGGATGCACGTCAAGAGTGGTTAGAAGCAAGGGAGTATTTTGAAACTGTAAATGATCCTGATTTAATCGATTATGCTATTTATTCATTAGAAGCAGCAGAAGCTAGATATAATTACTTATTAAAAGAAGTGAGACGTTCACAAAGTCACCGTTAAGCGGTGGCTTTTGTTTAAAGTAAAGATATTATTTTGAATTTAAATTGTTTGAGTATTGACACAATTATCATTATTTGGTATACTAAAGGATAAGTCTCTATGGATAAAATTGTTAAATAGGAGTTAGGTAGAATAGACCCTAATTTAGAATAATAGTTAAGGATAAAAGATGAGTTTTCAGTAAAAATATTCAGAAGATTTAAATTTAGGGAATTATAAAGGAATATGTCATTAGGATAGAGAATGTATAGCAATTAGAAGATGAAAACTTATTTCTTATGGTGATAAAATGAGGCTACACAAGAAATTTTTAAGTTTTCATTTTCTAAAATGATAAAAAAGTGGCCTAATAAAGAATGAGGCTAAAATATGAAAGGGGGAATATAGATGACAAGATTATTAAAGGTTCATTGGCATGAGAGTCGAGAACTAAGTTCTAAGATAGCATCTATTTCATTAGGAGGTGAATTATATTAATGACAAAAGAAATGAAAACGCTAGATGGAAATCAAGCTGCTGCATATACATCATATGCATTTACTGAAGTAGCTGGGATTTATCCTATTACACCATCATCTCCGATGGCAGAATATGTTGATTTATGGGCTTCTGAAGGTAAGAAGAATTTATTTGGTATGCCAGTAAATGTTGTAGAAATGCAATCTGAGGCAGGAGCTGCTGGTACAGTGCATGGTTCTTTACAAGGTGGTGCATTGACTACTACTTACACTGCTTCTCAAGGTTTATTATTGAAGGTTCCTAACTTATATAAGATAGCTGGAGAATTATTACCAGGGGTTGTTCATGTGGCTTCTAGATCTATAGCTACACAAGCGTTATCAATCTTTGGTGATCATCAAGATGTAATGGCTGCACGTCAGACTGGCTGTGCTTTATTAGCAAGTGGATCAGTACAAGAAGTTATGGATTTGGGTGGAGTTGCTCACTTATCTGCAATTGAGGGGCGTGTACCTTTTATTCATTATTTTGATGGATTCCGTACTTCTCATGAAATTCAAAAGGTTGAAATGATGGATTATGAGGTATATGATCGTTTGTTAGACAGGGAGGCAGTACAAGAGTTTAGAGATAACGCTTTAAATCCTGAACACCCAGTAACTCGTGGTTCAGCGCAAAATGATGATGTCTATTTCCAAGCTGCAGAGGTTCAAAATAAATATTATGACAAATTACCTGATATTGTTGCAAACTACATGGATGAAATTTCTAAAGAGACTGGTCGTAACTACGCCCCATTCGTATACTATGGTGCAGAAGATGCAACTGATATTATCGTTGCAATGGGCTCAGTAACTGAAGCTATTGAAGAAACAGTTGATTACTTAGTAGAGCAAGGGCGTAAAGTAGGTTTAATGACTGTTCACTTATATCGTCCATTTAGTGCTGAGTATTTCTTTGATCAATTACCAGAGACTGTTGAAAGAATTGCTGTATTAGATAGAACAAAAGAATCTGGTTCTGCTGGAGAACCATTATATTTAGATGTTAAATCAATCTTTTACGGGAAAGAAGATGCTCCATTAATTATCGGTGGTCGTTATGGATTATCTTCTAAGGATACTAATCCTGCGCAAATTATTGCTGTATATGATAATTTAGTAGGCGAAGCTAAAGATAACTTTACAATTGGTATTGAAGATGATGTAACTAATTTATCTTTACCTGTTGAAGAAGAAGTCAATGTATTATCTGATGATGTTACAGAAGCTTTATTCTTTGGTTTAGGTTCAGATGGTACTGTAGGTGCTAATAAGAATACAATTAAGATTATTGGTGATAATACTGATCTATATGCTCAAGGTTACTTTGCATATGATTCTAAGAAGTCAGGTGGAGTAACTCGGTCTAACTTAAGATTTGGTCCAGAACCAATTCGTTCTACTTACTTAGTATCTAACCCAGACTTTGTGTCTTGTTCTACTGATTCATACTTAGGTAAGTATGATATGCTAGGTGGCTTATGTCAGGGAGGAACATTCTTATTAAATACAGTTTCTGATGCTGAAGAGATTGTAGAAAAGATGCCTAATAGTGTTAAGAAGAAGTTAGCTGAGAAAGAAGCTAAGTTCTATATTATTGATGCTGTTGCTTTGGCTCAAGAGATTGGATTGGGACGTCGTACAAATACTATTATGCAATCTGCATTCTTTAAGTTAAATGAGCAAATCATGCCTTATGATAGAGCGCAAGAGTTAATGAAAGAGTATGCTGATAAGTTATATGGACGTAAAGGTAAAGAGATTGTAGAAATGAACTGGAAAGCTATTGAAAAAGGTGGAGAAGGATTAGTAGAGGTTTCAGTTGATCCAGCATGGGCTAACTTAGAAGAAGAAGATACTTCTGTAGAGGAAGATCGTCCAGATTTTGTTAAAAATATTGCTGACCCAATTAATGCAATTGAAGGATATGACTTACCAGTTTCCGCGTTTGAAGGTTATGAAGATGGTACAATGGTAAACGGCACTGCCGCCTACGAAAAGCGTGGTATTGCTAACTTTGTTCCACAATGGCAAGAAGACAACTGTATCCAATGTAATCAGTGTGCTTTTGTATGTTCTCATTCAGCAATTAGACCTTTCTTAATGGATGAAGAAGAGGTTGCTAATGCTCCGGAAGGAACTACTACTATTAAGCCATTTGGTAAAGGGTTAGATGGATTACAATATCGTCTTCAGGTTTCACCTTTAGATTGTACTGGATGTGGAGTTTGTGCGAAGGTATGTCCTGCCAAAGAAAAGGCATTAGATATGGTTCCAATTCAAGAGTCTATTGATGCTGGTGAAGCAGTTAAAACTGATTATATGTATAATGAAGTAACGTATAAAGATGATCTATTATCAGTAACTAAAGTCAAAGGTTCACAATTTGCTCAGCCATTATTTGAATTTTCGGGAGCTTGTGCTGGTTGTGGAGAGACTCCATATGTAAAATTAGTTTCTCAATTATTTGGAGATAGAATGACAATTGCTAATGCAACTGGTTGTTCATCAATTTATGGTGGATCTTATCCAGCAACTCCATTCACAACAAACTCAGAAGGTAGAGGTCCAGCGTGGGCGAATTCACTATTTGAAGATAATGCTGAGTTTGGATTTGGTATGAGGATTGCTTCTGAAACTATTCGTGACCAGATTCAAAACATTATGTCTGAAACTATGAATGATGTTGAAGCAGACTTAAGAGATCTATTTGAAGAATGGATAGAAAATCGTAATAGTGGGGCTATTACTAAACAATTAAAATCTGATTTAGTTTCTCAATTAGAGAGCACTGATTGTGAAAAAGCTAAGGAGATTCTAGATCTTAAAGATTATATTATAAAGCAATCTAACTGGATGATTGGTGGAGACGGTTGGGCTTATGACATCGGTTATGGTGGATTAGACCATGTAATTGCCAGTCAAGAAGATATTAATATCTTAGTAGTAGATACACAAGTCTATTCTAATACAGGAGGGCAATCTTCTAAAGCTTCGCAGACCGGTTCAATAGCTAAATTTACGGCTGCCGGTAAGCAAGGTAAGAAGAAAGACTTAGCTGCTATCGCAATGACTTATGGCCATGTGTATGTAGCTCAAGTTTCTCATGGTGCAAGCCAAAGACAAGTATTAAAGGCCATGTTAGAAGCAGAAGCTCATGAAGGCCCATCAATTGTAATTGCTTACTCTCCATGTATTAACCATGGAGTTAAGGGCGGATTAACTAATGTTCAAAGGCAATCTGAATTAGCTACAAAATGTGGTTATTGGCCAACATTTAGATTTGATCCTTCATTAGCTGAAGAAGGTAAGAATCCATTCCAGATTGACTGTAAAGAGCCTGATTGGGATAAATATCATGACTTCTTGATGAGTGAAAGACGTTATTCTCAATTAAGTAAGATTAATCCAGAAGAGGCTGAAGAATTACTAGAGGCAAATAAAGCAGAAGCTCAGCGTCGTTGGAAGATGTATCAACGTTATGCTGCAATGGATTATTCGCAAGATGATGACTCTACAACAGTTTCTGCTTCAGAAGAAGTAGCGAGTACAAAAGAATAAATTTAGTATTGTTTAAGGCAGTGGATAAAATATCCACTGCTTTTTTTTATTTTTATGGATATTAAATTTAAGATAAACAAATATTATATGTGGAGATTGCTTAATCTTATTGTATTAATATTAAAGCTGATTTCTTATATGGAAGGGGGACTATAGATGGCAAATTTAACAGAAATTCGTTGGCATGGTCGTGGAGGACAGGGTTCTAAGACTGCATCTATTTTGCTAGGTAAAGTAGCATCTAAAACTGGTAAGAATATTCAAGCATTTCCGGAGTATGGTCCAGAAAGAATGGGGGCGCCAGTACTAGCATTTAATAGAATTAGTGATGAAAAGCTGACAGTTCATTGTCAGGTTTATTCTCCTGATATAGTAATGGTTTTAGACCCTACTCTATTAGAATCAGTTGATGTAGATGAAGGTGTGCCTGCTGATGGAACTATTATTATTAATACTACTTTACAACCGAGCGAAATTAAGGAAAAGTTAGGGTTTGATGGCAAGGTGTTTACCGTTGATGCAAATGGTATTTCTACTGAAGAGATTGGAGCACCATTCCCAAATACACCAATGTTAGGTGCTTTAATTAAAGCTACCGGCCTATTAGAATTTGAAGGATTTAAGACAGAGATCAAAAAAGAGTTTGAAAAGAAGTTTGCTAGTAAGCCTGAAGTTATCGATGGTAACATGAAATCAATTGAGAGGGCTTACCAGGAGGTGAAAAGTGAGTAATGTCTAAAAAAGATAAACAAAAGCCAGGTTGGAAGAGTATTCCTGAAGGTGGGTTGATTTTAGAAGCTGGTAATGCTATTAAGTATAAAACAGGTGGCTGGAGAACCCATCGGCCTGAATTAGATATGGATAAATGTATTAACTGTCATTTTTGTTGGATCTATTGTCCAGATTCAGCTGTTGTGTCAGAAAAGAAAGAAGTTACAGGTTTTGATCATGATTATTGTAAGGGGTGTGGAATCTGTGCCCATGAATGTCCTGTTGATGCTATAACTATGGTGAAAGAAGAGCCATCAACCGAGAAATAAATGGAAGGGGGAAGATAAAAATGTCAAATCAAGTTGCTTTAACTGGAAACGAAGCTATGGCACAGGCTATGAAGCAGATTAATCCAGATGTTGTAGCTGCTTATCCAATTACTCCACAGACAGAAGTTGTTCAGATGTTTTCACAATTTGTTGCTGATGGAGCTGTAGATACTGAATTTGTTACTGTTGAGAGTGAGCATAGTGCAATGAGTGCTACAGTTGGAGCTGCCGCTGGTGGAGCTCGAGCTATGACTGCTACTGCTGCTAATGGCTTAGCTTTAATGTGGGAAATTGTTTATATTGCTGCTTCAACACGTTTACCTATTGTTATGCCAGTAGTTAATCGAGCATTAAGTGGACCGATTAATATTCATTGTGATCATAGTGATGCTATGGGAGCTAGAGATTCAGGGTGGATTCAATTATATGCTGAAAATGCTCAGGAAGCTTATGATAATGCTATTCAAGCAGTTAGAATTGGTGAGCATGAGGATGTTAGATTACCTGTTATGGTGAATATGGATGGATTTATCATCAGTCATGCTGTAGAGAATTTAGAATTATTAGCTGATGAAGATGTGAAGGAGTTCATTGGTGAATATACTGCGGAACATACATTATTAGACACTGAAAATCCAATTGCTGTAGGGCCTCTTGATTTACAGGATTACTATTTTGAACATAAGGTACAGCAAGCTGAAGCTATGGAGAATGCCCAAAAGGTTGTAGTTGAAGTTGCTAAGGAGTATAAAAATTTAACCGGGCGTGGTTTTGAGTATTTTGAAGAATATAAATTAGAAGATGCTGAAATTGCTATTTTAGCTTTAGCATCTACAGCAGGAACTGCTAAGGCTGCTGTTGATAAGTTAAGAGAAGAAGGGGTTAAAGCAGGGTTACTTAAATTAAGAATGTTTAGACCATTCCCTGCTAAAGAGGTTGCTAAAGCCCTCAGTGGTTTAAAGGCAGTAGCGGTCATGGATAGAGCTGATACATTTTCAACTATCGGTGGTCCAGTATTTGCAGATGTAAGGAGTGCTCTTTATGATGTTAAATCAGATGTAGAGGTAGTTAACTATATTTATGGTTTAGGTGGTCGTGATACTACAGTAGAGGACCTTGAGTTTGTATATAATGACTTACAAGGAATTGTTAATTCAGGCGAGGTTAATAAACGAGTTAAATATCTTGGTGTAAGAGAATAGGGGGTGTAATAAATGTCTAAAGTAAATTTAAAAGAGTTATCACTTCAGGATGAAAGATTAACTGGTGGTCATAGATTATGTTCAGGTTGTGGAGCGTCAATTATTGTTCGGCAGATTTTACATGCAACTGACGATCCAGTGGTAGTTGGTTGTGCAACAGGTTGCTTAGAGGTATCAACTACTATCTATCCTTATACAGCATGGAAAGATTCTTTTATTCACAATGCCTTTGAAAATGCAGCGGCAACTATTAGTGGAACTGAAGCTGCTTATCGATCTTTAAAGAGGCAAGGTAAGATTGATGAAGATAAAGAGGTTAAGTTTATAGCTTTTGGTGGTGATGGTGGTACGTATGATATTGGTTTCCAATCACTTTCTGGAGCTATGGAACGAGGTCATAATATGGTTTATGTCTGTTATGATAATGGTGCTTACATGAATACAGGTATTCAGCGTTCTAGTGCTACACCAAGAAATGCGAGTACAACAACTAGTCCAGCGGGAGAAGTAATTCCAGGTAAAACACAATTTAGAAAAGAGTTGACTGATATAATAGCTGCCCATAATATTCCTTATGTAGCACAAGCTTCACCTCATAATTTCAAAGATTTAATTAGAAAAGCTAGAAAGGCTTTTGAAGTAGATGGTCCAGCTTTCTTAAATGTATTATCTCAATGTCCAAGAGGTTGGAGATATCCTGAGGACCAAGCAATGGATATTATGAGAGCAGGTACAGATAGTTGTTTTTGGCCATTATTTGAGGTTGAAGATGGAGAGTGGAAGCTAAATCATATTCCTAAAGAGAAAGCACCAGTTACCGATTGGTTAGAGCCACAAGGTAGATTCAAGCATCTATTTAAAGAAGGAAATGAAGACCTAATTGAAGAGATTCAAGAACAAATTGATAAGAGATGGGAAGAACTTCTCCATAAATGTGGTGAAAAGTAAGGTGCTAAAAACAAAAGGGTTAGCCTAAATAAAATGGCTAACCCTTTCTTATTAAGAATCTATTTAAAATTTATTCTTATTCAACGATTGCTTCTGTAGGACAGCTGTCTGCACAAACACCACAATCTACACAGTCATCATTAATTGAGAAGATATCATCGCCTTCTTCAATTGCTTCAACTGGGCACTCATCAAGACAAACACCACAAGCTACACATTCATCTGTAATTTCAAAAGCCATTTTTGTTACCTCCTTTAACTAGTTTAATTAAAATGTGAGTTTGATTATTTGATATCACAAAAGATATATTTAGATATTTTTATAAAAAAACCTTCTTTTTTTATAAAATAGGAATGATTATCAGAGAGTAGTTGATATTTAAAAATGATTATAGCCTTGCTTTTTGACTTTAACTTTACCGTCCTCTTTAATCAAATTAATTCCCTTATCTAAAGTAGTAATTTCACCAATGATAGAAATTTGAGTATCTAACTCTGTTTCTATTTTTTCTTTAACTTTCTGGCTTTGGGAAGCAGGAGTAGTAAATAATAATTCATAATCTTCACCACCAAATAAGGCATAGTCTAGGGTAGATTTATTCAAATTTTGAGCTAATTCTTTGGTTGAGTGGGAGATAGGGATCATTTCTTCGTATATTAAGGCTCCTACCTTACTAGCAGAAGTGATTTCATGTAATTCACTGGCTAATCCATCGCTAATATCATTCATAGAGGTAATATTAAACTGTTTTTTAACTAATTGCATCTCACTTAAGCGGGGTTGAGGTTCAAGGTGTTTGTTAATGAGGTAAGGGTATTCTTCTTTCAATTTTTGATAGTTAGCGGATAACAGAATTTCTAAGCCAGCCTTAGAAGCACCTAAATTTCCAGTTACCAAGATAGAATCACCAACTTGCGCATTAGAGCGAGAAATATATTCACCTTTAGGAACTTCACCTAAAAGATTGATATTAATTATTAAATCATTAGGGCTAGAAGTAGTATCTCCACCAATAACACTAATTTTATACTCTTGAGCAAGGTTATTTATTCCATTATATATATCTTCAATATATTTTACTGTAGTACTTTTAGGGAGTCCTAGAGAAATAGTTAAATATGTAGGCCTACCTCCCATAGCAACAATATCACTAATATTAACGGCTAAAGATTTATATCCTAATTGGAAAGGAGAGACCTTATCTTTTAAAAAATGAGTTCCTTCGATTAACATATCTGTAGTAATGATTGTCTGTTGGTCATTTTGATTATTAATTACTGCTCCATCATCGCCAATGCCTAATTCTATCTTTGAAGAATTAGATTTAACTAGATTAGATAGACGATTAATTAATTTAAATTCATCTATTTCTGAGACTTGCATTTTTATCTTCCTCCTGATTATATAAGAAGTTTATAATGTTTAAAACTAACTTAATTATAATAGAATAAAGTAAGATTGACAAATTACAAACTGATTAAGTGAAAAATATGTCATGATCAAAAAGAGGTAAAAGATGGAGGGTTGTTGTAATTTATAATAGATGTAGTAATTATTATTAATGTGATGCATCTCATGGAATTTATGTTAAAATAAGTTATAATACTGTTAAGGATTAAGGTTGAGACTGAGGCTGAGGTTAAGGTTGAAATTAAGATAACATAAAATTTTTCAGAATATTATTTAAAAACTTACTTCACGGGATATGAAACATTATAGAAGTATATAAGGATTAATTATTTCTTATATATTAGGTGTATTTATTATTAATAATAAGGGGGAAAGATGATGGAGATTACTAAAGAGAAGTTGGAGGCGGCTTTTAAAGAAGAAGATTATATTTGTGGCGAGGAGATAATTATTCCTACTTATTTGGCTTTGAATTTAGAGAAGCCATTATTAATTACTGGAGAACCAGGTGTAGGTAAGACTGAGATCGCTAAGGTGTTGAGTAAAGTATTTGATACGGAATTAATTAGATTACAATGTTATGAAGGATTAGATGAAAACAAGGCTTTATATGAGTGGAATTATCAGAAACAGTTGATAAGTATTCAGATTAATAAGGATAATAAATCTGAGGATATGATTGAAGAGAATATCTTCTCTGAGGATTACCTATTACAGAGACCATTATTGAAAGCAATTAAACGTGGAAAAAGACCTGTTTTACTAATCGATGAGATTGATAAGACAGATGAAGAGTTTGAGGCTTTCTTATTCGAATTACTTTCTGATTTTCAGGTTTCGATACCAGAGTTAGGTACGGTTAAAGCTAATAAAAGACCGATAGTAGTGCTGACTAGCAATGCTAATCGTGAATTATCGGATGGATTAAAGAGGCGTTGTGTATTCTTATATATTGACTTACCATCGGTAGAGAAAGAAGTAGAAATAATTCGGACTAAGGTGCCTAATATTGGTGAAGAATTATCAAAACAGATTGCAGCGGCTATTAGTTATTTAAGAACTAATTTAGAACTTAAGAAACTGCCTTCTATTTCCGAGACCTTAGATTGGGCACGCGCCTTAGCTGGATTAGATGCTGACCGTTTGAGTCCGGAGTTAATTCATAGAACTAGAACTCTCTTTTTAAAGACTAAAGATGATTTAGATAATTTTGAAGAGTTAGGTGCTAAAAAATTAAGTCAAGAAGCACTAAAGAGTGATTAAGAGAAAAGAGAGGTGAGCTTAAATGTGTAATCTAGAAGATGATGGCTATGTACAGGTAGATGAAGAATTTGAAGAAGCTCAAAAATTACTTACTAGCTCACTTGATGAGGGTCTACCAGATTATGTAGAGAATAATATCGTTAAATTTATTCAGATACTTCGTAATTTAGGAATTAGAATTAGTTTAGCTGAGTCTATTGAGGCTTTGGAAGCATTAAAATTAGTCGATATTATTAAGAAAGAAGAAGTAAGAACAACTTTATGTTCTTTATTGGTCAAGGATAGTTATGAGAAAAAGATCTTTGATAAAGCTTTTGATTCGTTCTTTGTCTCTTTAGAGGATAAGGTATATCAACAAAGAATAAGAAAAGAGAAGATGATGCAACAAGAAGAGGCTAAAAAAGAGGCAGAAGAATTAAAGTTTAAAAAAGAAAGTGTTGTTGATGAGGATAAAGATGAGGAAGTTCCATTAAGTTTTACTGAAGACCAAAAAGAAATCTATTCAAAACTCGATCCCGAGATAAAAGAGAAGATTAAAAAGTTTATAGAAGAAAGCTTTCCTGGACATCTTAGTCATTCTTCTCATGCTCAGCCAATGCTAGAACGGATGGTTAGTGGTACTTTAAATTATTGGAAGAATCAATTGAGGAATCAAGATGAGGGAGATGAACAGAAACAGAAGATTGAAGCTAAGATGACTGGTGATTTAGATATGGATGTAGTAATTGAAAATGTAATATCTAGTTTACAACAAGAGGAAGAATCATTAATAACTCAGGATATGAAAAGAATTTCAGATGAAGAATTACCAAAGGTAACGATGATTATTAAGAAACTATCACATAGATTAGCTACTAAGATTTCAAGAAGGTTTCAGCAGAGTAAAAAGACGGGCAAATTAGATTTAAGGAGAACAATTAGAAAGAATATTAAGTACGGAGGGGCAATGCTTGAGTTAGAATATAAGACTAAGAAGATTAAGAAACCAGAATTTCTATTAATCTGTGATGTTTCTGATTCGATGGCTAGGTATGCTACTTTTGTATTACAATTTATGTATGGTATTGCTAGTGCAGTTAGAAATATGGAAAGTTTTATATTCTCTGAGGATTTAGAAAGAGTTACCGAATTTTTTACAAGTAATCTTTCTTTTGAAGAGACAATGGCTAAGATAATTAGCCAAAGTAAGCAGTGGGGTAAGACTACAAACTTTAATCAAACACTCAAGACTTTTCATTCTCAATATGTTGATTTATTAAGCCCAGAAACAGTGGTCTTTATTATGAGTGATACTAAAACTATAGAATTAGATGAAGCAGTAATGAATTTAAGAAGAATTAAAAGGCAAGTAAAAGAAATTGTATGGTTAAATACTCTACCTAAATCAGAATGGCCAGAATTAAATTCGGTACAAGAGTTTAAAGGTATAGCGAATATGCTAGAATGTTACACAATTAAACATCTAAAGAATTCTTTGAAAATTCAGACTTTGACTTAGTAACTGCTTTTCCTTGACACTCCTAAATAATTTTGATAAACTAATTAAAAATTTAATCAGTAATCTACAATTGTATAATAAAAAACAAGCAGTAATTAATTGCAGAAAGAACTATTGGTTCGTATATCTTCGAGGATAAGGCTCGAAAGTTTCTACCGAATGGCCGTAAACCATTTGACTACGAATTTTAATTAGGGATTATCTTTAACTCTAATTATAAATCCGTTAGTGAGCCTAAGTATGGTTTTTGATATAACTATGCTTAGGTTTTTTAATATTATGAATTAAATTAGGAGGGTGTGCAAGTGAAAGATAAGTTTGCAAAAGAAGGACTTACTTTTGATGATGTCTTATTGATGCCGGCTAAATCTAATGTATTACCTAAGGATGTAGATGTTTCTACTCGATTGACAACTAATATTAATCTAAATATTCCGATATTGAGTGCAGGAATGGATACAGTTACAGAAGCAGAATTAGCAATTGCTATGGCTAGAGAAGGTGGAATTGGAATCGTTCACAAAAATATGTCTACGAAGCAACAGGCAGAAGAAGTGGACAAGGTTAAACGTTCAGAGAGCGGGGTAATAGTTGATCCATTTTATTTAACGCCAGAAAATTTTGCCTATGAAGCAGAACATTTAATGTCCAAGTATAGAATATCAGGGGTTCCTATAATTAGTAATGAAAAAGAGATGAAGTTGGTAGGGATTATCACTAATCGTGATTTAAGATTTGAAAAAGATTTTAATCAAAAACTTAAACATATTATGACTAAGGATAACTTAGTCACTGGACCAGTAGGGACTACTTTAGAAGAGGCAAAGGAAATTCTACAGAGTCACAAAATAGAGAAGTTACCTTTGGTTAGTGAAGATAATGTCTTAAAAGGTTTAATAACGATTAAAGATATAGAAAAAGCTGAAAAGTATCCCAATGCTGCTAAAGACAGTCAAGGGCGTCTTTTAGTTGGTGCTGCTGTAGGTACATCGAGAGATACATGGAGTCGAATTGAAGCTTTAGTAGAGGCGGGTGTCGATATCTTAGTTATTGATACTGCTCATGGTCACTCTATGGGAGTGATTGATCTAGTAAGAGAGGTTAAGAATAAATATCCAGATTTAGATTTAATAGCAGGGAATGTAGCGACAGCAGAGGCGACTAAGGATTTAATAGATGCTGGAGTTAATGCTGTTAAAGTTGGGATAGGTCCAGGTTCGATATGTACAACCCGTGTAGTAGCAGGTATTGGGGTACCACAGGTTACTGCTGTTTATGATTGTGCAGAAGAGGCGAAGAAGCATGATGTTCCGGTAATTGCTGATGGAGGCATTAAGTATTCAGGTGATATTGTTAAAGCATTAGCAGCAGGAGCAAGCACAGTGATGTTAGGTAGCCTATTAGCGGGTACTAAAGAGAGTCCAGGTGAAAGAGAAATCTATAAAGGTAGAAGTTATAAAGTTTATCGAGGCATGGGCTCACTTGGAGCAATGAAAGAAGGGAGTAAAGACCGTTACTTCCAAGAAGAAGAGAAGAAATTAGTGCCGGAAGGCATTGAAGGACGAGTACCTTATAAGGGACCTTTAGCAGAAACTATTTATCAATTAGTTGGTGGATTAAGAGCCGGCATGGGTTATTGTGGTACACCTGATATAAATTCTTTACGAACTGATGCTGAATTTATTAGAATTACTGGTGCAGGACTTAAAGAAAGTCATCCTCATGATGTAACTATTACTAAGGAAGCACCTAATTATAACTTAGATTAATTATTAGACCAAAAGACTCTTCTATTTTAGAAGAGTCTTTTTTAAAATATTATCTTTAATTCACGGTAAGTACTTAAGGTGCATAAGATAAAAGTGTATACTATCAATATAGGGAGGGAAAGATAATGGCGAGTACCGATTTTTGTTTTATCTGTACAAAAAAACAAGTGAATGGAATTAAGATTAATGATAGAATAATCTGTTCGAACTGTGAAGATAGATTAGTAAAGACTCTACCGATTGACCCTCAATATGATGACTATTTACATAGAATAAAGACACTTTTATTTGACGAAATTAATTATAATTAATGATGGTTTTTATGTAGTTCGTCTTTAATTGTCTTAACTTTTTTAGGAGAGATATCTAATGAGACAGCTAACTCTGTATCAGACATTCCTAATGCCCACAAAGTTAGGAATCTATGTCTATCTATGCCGTGTTTGTTTTCAAATTCTTCTCTACTTCGATACATAGAATCGCCTCCTTACATAATATAACCTTACCAAAAGTGACAAATTTTATACAAGCTTAAATTCTATAAAGGAGAATAAGTTTTTTTCAAGAATAATAAAAGTAAGCCGAATAAGAAGGTGATGAGATAGAAGATGAAGGGATTATTTATTACATTAGAAGGGCCAGAAGGGGCTGGCAAATCTACACAGATTGATTTGTTGGCATCCTATTTACTTAAGAAAGGTTACCAAGTGGTTAAGACTAGGGAACCAGGTGGAACTAAAGTAGGAGATAGGATTAGAGAGGTGCTATTAGATGACAAATTACATAACTTGCAACCTAAGACTGAACTTATGTTATATTCTGCTAGTAGGGTACAACATGTAATAGAAGTTATTAAACCGGCTTTAGGTGAAGGTAAAGTAGTTCTTTGTGATCGATTTAGCGATGCAACTTTAGCTTATCAAGGCTATGGTCGTCAATTAAATATGGAGTTGATAAAACGATTAAATTTAATGTCTACAACTGGTTTACAACCGGATATAACTTTTATATTAGATATAAAACCAGAAGTCGGACTGCAAAGAGCTAGAGATTTAGCTCAAGACAATTCTGAAAAAGGAGTAGGAGATCGAATAGAGAAGGAGAAAATCTCTTTCCATCAAAGAGTTAGGAATGGTTATTTGGATTTAGCTAAACAGGAAGACCGTTTTGAAGTAATAGATGCTCATCAGGATGTAGAGACAATCTTTAAGAGATTAGTGAATCGAATAGAAAAGAGGTTAATAAGTGATGAAGATTCAAAATAAATTAAAGCAAGATTTGAATCAAATTCTATCTAAATCTAATATAAAGTCTTCAGACTCTGTTAAGAGTAAAAAGAGTGACTTTTTAGATACATTACAAGAGGTACATGGTAGAGAGATAAAGGCTAAATTAGATGAACTCTTAGGATTAATCGATGAGCAAGGAGAGAGATTAAGTAAGAAACGTACTTTTAAAGAACTAGTTCGATATAAGAAGATGGTACAGAAATTTGTTAAAGAAGCAGTAGAAAAAATGTATAAAGTAAAAGAAGAGTATAGTAGTTATGGGTCTGGTAATCATAAAGTGTATACTTTGGTTGAAAAGGTGGATGAATCGCTAGAGGAATTAACTAGATTAGTTTTAGATAAACAAGCTACACAGATGGAAATCTTAGACCGTCTAGATGAAGTAAGAGGAATGTTAGTTGATATTTATAGTTAAGTTAACTTTATAATTAGACTTCAAGCATAATTAATACGGATTAAATTATTTTAGATTGGGAGAGGGTAGTACTTATGGGCTTTACAGATGTTGTAGGGCAGGAACTTCCGATTAAATTACTACAAAATGCTATAGATAATGAACGAATTAGCCATGCTTATTTATTTACTGGTAAAGAGGGAGTAGGCAAAGAGTTTGTTGCTTTTCAATTTGCTAAAGCAATTAATTGTAAAGAGTTAGAGTTAGATGCTTGTGATGAATGCATTTCCTGTCGCAAGTTTAATAATGGAAACCATCCAGATATTATTAAAATTTCACCTGATGGCAGTTCGATAAAGATAGATCAGATACGTAATTTGCAACAACAGATTTCATATAAGCCTTATGAAAGTGAATGGAAGATATATATTATTGAAGAGGCTGAAAAGATGAATTTACAGGCAGCGAATAGTTTGTTAAGAACTTTAGAAGAGCCACCATCTTATGCAATTATTATTCTATTGGCACCTAAAGAAGAGTTATTATTGCCGACAATTACCTCTCGTTGTCAAATTGTCAAATTTCGTTCTTTGACAGTAGACGAGATTACTGATAAACTAATTAGTGAGTTTAAATTAAAAACTCAAGAAGCTAGAAAAAGAGCAGTATTAGCTGATG
Source organism: Candidatus Frackibacter sp. WG13 (assembly GCF_900114655.1). GTDB lineage: Bacteria > Bacillota > Halanaerobiia > Halobacteroidales > Acetohalobiaceae > Frackibacter. Next base: position 37,000 of record NZ_FOTT01000013.1, read on the forward strand.
GTAGTTTGGACAAGGCTATAACTTTATCTAAGGATGAATCATTCTTATTAAGGAGAAGTCAAATTCTGGATAAGATTAAAGATCTATTAAACTTAGATTTAGTGGAAGTGTTTGAGTTGGTAAAGGAGATTTTAGATTATAAAGATGAGATAAATAATATATTAAAAGATATAGAGATGTTCTATCGTGACTTAATTTTATATAAAGGTAGTAAAAATACAGATTTAATAGTTAATTTTGATTATGAGGAAGATATAATTGAATTAAGCAAAGAGTATACGTTCACTGAACTACAATCAGTCATTGAGTATGTAGAGGAAATTAGTAATTTGATCAAGAATACTAATGTTAAATTACAACTTGCTTTAGAGGTGATGCTACTGAAGATAAAAGAAAAAAGGGTGTGATAATTGATGTATACTGTAGTAGGTGTAACATTTAAAGAAGCAGGTAAAATATATTATTTTGATCCTAAAGATATAGAATTAGTTGTTGGTGATAATGTAATTGTAGAGACTTCACGAGGAACAGAGTTTGGTGAGGTAGTGATTCCGGCACATGAAGTTAACGAAGAAGAGATAGTTTCTCCATTAAAGGAAGTGCAAAGAAAAGTAACTTCTAGTGATATAAAGAAGAAGCAAAAGAATGAAGAAGATGAAGAAGAAGCCTTTGATATCTGTTTAAGGAAAATTAAAGAACATGGTTTACCAATGAAATTGATTGATGTAGAGTATACTTTTGATAGAAATAAAGTTATCTTTTACTTTACAGCTGATGGAAGAGTAGATTTTAGAGAGTTGGTTAAAGATTTAGCTGCTATATTTAAGACTAGAATTGAATTACGTCAAATTGGCGTTAGAGATGAGGCGAAGATGGTAGGAGGTCTAGGTCCTTGTGGTCGCCAATTATGTTGTGAAACGATGTTGCGTGATTTTGAACCAATTTCTATTAAGATGGCTAAAGCTCAAAATCTCTCTTTGAATCCGGCTAAAATTTCAGGAATATGTGGTAGACTAATGTGTTGTCTGAAGTATGAATGTGATAATTATAAGAAGACTAAGAAAGAAATGCCGAATGTCGGTGATGAAGTAGAAACAGATATAGGTACCGGTGAGATTACTAAATTGAACGTAGTAAAGGAGACAGTAACTGTTAATCTAGGTGATGATGACAGGATAGAGGTTCCTGTTGATGAGATAGATGAAGTTGAAGAAAATAAAGATTAAAATATTAAGATTTAAAAAGGTATCCATAGGATACCTTTTTTCTTATATATTTAATTGTAATATCTAGTAGTCTTTCGCATATAATATAAGTATGACTTTAATAATTAATTGTATTTAGGAAGGATTAATTTTAATTATCACGAATATAATGCAAAGAATGTTTTTATGGAGGTATTTGACAGTGAAAGAGATCTTAGGTTTACTAGCTAAATTTCAAGAACAATTTAATATGTTAAATAATGAATTTCAGGAGATAAAGAAGATTACTTATAAGTTATATAAAGAGAATGAAGAGTTAAGAGAAGAGAATGATAATTTAAAATCATTACTGTTTGAAAAGAAGGAGAATGAGGATGAGGAAGAAGAAAGAAAAGGTTATAATAACTTAGCTAAGTTATATGAGGAAGGGTTTCATATCTGCCATCTTAATTATGGTGAGGTGCGAAAGGGAGAGTGTCTCTTTTGTATGGGATTATTAGATATTCAATTAGATCCTAATGCTGAGGTTGATGAAGTTGCCAAAGGTTAAATTAAAACCCAAGGAAAGATTAGATGACTTAATTCACGATGATCTAAAAGTTATTCAAAGTAAAGAACATTTTTCATTTGCTATAGATGCTGTTCTGTTAGCTTACTTTATAGATGTTAGAGCTGGTGATAAAGTAATTGATTTAGGTACAGGAACCGGAGTAATTCCACTCCTAATAACGACCAGAAATAATCCTGCTCAAATAGTAGGAGTTGAGATACAAACAGAGCTAGTAGATATGGCCCAAAGAAGCATTAAATATAATCATCTTGAAGATATAATTAAGATTGAAGAGTTAGATATACGAAATTTAAAGGAAGAATTTATAGCTGAAAGTTTTGATGTAGTAGTCAGTAATCCTCCCTATCTACCAGTTGGACAAGGGAAGGTTAGTCCAAAAGAGAGTATCGCTATTGCTAGGCACGAGGTCAAGGTTGAGCTAGAAGGTATAATTGATATTAGCTCTTATTTAGTTAAATTTGGTGGAGAGGTTGCTTATGTTCATCGTGCAGAGAGATTAGATGAAATATTAACATTAATGAGTCAACATAACTTACAACCTAAAAATTTGCGGCTAATTTATCCCAAGCAAGATAAGAGATGTAATTTAATCTTAGTTAAAGGGGTTAAAGGTGCTAAACCTGGCTTAGTAATAGACAAGCCATTAATTATTTACCAAGATAATGGTGAATATACGCAAGAAGTTTTAGATATATATTATGGAACTGATAATGAAGATAAGGTAGTTGATTAGGATGGGACATTATGTCTATATCTTAAGTTGTGCAGATGATACACTATATACTGGCTATACAACTGATTTTAAAAGAAGAACTAAGGAACATAATGAAGGACGTGGGGCTAAATATACTCGAGGTAGGGGACCAGTAGAATTAGTGTACTATGAAGAGTACAGTACGAGGAGTAAAGCACAAAAACGAGAGTATGAAATTAAACAATATAGTAGGCAACAAAAATTAGACTTAATTAACGAGAAGGAAGAATAATCAAGGAGGAATAGTATATGAGTAGAGGGAATTTATATATATGCGGAACACCAATCGGTAATTTAGAAGATATTAGTTTAAGGACTTTAAGAATTTTAAAGGAAGTTGACTATATTGCTGCGGAGGATACTAGGAGAACTCAAAATTTACTAAACCATTATGAGATAGATACTCCTTTAGTTAGTTATCATGAACATAACGAGGAAGAGATGAGTGAAAAGATTATTGAAAGATTGAAGAGTGGGGAAGAGATAGCTTTAGTTTCGGATGCTGGAATGCCAGGAATATCTGACCCAGGATATAAGTTAACTTCTTTGGCTGATAAAGAAGATATTAGAGTTATACCTGTACCGGGACCGACGGCTATGACAGCGGCTTTAGTAGCTTCTGGATTACCTACGGATAAATTTGTTTTTGAAGGTTTTCTACCACGCAAAGGGAAGCAGAGAAAGGATAGATTAAAAGAATTAAGTGCTGAAACAAGAACTATAGTATTCTATGAGTCGCCTTATAGATTGAAGGACAGCTTGCAGAATATGTTAGATATTTTAGGTGATCGGAAGATAGCTGTTTGGCGGGAGATTACTAAAAAGTTTGAAGAAAAGATTGCAGGTAAGATTAGTGAAGTCTTATCTCATTTTGAGACAAAGAATCCTAAAGGAGAGATTACAATTGTCCTAGATGGAGTAAATCTTAAGAAGTTTAAGCAGAAAGATGCTGCTTGGAAGGAGTTGTCTATTTTAGAACATGTAGAATTATTAATGGATAAAGGTGTTACTAAGAAGGAAGCAATTAAATTAGTTGCTAAAGAGAGAGATTTACCTAAAAGTGAAGTTTACGAAGAGGCAATTGCAATTAACGTTAAAAAGAGGTAGATAGTTAGTTCTTCTATCCACCTCTTGTAATAACTCATATCAGTTATTCTTTAATACTATATGTAATTTTTGATTAAGCAGTTTCTGAAATTTCAGCCAGGCAGTCTTTACAAACCATTTTATTCTTAAAAACAGTAGTTTCCCCAGCATTACCACAGAAAACACAAGCTGGTTCATATTTTTTAAGGATGATACTTTCGCCATCTACATAGATTTCTAGAGCGTCTTTTTCATTTATTCTAAGTGTTCGCCTTAATTCAACAGGAATCACTACTCTTCCTAATTCATCTACTTTTCTTACAATACCTGTAGACTTCATTTGCAATACCTCCTTTTTCTTTTTCATCTTTCGACAGTTAACCTTAAATAAATTATACTATAATTTCCAATGAAAGTCAATAGTTGACAGTAATTTTTTTAAAATAAAGTAATTTTTAATCTATAAAGGCAAAATAATATAAAAATAAGTTTAGTACTGTTAATTGAAAAGGTGGTGAGTTAATGTTAGAAATTTCTGATGGACTTAAGAATAGCTTAATAAATACTAATCAGGAGCTACAGCAGAAGTATTCAAGGCAAGGAGATTTGAACTCTATTAATTTAAGAAATGAAATTAAACGTAGAATAGGTAGAATAATTAAATTAGAAAGGTTGTCTAAAGATAAACTTAAATCTTGGTTAGGAGAGAAAGTAATTGTTGGAGTTGATGGTTCAGTTAATAAGATAGGTAGTAACTACCCTCATTATCTTTATCTATTGCAGGCTTTAGCTAAGAATACTGAAAAAGAAGATATTATTAAGAATGATCTTTTCTGTCCTTTAGTTTCAAATTCAAAAGAGGAGATTCTTGAGTTTAAAGATAAACAACAGGATAGAGGGGTTAGAGTTAGTGAACAAGAAGCAGCTAGTAGAATTAGAATTTCAAAGTTAGCAACTTTGGAGCTAGAAGTAGCTATTAAGGCAATAAAAGAGTGGAAACCTAAATTAATTATGTTAGATGGGTCGTTGATTAGGTATCGTATTGAGTCGGAAGAAAAATGGGAAGAGTTAAAGAAGCTGGCTATTAGAGAAGAAGTTTTACTTCTAGGGGTTATTGAAGAGATTGGTACGCAAGAGATTAGTAAGCAGTTAATTGAGGGTAGTGGACGAGAAGTGCATCCTGACAGCTTGGAACTAAATAAGTTAAAGGATTATTATGATCGAGAACTGCTTTTTGGTTTATTAGAAGCGGGAGAGATGTTGGCTTTAGAATTTAAATCTGGTTTAAAGACGGCTTTTATGCGGACAAGTCGTGACCCTCAGGTAATTGGGATTGATCTTTTAGAAGAACAAGATTCTAATCTAAGGTCAATGGCTAATCTAGTATATACATTAACGCCAGAAGCGGGTAGAGGCATTCCGATTTGGCTAGACATTGTCGATCATGAGGTTAGAATTTCAGATCAAATGATGGAGAGCTTAGTTGATGCTTATTTAGATTCGGATTTAAAACGCAGATTATTCTACGCTAAACGTAAAGGAAGAGTATATTAAGGCGAGGTGAAATGAATGCAGGTTGTTGGTTTAACTACACAGCAAGAGGTCTATGTTGCATCAGAAAGCAAGAAATTTCGTAGTAACGAAATACTAAAGGTTATGGATGGTGACTTGGATAATCCATTAGGAGAGGTAGTAGAAACTCAATCTTATAACCGTTTTATTCCTTTATCAATTAAGGATAGTTTTGTAGATAGAGGTGTTATTGAGTCTTTGCGAAGTATTGGTTATAACATAGATGAGGATGAAATAAATATAGCTAAGGTAAGGCTATTGACAGAAGCTGCTTATCCAATTAAGACTGGGGCAGTAGTAGAAGTGCCGCATTTTGATGAAGTTAAGGATATAATGGTAAAAGAGAGCCCTAAGGAAGGGTTAGTTCTGGGTATTATTAAAGGAACTGAAGAGATGGCTAAAGAGATGGATTCTGAATTAAAAGGAGTGGCACCTTTATTAGAAGGAGAAGAAGTAGTAGAACAAGATGGAATTCCTTTTAATTTTAAGGTACGAGCTATGCATCAGTATCCGCATATTGGGATTATCGGTGGTTCTGGTTCAGGAAAGTCTTTTGGGATGAGGGTTATATTAGAAGAGTTGATGAAACTAAAGGTTCCTACTGTAGTCTTTGATCCACATTTTGAAATGGATTTCAGTAATAATTTTCCGGGTTTGCCAGCAGGCTATGAAGATGATTTTAGTGATGATTTTGAGGTCTTTCAGGTGGGACAAGATGTAGGTGTTAACTTTGAGGACTTAAATACTAAGGATTTAATAGACCTTCTTGCAGCAGCAAGTAATCTTACTGAGTCGATGGTAAATGTGGTAGAGAGTTTACATAATCCTGAAGGGAGAAGGGATTCACTATTCACTTTTGAGACTCGGTTGCAAGATCTAAGAGAAGCATTAAATTTAGGTAAGAATAAGATTCAACGTAGATTAAAGTCAGGTGAAGTAAATGGACACCAAAAAGAAGAATATCAAAACTATTTAGGTCTGTTAAATGACTATGGCAGCTTACATTTAAGTTCAATTAGTGGTTTGATCTGGCGTTTAAATAAATTGAAGAGACATGGACTCTTTAATCAAAGTATCACTGATATAGAACTAACTTTAAAGGCTCGTAAATTAGTGGTAATTCAAGGTCCAATCTGGTTATTGCAGGTCTTTGCGACATATTTATTAGGGAATCTATATCGACAACGAAGAGATTACAAAGATGCTGAATATTTAGGGGAGTCAGTTGATTACTTTCCACCGTTTGTGATTGCTACTGATGAGGCACATAATTTTGCTCCTAAAGGCTATGATTCACCAGCTAAATCAGTGATTAAGGAGATTTCACAAGAAGGTAGAAAGTATGGAACTTTCTTAATCTTAGCTACACAGAGACCTACTTTATTAGAAGATACTGTTACTGCTCAATTAAATACTAAGTTTGTATTTAGAACTGTAAGGGCTTCTGATATTGATACGATTAAGCAAGAGACTGATTTAACAGCTGAAGAAGCAAAGCGATTACCATATTTAGAATCTGGAGACACATTTGTTTCCTCAGCTATCTTTGGTCGTACTATGGCAGTAAGAATTAGAATTGCTAAAACGACTAGTCCACATACTGAAAATCCTTTTGATGAATTAGAGTCTAAAACAGAAGCAGACATAGATAAATTTTATGAGGCAGTAGTTAATCAATTACCTATTTATGAGACTGACCTTTTAGTTAAGTTAAAAGAGATTAATAAAGAGTTAGAAGGGATAGTATTAGATAGAAATGGTCTAGTAGAAAGATTAGACCAGTTAGTTGCTAAAGGAAAGCTAGATAAAGAAGGGTCTCCATTAGGTGGTGAAGTATATAACTTAAAGAAGTAGGAATAAATACTTGACAAACCTGTTATATTTGTGTATATTTTAAGGTAAAGTGGAGAAGATATAGCTAAAAGATAATAAGGTATTAAAAAGCGATGAAGGGAAGAGTAGATGTTAAAGTTATTTACAGAGAACCACGTTAGCTGAGAAGTGGTAATGACTGAGATATTGAAGATGGTCCTAGAGCTATATAGTCGAAGTTAAGTAGACTGTATCGGATTAACAGAACCGTTATTTCTGTATGAGTGATTACTTAATAGTAATAACTAGGGTGGTACCACGGAAGGTGATTATACCTCTCGTCCCTGATAATTCAGGCGACGGGAGTTTTTTATTTATAAAGGAGTGAGATAGATGACAAAGGAAACTTTTTATGTTACGACACCGATTTATTATCCTAATGATAAGTTACATATTGGACATACTTACACTACTACCGCAGCAGATACTATTGCTCGTTTTAAGAAGTTGCAGGGGTATGATGTAAGATTCTTGACTGGGTCTGATGAGCATGGTCAGAAGATTGAGAGAACAGCTAAAGAGCATAATGTAACGCCTAAGGAGTATGTAGATGAGATTGTATCTTCTTTTAAGGACTTATGGAGTCTATTAGAGATTGATTATGATGTCTTTTTACGAACTACAGAAGAGAGACATGAAGATGTAGTGCAGCATATCTTTAAAGAAATATATGAGCAAGGAGATATTTATAAGGATAAATATGAAGGCTGGTATTGTACTCCGTGTGAGACATTTTGGCTAGAAAGACAGTTAGAAGATGGGAAGTGTCCCGATTGTCAGCGGGAGACAGAATGGGTAGAAGAAGAGAGTTATTTCTTTAGGATGTCTAAGTATGAAGATGACTTACTAGATTATATAGAAGAAAATCCTGAATTCATTCAACCGGAGACTCGACGTAATGAGATGGTTAACTTTATTAAAGATGGTCTAGAAGACCTTTGTATTTCAAGAACGACTTTTGATTGGGGAATTCCAGTACCGATAGATGATGATCATGTTATTTATGTTTGGTTCGATGCGTTGACTAATTACTTAACAGGAGCAGGATATTTGACCAATGACGACGATTTTGCTAAGTATTGGCCAGCAGATATACATATTGTAGGTAAGGATATCTTAAGATTCCATACGATTATTTGGCCGATTATTCTAATGGCTGCTGATTTAGAACTGCCAGATAGAGTTTTTGGACATGGATTTTTAACTGTGGAAGGCGGTAAGATGTCTAAATCGAAAGGGAATGTCGTTGACCCTGTTAAATTAGTAGAGGATTTTGGTGTTGATGCTGTTCGCTACTATTTAATGCGCGAGGTTGCTTTTGGTTCTGATGGTTCTTACTCTACAGAGTCATTTATCCAAAGGATTAATTCGGATTTAGCCAATGATTTAGGGAATTTATTGAATAGAACAGTAGCTATGGTAGATAAATATTTTGCGGGAGTAGTTCCTAGCCTAGGACCAGCTACTGATCATGATGAAGATTTAAAGAAGACCGCTCAGCAAGCGATTGAGGCTATGACAGAAGATATGGAGAATTTACAATTTAGTACAGCTTTAGAACAGCTATGGACTTTAATCAGACGGACTAATAAATATATTGATGAAACGACCCCTTGGATCTTAGCAAAGGATGAAGCTAAAAAAGAGGAATTAGGTACAGTTCTCTATAATTTATTAGAATCGCTACGAATTATAGCTATTGCTTTAAAGCCATTCTTAATAGATGCTCCAGAAAAGATTTGGCAACAGTTGGGAATTAAAGAAGATATAGAGGAACAGAGTTGGGAGCAGGTTAAAGAATGGGGGGGACTAGAAGCAGGCATCAAGGTTAATTCAGGTGACCCTATCTTCCCTAGAATTGATATTGAAGAATACTTTGAAAACCAAGTTGAAGCTGACCAAGTAGAAAAAAAAGAAGATGGTGGAAAGGATGAAGAAGAAGTGAGTGAAGATTATATTACATTTGATGATTTTACTAAGTTAGATTTACGAGTAGCTGAAGTATTAGAGGTAGAAAAGATTGAAGGTAGTGATAAATTACTTAGAGTTCAAGTAGCTTTAGGAGAAGAAAAGAGACAGTTAGTAGCAGGAATTGCTAAGCATTATGAAGCTGAGGAATTAGTAGATAAGAAAGTGCTTATGGTGGCAAACTTAGAGCCAGCGACTATCTTTGGAGTTAAGTCTAATGGCATGATTCTAGCGGCTTCTAATGACGAAGGAGACTTAACTGTAACTACAGTTGATAGAGATATTGATAGTGGAGCGCAGGTTAAATAATAGTTGACAGTGAAGCCCAGAAAAGAGCTTTCGGATTAAAAGTAGATAACAGATTACAGTAAAAATCAAGACTATTATAATATTTCATGAGATAAGAGTTGTTTTAGTATAAGATAGTTAATTTAGTTGATAATATTCAGGTTTAGAACAGGAGTGATTTAATTTAATGTTAGTTGATACTCATGCCCATATAGACTTTCCTCGTTTTAGTGATGATAGAGAGGATGTTATTAATCGGGCTCGGGAGAATGATCTTAAATATATTATTAATGTTGGTGCTGATGAGGAGTCTAGTCAACGGTCTATAGATTTAGCTAATGAATATGATATGATCTATGCTGTTGTGGGAGTTCATCCTCATGAAGCAAAGAGTGTTACAGAATCTACATATCATAAGTTGAAAAAGTGGTCTGCTGAAGAAAAAGTAGTAGCTATTGGTGAGACTGGTCTTGATTATCATTATGATAACTCTCCCCGGAAGATTCAAAAAGAAGTCTTTAGACAGCATATTAGGTTAGCTAAAGAGGTAAACTTACCTTTAGTGATTCATAGTCGGGAAGCTGAAGAAGAAACGATGCAGATATTAAAAGAAGAAGGTGCTGAAGAAGTTGGAGGAGTTATCCACTGTTTTGGTGGTGATTTAGCGATGGCTAAGGAGGCCATGGAACTTAATTTTTATATAGCTGTCGGTGGCGTTTTAACTTTTAATAATGCTCATCAATTACGAAGAGTAGTAAAACAGATTTCATTGGACAAACTACTAATAGAGACCGATGCTCCATATTTAACACCAGAACCGAATCGTGGTAAGCGGAATGAACCTGCTTATGTAAAACATGTAGCTGAAAAGCTAGCTGAAATACTGCCATATTCAGCAGAAAAGATAGCTGAAATAACAACAGAGAATGCAGAGCGAGTCTTTGGTTTGACTAGTTAACGTTATTTTGTAATTCCAACCAGATTATGTTATAATGGATTACATTATTAAGCCTGCAAGGAGGTTTGAAGATGACTATTGCCTATGAATTAGGAGATTCTCTTTATTTAAATATAACTAATCGTTGTGTTAATGAATGTCAATTTTGTGTTAGAGACTATAAAGATGGAGTAGGAGGCTATAATCTTTGGTTGGATGAGGAACCAACAAGTGATGAGGTTATTGCTGCTATACAAGAACAGAAGGCTCTTGACCAATATCGAGAAATAGTCTTTTGTGGTTATGGTGAGCCGCTTATTAGATTAGAAGTAGTAATAAAAGTAGCTAAATGGTTAAGAAATTATGATGTAGCGATAAGAGTCGATACTAATGGCTTAGCAAATTTGATTCATGAGCGTAATGTAACACCGGATTTAGAAGGGTTAGTTGATGTTATTTCGATTAGTTTAAATGCTAAGAATGCTAATAAATATCAACAATTATGTAATCCTGAATTTGGGTCAGATTCTTTTCCAGCGATTCTAGAATTTACAGAAGAATGTAAGAAGTATATTCCCCGGGTAGTCTTATCAGTAGTTAACTATCCAACGACTAGTATTTATGAATGCCGTAAGATTGCTAATAATCTAGGTGTAGAGTTTAGAGTACGACAATATAGTGGTTCAGATGCGGAAAAGGATGAATAATCTATATAATAATTTTACAACATATAGATATGTATTTATATTATTTAACTTTAATAGGAGGTAAATTTAATGAAAATCTTTATTGATACTGCTAATATTGATGAAATTAGAGATATGAATCGAATAGGAATCTTAGATGGAGTGACAACTAACCCTTCTTTAATTGCTAAGGAAGAAGGAGTAGACTTTGAAGATATTATTGAGGAGATTACTTCTTTAGTTGATGGACCGGTTAGTGCGGAAGTAATTAGTACTGATACAGAAGGCATGGTTAAGGAGGCTAAGGAGTTAGCCAAGATTTCTGATAATGTTGTAATTAAGATTCCGATGAATAAAGATGGACTGGCAGCAGTTAGCCAACTATCTAAATTAGGAATTAAGACCAATGTAACTTTAGTCTTTTCGCCAAATCAAGCACTTTTAGCTGCTCGGGCAGGGGCTACATATGTTAGTCCATTTATTGGGCGGCTAGATGATATCGGACATGATGGAGTGGAGATAGTAAAGGAGATTAGTCAGATATTTACTCTGCATGGTATCGATACTGAGATTATTGCGGCTAGTATTAGACATCCTAAGCATGTTAAAGCAGCAGCTATGGTTGATTCTGATATTGCTACGATTCCTTATGGAGTTTTGGAAAAGATGTTTAAGCATCCTAAGACAGATGAGGGTATTGAAAAGTTCTTAGCTGACTGGGAAGGTACAAATGAATAAGATGGAGACTGAACGGTCAGTAAAAGTGTGTTGTTTATGTGCTAGGATTTAACACAAGTTTAACACACTATCTTTTTAAGAATGATCCATAGTGTGTTATCTGTGTTAATGTGTGTGATTAGAAAAAGCAACAATAAAATAACAAATTATTTTTAACTAGGATGAACTCTATTAGTAATAGGGTTCATCTTTTTTTTGTTTAGATCGATTAATTAAGATTTTATAAATTGGCATGTAGTTTGCATTTTAATATAAGTGAGATTTAAATATAGTAAAATTCAAAAAACTTAGGAGGTTATTGATGATGAGAAAGAAAGGGTTAATGGTTGTAGCTATGTTATTGGTGGTTAGTCTATTTGCTACAGGATGTTTCTTTGGCGGCACTAAACAGAAGGATAATGGGAAAATTAAGATTGGTTTTTTATTGAAGACGATGCAAGAAGAGCGCTATCAGAAGGATAAGGCAGCGTTTATTAAAAAAGCTGAAAGCTTAGGTGCAGAAGTTGTATTTGCTGCGGCAAACAATAACGCTAGAACTCAGTTATCTAAATTTGAGAATATGTTGGCACAAGGAGTAGACGTAATAGTATTGCAACCTGTAAATACAGGTACAGCAGGCAACATGGTTAAGATGGCTCATAGAGAAGGTGTTAAGGTTGTTGGTTATGATTCGATGCTAGTTAACGGACCTTTAGATGTTCACGTTATGCAGGATAGTTGGGCAGTAGGTAAGTTACAAGGTGAGACAATGGTTGATTGGCTGAAAGAGAAGAAAGGTAAAGTAGAAGGTAATGTTGTTCTAATTAAAGGACAGCCAGGTGACTCTAACGCTATTGCAATGACTAGTGGAGCTAAAAAGATCATTAAGGAGACTCCAGGTTTAAATTTAGTTGCTGAAGAATGGCATGAAGGTTGGGCTCCGGATAAAGCAATGGCGACTGCAGAAAATGTTTTAACTAAGTATAATAATGATATTGATGCTTTTATTTGTAATAATAGTGGTATGGCGCGTGGAGTTATTTCTGCTCTAAAAGCACAAGGGTTAGCAGATGCTGATAAGGTTTTTGTTGCTGGTTCTGATGCAGACTTAACTAATATTAGATACGTTGCTCAAGGGATCCAGACAGTTGATATCTTTAAGAAGATTAAGCCTTTAGCAAGAACAGCTGCTGAAACAGCTTATAAGTTAGCTAAGAATTCTAAAAAGGATGTTAAAGATGTAGTTGAATATGAAAAGCTAATAGATAATGGTTATATGGAAGTACCGACAATTATTACTCCAATCGTGAAAGTGACTAAAGACAATATTGAAGAGACAGTTATTAAGGCTGGTTTCCATACTAAAGAAGAGATTTATGGTCAGCAGTAATTAACCATTTTATATTAGGTCTGCTCTTTTTGTTGGGGCAGGCCTAAAATAAAGAAAAGAAAAGGTGGTAAAATTGTCAGAGGTAATCTTAGAGATGAAGGATATAATTAAAGATTTTCCAGGAGTTAGAGCTTTAGATCATGTTAATTTCCAAGCTAGAACTGGTGAGGTTTTAGCTTTAGTAGGAGAGAATGGAGCTGGAAAGTCAACTTTAATGAAAGTTCTAAGTGGGGTATGGCCCTATCCTACTTATGAAGGAGAACTATATATTAAAGGAGATTTGAAGGAGTTTACCAATACTAGGGAAGCAGAAGAAGCAGGGGTAGCAATTATTCATCAGGAGTTAAACCTTATTCCTGGGTTGAGTGTAACAGAGAATATATTTTTAGATAAACAGGAGACAAACTTTTGTGGTAAGATTGAATGGTTTAAGTTACATTCTAAAACTAAAGAGTTATTAGAGAAATTAAATATTACAGATATTCAGCCAACAGATTTGATTAAGGAATTGACCGTCGGACAACAACAGATGATTGAGATTGCAAAGGCACTTTCGGTAAATGCAGAGATATTGGTCTTTGATGAACCAACTTCGGCTTTGACTGACCGAGAGATAGAAGATTTATTTATGATTATTAGAGCATTAAAGGCTCAAGGAGTATGTATGATTTATATTTCGCATAAGATGGAAGAAATAGAAGAGATTGCAGATAGAGTAACTGTTTTAAGAGATGGGAAGACCATCGGTGAAACCACGCGGATTAAAGATATAACTTTAGATGAAATTATTACACGAATGGTAGGTCGTGATATAGAGGACATGTTTCCTAAGCAAGATTTTGAACAAGGAGAGAAGACATTAGAGGTTAAAGGAATTAATGTTGAGCATCCATTCTTAACTGATGAAAAGAAGGTCGAGGATGTATCATTCTCAGCGTATAAAGGTCAGATATTAGGAATTGCAGGTCTGATGGGTTCTGGGCGAACAGAGTTAGTTAGTGGTATTTTTGGAGTTAATCCTGATGAGACAACAGGTGAAGTATACTTAAATGGGAAAGAATTAAGTATAAATTCCCCCCAAGATGCAATTCAAGAAGGAATAGGCTTAGTGACAGAGGATAGAAAATTGTTAGGTTTACTATTAGGACAAGATATTGTGACTAATACAACTTTAGCCTCTTTAGATTATGTTTCAAAGTATGGAGTTATTAATAAGTTAGAAGAACGTAAGGTTACTAATAAGTATGTTGATGAGCTTAATATCAAGACCCCAAATATAGATGTTAATGTTAATACTTTAAGTGGTGGCAATCAGCAGAAAGTAGTAATTGGTAAATGGTTAGCTACTAAGCCAGAGGTTTTAATTCTTGATGAACCTACTCGAGGGATAGATGTAGGAGCTAAAGTAGAAGTTTATAGATTGATGAATAAGTTGGTAGAAGAAGGAGTTACTGTCATTATGATATCTTCAGAACTACCAGAAATAATGGGAATGAGTGATAGAGTTTTAGTAATGTGTGAAGGAAAATTAGTTGCTGACCTTGACCGAGAGGAAGCTACTAAAGAAAAAGTAATGGAATATGCTACAGGAAATTTTAAAGGAGGAAGTAAGGCATGAAGAAATTTTTAAAAGATAATGCTACTTTATTGGCATTGATAGCTTTAGGACTAATTCTTACATTTTTATCACCGGCTTTCTTTACTCCCCGAAACCTAACTAACTTGGCACGACAGGTGACGATTATTGGGATCATATCAGTAGGAATGACTATGGTAATCTTATTAGCAGGGATCGACCTTTCAGTTGGTTCGATTGTAGGGCTAGCAGCAATTGTAGTTACGTTATTAATGCAGGCTGGATTAAGTGCTTGGTTAGCGATATTATTGACGATTCTTTTATGTGGGGTTTTAATTGGATTATGGAATGGATTTTGGATTGCTCATTACGATATTCCACCATTTATCATTACTTTAGGGATGATGACTATTGCTCGTGGTCTAGCTTTAACTTTATCTAATGGGAGCTCAGTACCAGTAACTAGCAAGGTGTTTTCGATTATTGGAGGAGGATATATTCCTAAAGGGATTAGTGGTATAATCTTAGCTATTGGATTAATTACTATCTTATATTCTATTTATAAGAATGTTAAACAACAGAAAGAATATGGAATGGAAGTAAAGAAGTCAGAGGTTATTACGAAGGCTGTTTTAGCAATTTTAGGTATTCTGTTTGCATTTGCAGTATTCTTCAGCTATCGTGGAATTCCAGTACCAGTGGCAATCTTTGCAGTAATAGTTTTAGCTGGGGTATATACCTTAAGAAATACTAAGTTTGGGCGTAGATTATATGCTATTGGAGGTAATGAAGAAGCAGCTAGACTTTCAGGTCTTAATGTATATAAGACGAAGTTAATGGTTTATACAATTATGACTACCTTAGCTACAATTTCTGGTATTATCTTAGCTTCACGATTAAATGGTGCTTCTCCTAATTTAGGCAAAATGTTTGAGCTAGATGCGATTGCTTCGGTTGTAATTGGTGGAACAAGTTTAACTGGTGGTTATGGAACGATTACTGGCTCTATAATTGGTGCTTTTATTATTGGAGTCCTAAATAACGGAATGAGTCTCTTAGGAATTAATACTTTCTATCAACTAATTGTGAAAGGATTAATAATTATTGTAGCGGTTTGGTTTGATGTTATGAACAAGAGAAAAAAAGCATAGGATATACCTTTTTCTTAAAGGTCAGAGATAACTTCTCTGGCCTTCTTTAAATTGTTAATACTCTGTTTAACCTAGGTTATAATATAAGATAGACTTAGTGGGGGTTGGTGACCTTATTTAGCCAATAACATTTATAGCAATAAAAAAGGCAGGGAGATATATGAGGCGAAAGGAGAAAGTATATCATAAGTTAAAAGAGGTTTGTTATAATAGATTAAGTTTAGATAAACTTAGGAATAGACTAAAAATTGGATTTAGTGCGGGTGATATTGCTGATGAGTTGGGGATTGCTCGCAGTAATGCTAGTCGTGACCTAAATAGCCTCCATAAGGAAGGAGAAGTAATTAAGATTACTGGTAAGCCAGTCTATTTTTTAGATAGAGAGTTTGTAGAAGAAGTTAGTGGAGTGATGTTAGAAGAAGAGCATTTGAAGTTTAGTAGTAGTAAAGAGTTATTTAGAAATAATATACGTCATAAGGGAATTTCTAAGTCAAAGGTGAAGTCGGAGGCAAAAAAAGCTAGTATTAACTCGGAAGTAAAATCTAAAGTAGTATCTAAGGATAGATTACAGCCTAAATTTAAGGTTAATTTAAAGAATAAACCTTCTTCAGAAAAAGAAGATTATATACTATCCAATTTAATAGGGAATGAAGGG
Organism: Candidatus Frackibacter sp. WG13; assembly: GCF_900114655.1. Classification (GTDB taxonomy): domain Bacteria; phylum Bacillota; class Halanaerobiia; order Halobacteroidales; family Acetohalobiaceae; genus Frackibacter. The sequence goes on from NZ_FOTT01000013.1 coordinate 53,428, forward strand.
AGTTTAAAGACACAAGTACAACAGGCACAGGCTGCTATTATTTATCCTCCTAATGGGCTTCATACTTTAATTCTAGGACCAACTGGTGTGGGGAAGACTATGTTTGCTGAATTGATGCATAGGTTTTCTATTGAAACTGAAAGACTAACTAATGATGCACCGTTTGTGTCTTTTAATTGTGCTGATTATGCTAATAATCCACAACTATTACTTTCACAGCTCTTTGGGTATGCTAAAGGTGCTTTTACCGGAGCGAAACGAGAAAAGGATGGTCTAATAGAGAAGGCAGAGGATGGAATTCTATTTTTAGATGAGATTCATCGTTTGCCGCCGGAAGGTCAAGAGATGTTATTTTACTTAATCGATAAAGGATTATATAGAAAGTTAGGCGAGACAGAAGCTGATAGAAAGATTAACTTATTAATAATTGCTGCGACAACAGAGTCTCCAGAGTCTAGTCTGTTACGGACTTTTACGCGGCGGATTCCGATGGTTATTGAACTACCTCCTTTATCAGAACGACCTCTAAAAGAAAGGTTACGATTAATAAAAATTTTCTTTCAAGAAGAAGCTGCTCGTATGAATGCTACTGTAAAAGTGACTAGAGAGGTTCTACGGGCTTTGTTACTATATAATTGTCCGGGAAATATTGGGCAATTGAAGAGTGATATTCAACTATGTTGTGCGCGGGCTTTTCTAGATCATCTTTCAGGAAATGAGCCAGTAATTAAGATAGGTTTAGATAGATTATCCTCTCATGTTAAGGAAGGAATCTTAAAGATTGAAGATAATAGAGTTGAGTTAAGAAATGTTTTGAAGTATATTGGTGATAAACTTATTGTCAATGCTAATTCTGATTTGGGGGAAGGGAAGGAACATGTTAGCCTTGTAGAAGGATTTGATAATATATATGAAACTCTAGAAAGACAGATGGTAGAGCTAGAAACAAAAGGAATCCAACAACAAGAGATCAATAGATTATTAAGTGCTGATATTGATATCTTCTTTAAACGTTTCTTAAATAAATTTAAAGATAAAGAAACTGCTAAAGAAGAAGAGTTAGAAAAGATAGTGGACAAAGAGATCATTGAGGTCGCTAAGGAGATGCTTGTATTAGCTGAGGGAGAATTAGATAAAGAGCTAGAGAGTAGAATTTTATTTGGTTTGGCGATGCACCTTAGTGCTACTTTAGAAAGAATTGAAGCAGGTAAAGAGATTAATAATCCTCATTTAGATGAAATTAAAGCTAACCATAAAAAAGAATTTATAGTAGCTAATAAGATGGTTGACTTGTTAGAGACTAAAGTGGGTATCAATGTGCCTCGTGATGAAGTTGGTTTTATTGCTATGTTTCTATATTCTGGCCTTGAAGAAGGTGAAGAACAGGGGAAAGTAGGGATAGTAGTAATTACTCATGGCAGTGCAGCAGCTACTTCTATGGCTGATGTAGCTAATACTTTACTCAATGCTGACCATGCTGTCGGTGTTGATATGCCCTTAGAAAGAAGTCCTGAAGAGATATTAGAGATAGTTAAAGGTGTCGTTAACGATGTAGAGCAAGGAAAAGGTATATTATTGTTAGTAGATATGGGTTCACTGATTACTTTTGGTGAAATTCTTTCTAAAGAGTTAAAGATTCCGATTAGAACTGTAGATTTAGTTAGTACACCGATGGTATTAGAGGCTACTCGAAAAGCAGTTTTTACCGAAGTTACTTTAGACGAATTAGCAGAAACAGTTGAAGATATGAGCTCTTTTTCGGGACGATTAGGAGTAAATAAGTTAGGGGAGAGTGAGACAGGTCAGGAAGAAAAGGTTATTTTAGCAGTATGTATGACCGGTCAAGGAAGTGCTATTAAGCTAAAGAAATTAATTACAGAGTCGATTCCGCTAATTAAAGAGAAGAAGATAAAAGTCTTAACTATTAGTATTAATAGATTAGAAAAAAATAAAGATTACATTAATCAGATTATGGAAGAGAAGGATGTCTTAGCAATTGTAGGTACTTTTGACCCGCAAGTAAAGGAAGTACCATTTATTTCATTACAGAGTCTCTTAGCAAGGCAAGGTATCAAAGAATTACAGAATTTAATTAAGGCTAAAATAACCGTTGTTAATCAAGAGAATAAAGAAGTAAATGAAATTTATGATAGAATAGAAGATACATTTAATCATTATTTGAAATTTGTCAATCCTAGGCTAGTACTAACAGCAATTAAAGATTTAATTAGTAAGCTAGAAATTAGTCTGAATATTAAACTAGATAAAGAGGTAAAAGTGGGTTTAATTATGCATCTAGGTTGTACTATTGAAAGATTAATTAAAGGAGAAGAAATAGAAATTTCTGAAGAAGAGTTGATTGAGATAGATAGAATTAAGGAAGAAAATAAAGAAGAGATTAAGATTATAGCAAATAAGATAAGAAATATAGAAGATGAATTTAATATTAGGTTCCCTTTAAGTGAATTAGCTTATGTAATGAAGATAATTAAGCATAATTAGCAGAATTATATTGATAACACTTCTGTGATAAACAAATTAATAACTAGATTGCAAGTATAATTAACACGAATTTTTGAGCATTAGCAATTAATTATGTAAAATCTTTTAATGTAAGATTTATATTTATAGATGGTGGTATTCTTAAGCTAGATTAGCTAAAGCGAGGTGAGAGTATGAATAATGTCAATATCTTATTAGTATGTAGCTTTGGTATGTCGACTAGTTTATTAGTTAGAACAATGAAAGAAGCAGCAGATGAGAGAAGACTCAATGTTGAAGTCAAATCTGTAGGTTCAAGTCAATTAAACGAAGAAGCAGATGATATCGATGTAGTCTTATTAGGACCACAAGTGAGGTATATGCAGGAAAAAGTTGAGGAGTTAGGGAAACCGGTAAAAGTAATAGATTCGATGACATACGCAGTTGCAGATGGTGACCAAGCGTTGGATGAGGCATTATCTTTGATAGACTAATTATTATAAGAGGTGATTAAGGTCTATGGAGAAATTATTAAAGTATATAGAAGAGAAGATGATGCCTTATGTGGTAAAGATTATTGAATTTCCGTATTTAGTTGCGATTAGAGATGCTTTTGTTACTTTTGCTTTACCGATGATCATTGTAGGAAGTTTATTTTTAATTTTAGCATTCCCACCTTTACCCCAAGAGACTTCGATTGAACTTCTAAATGAGCTTAGAAAGTTGGCTCTTCTATATAGACCAGTAATGATGGTGCCTTTTCAATTATCATATGGCTTAATGGGCTTCTTTATCTCTTTTGGGGTTGCTTATAACTTGGGTGAATATTATAAATTGGATAAGGTCCATTTAGGGATGATTAGTATAGTGGCATTCTTGATAGTGTCATTGCCTATTGGAGTTAGTGGTCAAGAAGGGATTAAATCGATTGGTGATTTCTCCTTAAGGATTTTACTTAATAATTTAGGTGGTGAAGGGTTATTTGTGGCAATTTTGGTTGGGGTCTTAGTTACTGAAATTTTTAAGAAGGTTCAAGAAAGCGGGTTAATGATCGAAATGCCACAAGGAGTTCCACCTCGAGTGACTCATTCTTTTGAAATTCTTCTACCTGCTTTGATAATTATCACTATATTTTGGTTATTGGAATGGTATATCAGTAGTAATTTTATAATTACTAATTTGCAAGGGGAGAAGTTACCAGCTACGTTACCACAATTAATAATGCAATTTTTGAAGCCTTTAGTACAAGCTAGTGATACATATATTGCTGCTTTGCTGCAGATATTTTTAATGATGTTATTATGGTCAGTAGGGATTCATGGCATGAATATTGTTTCGGCAGTGGCTTATCCTTTTTGGACAGCAGCATTGAGTGATAATATCCAAGCAGCAGCAGTAGGTGAGCAGTTACCTCATATAGTGACTGAACCTTTCTTTCATATGTATACTCATTTAGGTGGCTCAGGAGCTACATTACCGTTGGTATTCATGCTATTGAGGTCGCGTTCTAAACAGTTAAAGCAGATAGGCAGGGTCGGTTTATTGCCAGGGATATTTAATATAAATGAACCAATTACTTTTGGAGTTCCTATTGCGTTTAATCCATTAATGGTCGTGCCTTTTATCCTGGCTCCATCGGTAATTGTAACGATAAACTATTTAGCAATGAAGATAGGGTTAGTAGCAAAGCCAATTGCTCAATTACCATTGACTGTACCAGTGATTATCGGTGGTTTTTTAGCTAATCATTCTATTAGTGGTGCGTTATTACAGGTCTTTGATTTGGCAATTGCAGCTGTGATCTACTATCCATTCTTTAAAGCATGGGAATTAAAGATGGTAAATAGGGAGGAGGAGTAATATGAATTTAGAAGAAGTGGCATTGCAGATAATTTCTCGTGGAAGTGATGCTCGTAATATCTCCTATCAAGCATTAGCAGCTAGTAAAGCAGGAGATTTTGAGGATGCAAAGAATTTGTTAAATGAAGCAGAAGAGAAATTACAGGCAGCCCATAAACTACAGACAGAGTTACTACAAAAAAAATTAAATACTAAAGACCCACTTTCTATCCTATTAATTCATGGTCAGGATCATTTGATGACTGCTATGGCAGAGAAGAATTTAATTATGGAAATGATAGATTTATATAAAAGATTAAATAACGAAGAGATTGATAAGTAGAAAAATTAAGCATATAATAAAGGTAATAGTCAATCCGTCACTAATTTATATAAAGAGACTAAAAGGGTAGAGGTGTTAGAATGAAAAAAAAGATTGCAACTCCTAGTAAGACTAAACAGATTTTGAGGCAGAATGAAATTAGGTTAAAGAAGAGTCTAGGTCAAAACTTCTTAGTAGACTATAATATTATTGACAAGATTGCTGCTGGGGCTGATTTAAATAAAGGGGATTATGTAATTGAAATTGGACCGGGAATCGGATCTTTAACTCAGAAGCTAGCCGAAGAAGCAGAAGAAGTTTGGGCCATCGAGCTAGATGAAAGGTTAATTTCAATCTTAAAAGATAATTTAAATGCCTATGATAATATTAATTATATTCATGCTGATGCTTTAGAATATGATTTTCAGGGTTTATTAAATAATTTAGATGGTAGTTCGGTTAAGGTAGTGGCTAACCTTCCGTATTATATTACTACGCCAATCATTATGCGTTTGCTAGAGGAGAGACTAGACTTAGATAGAGTAGTAGTGATGGTTCAAAAAGAGGTAGCTGAAAGAATGGTAGCGACTCCAGAGGATGGTAAGGATTACGGGTCGCTGTCTTTGGCTGTTCAGTACTATTCTGAACCAATAATCTATGCGCATGTACCTAAGAATGTCTTTATTCCTCAGCCAAAGGTTGATTCTGCAGTTGTATCAATGCAGATTAGAGAAGAACCACCGGTAGAGGTTAAGGATAAGGAACTATTATTTTCTATAATTAAGGCTGCATTTCAGCAACGCAGGAAGACTATTAGAAATTCTTTAAGTAAAGCAGCTAATATAGATTTAGAGCGTGATTTAGTTGATGCAGCATTAGCAAAGGTGGAGATTGATTCCCGAAGACGTGGTGAAAAGTTAACTTTAGAACGTTTTGCCGATTTAAGCAATACTATATTTAATCTATTAAATTAACCTAAATGGAGGGTAATAGATGAACTTTATAAGTCCTACCGATGGTAAATTAGACTTTGAAGAGACTTTTGCTAGTATCATTAGATTTGTTAAAGAGGCTCCAACAGCTAATTATCGTCTAATGATAGGTAGTGATTCACAACAAGCTAAAACGGCAATCTTTGTAACTACTATTGTTATTTATCGTGAAGGGAAAGGGGCGCGCTTTTATTATAATAAAGAGCAAGTTAAGCCCCAACCTACTTTAAGACAGAAGATATATCATGAAACACTAAAGAGCTTACAAGTAGCAGGTAAGGTTGCAGAGAAGATGACTGATGAAGCATTGCTAGATTTGAATATTGAAGTTCATCTTGATATCGGGCGTAATGGAGAGACACGGGACTTAATTAAAGAAGTAGTAGGCATGGTAGTAGGTAGTGGCTATGAGGCCAAAATAAAACCATCTGCTTATGGAGCTTCAAATGTAGCCGATAGATACACAAAATAAAGGATAACTATTTTTATTGTATTCATAAAGATATACTTAATAGTAGTTAGATTACTGAGGAGGAGAGAGGTTATGAATAAGACTAAAAAATTAGCTTTAGGTGGCTTATTAATTGCGTTGGTTACTGTATCAACTATGGCAATTAAGATTCCTATGGTTGCTACTAGTGGTTATATTCATGCTGGAGATAGCATGATTTATTTGGCTGGTGTCCTATTTGGTCCCCAATTTGGATTATTAGCTGCTGGCTTGGGATCATCGTTAGCGGACTTATTATCAGGATATAGTCATTGGGCGTTACCTACTTTAATTATTAAAGGTTTAGAGGGTTATATTATTGGTAAAATAGCTATCGGAATTGGAAATAGAAATTCCTCACTAGAAATAAGAGATATAATTGCCGTTTTAGTTGGTGGTGCTTGGATGGTAGTGGGCTATCTTATTGCTGGTGCGATCATAACTAAGAGTTGGACTGCAGCTTTAGGTAGTATTACAGGTAATATTGGGCAGGCTATTGGTGGAGCAGTAATTGCTTTACCACTTATATATGCTATTTTAAAGACTGATTTGATACATAATATAAAAGACAACTAGGTGAATTCTAATGTTGAAAGGTGGTTACTATGCAGGCTGGCAAAATTGACATTAATAATTTAAAGGAATTAGTTCTAAAACAGATTTCAGCAAATAATAAAGATGTATTAGTCCGCCCTAAGATAGGAGAAGATTCAACAGTTATAGACTTTGGAGAGTTTGTTGCTGTTATGTCTACTGATCCGATTACTGGTGTGCAAGAGGGGATGGGTAGTTTAGCAGTAAACGTAGCTTGTAATGATATTGCTGCTAATGGAGCAAAGCCAATAGGTATTCAAGAGGTTTTACTAGTTCCTCCGGAAACGACTGAAGAGGAGGTAATAGCTATTATTAAAGATATCAATCAAGCAGCTCAAGACTTAGGAATAGATATTTTAGGTGGACATACAGAGGTAACGTATATCGTTAGTAAACCGTTAGTGTCGTGTACTGCTATTGGAAAGACAAAAAAAGAGAGTTATATTACATCTTCTGGTGCTAAAGTAGGAGATGATATTGTAGTTACTAAGTGGGCTGGCTTAGAGGGAACAGCTATTTTAGCTACTGATTATTGCCAAAAGTTATTGAATTTAGGTGTTGATGCTGAACTATTACAAGCAGGTCAAGCTTTAATTGAAGATTTAAGTGTAATTCCTGAAGGCTTAATCGGTGCTGAACTAAAGGTCAATGCTATGCATGATGTGACTGAAGGTGGTCTATATGGTGCATTATATGAATTAACAGAAGCTGCTGAAGTCGGTTTTGAAGTTGAAGAAGAGAAGATTCCTCTTCATCCAGCGACTAAAGCGATTGCTAAAGTATTAGAAATTATTCCATATCAATTGATTGGGTCAGGAATGATGCTCTTAACGACTGAACAAGGTAAAGAGCTTGTAGAAGAATTAAAGCAGAATAATATCGAAGCAACTATCATTGGAAAGATTACAAGTGAAGGCAGAGTAATAATTAATACAGGAGAGAAAGCTAGATTAACAGCGGCACCCCAAGATGAACTGTGGAAATTTTTAGCGAATAATCACGATGCTTAATTATTTTAGTATAATATTTATTAAGGCACTGGCGATAATTATATTGACATATCCTTTAATTTCTGTTATAATGTTGTCTTGTCTTGACAACTGTTTGTAAATATGTTATAATTCTTTAAGACACTATTATAGATGAAAGGTGGACGGGTATGGAGAATAATATTTTAAATCAGATTAAAGACGATTTAGAGTCGTTTGTAGGAAAACAGGTTAGTTTGAAAGCTAATCAAGGAAGAAGAAAGATTATCCAAAAAGAGGGAGTCTTAGAAGAAACCTATTCGAATATCTTTGTAGTTAAGGTAGACAATGAACAAACACCAAGAAAAGTGTCTTATAGCTATGCTGATGTACTAACAGAAACTGTAGAAATTAAGATAAAAGAGAACAATACAAAAATTGGATGTGTGAGTGTTTAAATTTCTAACACAAGTGATATATATCACTTGTGTTGTTTTTTTATTAGCTTTAAGATAGAGGAGGAGGAGTTATGGCTAAAAGAAAGATTGTACAATCTGTAGACAGAGCATTGATTATTTTAGAAGCATTGGCAGATGAAGGACAACCTATGACTTTAAGTAACTTAACAGAAAAAGTAGACTTAAATATTAGTACTACTCATAGAATTCTTAACACTTTAGGAGAACGCGGCTTTACAGCACAAGAAGAAGATAGCGGCAAATATTACTTAGGATTAAAGGCTTTTGAGATTGGTAATGCAGCACAGAAGAACATTAATTTAATTAATATTGCTAAACCTTACTTGCAAAAATTAGTAGATGAATGCAATGAGACTACTAATTTGGCTATTTTAGATGAGGGTGAAGTTGTTTATATAGATCAGGTAGCCTCAACTAATATGGTGAAGATGTTTGCTCAGATAGGTAGTAGAGGGCCTGCTTATTGTACTGGGACCGGTAAAGCATTATTAGCTTATGAAGACCAGGATAAGTGGCCAGAGCTATTTGAAAAGATGGATTTTAATAAATTAACATCTAATACTAAGGTAAGTTTTGAAGAATTAGAAGAAGAATTAATACAGATTAGAGAGCAAGGGTATGCTTTAGATATTGGAGAGTTAGAGCGAGGAGTTCGTTGTGTTGCTGCTCCTATTAAGAATCATAAGGGAGATGTCGTTGCTGCAGTAAGTGTTTCTGGTCCTAGTATTAGGATGACTAGAGAATATATCGAAGAAGAGGTCATTCCGGCTGTTGTCAATGTGGCAAGACAGATTTCTGATCAATTAGGCTTTCATAGATAAGTAATTAAGAAAAAAATTTGAATTAAAATTATAATATTTTATTTTTTTATGTTTGAAGCAGGACTTTTTAATTTAATATAGAAAAAAGCATATTAAGGAATAATCGAAATTAATTTTCACATTATGAAAAATATGTCTTGTTGGTTTTATTTCAGGGGGGTGGTTAGTAGTTAAGTAGTGGAGTAGGGATCATTTAAATGAGTGGATAATTTTTTGAATTTAATGTGAAGTGGATAATTAATGTGGATAATTTAAATTACATTGAGGAGTGAAGAAAATGAGTGGATATGTAGAGAGTGTATTAGAAAAAGTAAAGGATAGAAATCCTGATCAACCAGAATTTCATCAAGCAGTGGAGGAAGTTTTAGAGTCTTTAGAACCAGTTTTTGAAAAGCATCCTGAATATGAAGAAGCATCAATTCTAGAAAGAATTATTGAACCTGAACGTCAAATTATGTTTAGAGTACCTTGGGTAGATGACAATGGTAACGTACAGGTTAATCGTGGCTATAGAGTAGAATTTAATAGTGCTCTTGGACCTTATAAAGGTGGTTTAAGATTCCACCCATCTGTTAACTTAGGTATTATTAAGTTTTTAGGTTTTGAGCAGATTTTAAAGAACTCTTTAACTGGTAGACCAATCGGTGGCGGTAAAGGTGGTAGTGACTTTAACCCTAAAGGAAAATCTGATGGTGAAATCATGAGATTCTGCCAAAGCTTTATGACTGAGCTTTATCGTCATATCGGTCAAGATACTGATGTGCCAGCTGGTGATATTGGTGTTGGTGGAAGAGAGATTGGTTACTTATTCGGTCAGTATAAGCGAATCGTTAATGCTTTTGAAGCTGGCGTATTAACTGGAAAGGGTTTAGACTGGGGTGGAAGTTTAGTTAGAACTGAAGCTACAGGATACGGATTAGTATATATGGCAGAAGAGATGCTTAAAGACCAAGGAGATTCCTTTGAAGGAAAAGATGTTGTAATCTCTGGGTCTGGTAATGTTGCTATCTATGCAACTGAGAAAGTACAAGAGTTAGGTGGAAATGTTATAGCACTTAGTGATTCTGGAGGTTATATACATGATCCAGAAGGAGTAGACCTTGACTTAGTTAAGCAGATTAAAGAAGTAGAAAGAGGAAGAATTAAAGAATATGCAGAGCAAGTAGAATCAGCTGAATTTACTCCTGATAGCTTTGGTATTTGGAACGTTAAATGCGATATTGCCCTTCCATCTGCTACTCAAAATGAATTAGATGGAGATTCTGCTAAGACTTTAGTAGAAAATGGAGTAATGTTAGTAGGAGAGGGTGCTAATATGCCTTCAACACCAGAAGCTATTGCAACATTCTTAGAAAATGATATCATGTTTGCTCCGGCTAAAGCTGCTAATGCCGGTGGAGTTGCTACTTCTGCAATTGAGATGACACAGAATGATATGAGAGAATCTTGGTCATTCGAAAAAGTAGATGCGACATTAAAGGATATTATGATTAATATCTATAAAGAGTCTGAGGAAAAAGCTAGAGAATATGGATTAGAAGGTAATTTAGCTGCTGGAGCTAATATTGCTGGATTCTTAAAAGTTGCTGACGCTATGATGGACCAAGGTGTTGTATAAGATAATATATAAGAAAATTTAAGATGAAGCAGAGAATTAAGATGAATTAGGCAGCTCATCATTGGGCTGTCTGATTCTTTTTAAATATATGGCTACGCTATTTATTGGCAAAATTGGAATATGATAATTTAGAAGCTAGAAGAATATAAGTTTCAGAGAAGAGGAGGATTGAAATGAGTAAGATTTTAAATAAAGAGAATTTAGCTCCTGAGATTGATCTATTTACTATAGATGCTCCTTTAATTGCAGCTAAGGCTCAACCGGGACATTTTGTGATTGCTAGAGCTTCGGAAAGAGGAGAAAGAATTCCATTAACTATTGTAGATTATGACCGAGATGCAGGTAATATTGACTTAGTTGTTCAGGCTGTCGGTTCTTCTACTATGGAATTCTGCAGTTTAGAGGTTGGTGATGAACTACTAGATTTATTAGGGCCTTTAGGGGAACCGATTGAAATTAAAGAGATAGGAACAGTCGTCTGTGTAGCTGGTGGTTTAGGAGTAGCACCGGTCTATCCTAAGGCTAAGTATTTAAAAAAAGCAGGGAATAAGATTATTAGTATCGTAGGAGCGCAGACAGAAGAGATGATAATTATGAAGGACAAGATGGAAGATATATCTGATGAAATATACTTTAGTACCGATGATGGTTCTCTAGGGGAAAAGGGCTTTACAACAGATATTCTAACTGCGTTATTAGAAGAAAGAGCTGACGAAATAGATGAAGTAGTTGCTGTGGGGCCAGCAGTTATGATGAAAGCTGCTTCTGAAGTAACAGCAGACTATGATTTAGATACTATTGTTAGTCTAAATCCAATTATGATTGATGGTACAGGGATGTGCGGTGGTTGTCGTGTAACAGTTGACGGTGAAACATTATTTGCATGTGTTGATGGCCCAGCATTTGATGGACATGCAGTAGATTTTGATGAATTGATGATGAGACAAACTCATTATCAAACTCAAGAAGAGAAGGCTAAACATAACTGTAAGATAGATAAGGAGGTGGGCTAAAGTGACTGAAAGACAACAAATGAAGAAGCAGAAGCCAGAAGAAAGGATTAATAACTTTAAAGAAGTGGCTTGTGGTTTTAATAAAGAAGAAGCTCTTGCAGAAGCAGAAAGATGTCTGCAGTGCAAGAATCGACCTTGTGTAGATGGTTGTCCAGTAGAAGTACCTATTCCAGATTTTATAGATAAGATTTTAGAAGAAGATTTTGATGACGCAGTAGATATAATTAAGGGTAAGAATGCTTTGCCTGCCATCTGTGGACGAGTCTGTCCTCAGGAGGAACAGTGTGAAATAGAATGTATTCTTGGTAAAAAGGGTGAACCAGTGGCTATTGGTGCTTTAGAGAGATTTGTAGCTGATTTTGATTTAGATAGCGATAAGGAAGAAGAGATTAATTCTGTTGAAGCTAAAGGTGTTAAAGTAGCAATAGTAGGTTCAGGCCCTTCAGGTTTAACTGCTGCTGCTGATTTAGCTAAATTAGGGTATCAAGTGACTCTATTTGAAGCATTAGCAGAACCAGGTGGAGTCTTAAGGTATGGAATTCCAGAATTCAGACTACCTAAGTCTATTGTAGATGAAGAGATAGATTATATTAAGCAACTTGGAGTCGAGGTTAAGACAAATGTTTTAATCGGGTCTACTCTAACTATAGATGAATTACGTGAGGAAGGCTATGAAGCTATCTTCGTTGGTACTGGAGCTGGATTACCATACTTTCTCAATCTACCAGGAGAAAACTTAAATGGTGTCTATTCATCTAATGAATTTTTGACTAGAGCTAACTTAATGAAGGCTTATAAATTTCCGGAGTATAAAACGCCTATCGTTACTGGCAAAAATGTAGCAGTAGTCGGAGCCGGAAATGTAGCTATGGATTCAGCTAGGACTGCATTACGTTTAGGAGCAGAAGAAGTTTCTATTGTCTATCGTCGTTCTCGTAATGAGATGCCGGCTAGAGAAGAAGAGATTGAAAATGCAGAAGAAGAAGGAATAGATTTTAAGCTACTTCGTAATCCAGTTAAGATTATAGGTGATGGAGATGGTTGGGTGAAAGAATTAGAATGTGTAAAGATGGAGTTAGGAGAACCTGATAGTAGCGGTCGACCACGACCAATTGCTATTGAAGGTTCTAACTTCACTATCCCTGTAGACACAGTGGTTATTGCTATTGGTCAGGGGCCAAATCCGTTATTATCTAAGAAGACTCCAGAATTAGAAACTACGGAATGGGATAATATCATTGTAGATGAGGAAACATATGAAACTTCAATTGAAGGTGTATTTGCTGGTGGCGATGTCATCGGTGGGGCAGCTACTGTAATTGCTGCTATGGGTGATGGAAGAAAAGCTGCTGATGAGATTCAGGCTTATTTACAAGGGAAGAATGAGTAAATTAAGATAAAATATAGCTTATATAAGCCTCTTAATGGATATCCATTAAGAGGCTTATTTTATTTACACACATCTTTTTTCTAACCTGAATATGATGTAGTAGGTTACAGGTTAGAAAGGAGATGATAAGTATGGATAAGATAAATGAACTGATTCAAAAGTATAGAAATAAGATTATGCAGATTAAGAATGTAGTAGGGGTTGGTTGTGGTTATAAAGAGACAAATGGGAAAAATACTGATAAGAAGGCAATGGTTATTCTTGTTAAAGAGAAGTTAGATAAAGATGAGTTAGGCAGAAGACATGTTATTCCAGAGGAAGTAGAGGAGGTAGTAACTGATGTAGTTGAAGTAGGAGATTTAGAACTACATTCTCCCAGGCAAACAAGAAGAGGAAGAGTCAGCAGAACTGCAAGGGTTAGACCGGCCCAACCAGGAGTAAGTATTGGGCATTATAAGGTTTCAGCCGGAACTTTTGGTGCTGTAGTTAAGGATAGTAAGACTAAAGAGCCATTAATCTTGTCTAATAATCATGTATTAGCTAATTTAACTTCTGGTCATGATGATAGGTCTGAAATAGGCGATCCTGTTTTGCAACCTGGTCGTCACGACGGGGGGGAAGAAGGTAAGGATACTATTGGTCATTTAGAAAGATTTGTACCTATTAAACGGAAGAGTGCTACTTCATCCTGCTTAATTGCCCAAGGATTTGAAAATATTCTTAATGGTATTGCTGAATTAGTTAAGTTTCCATATCAGATAAGATTTCTTAGAAACAGTGAAAAGGCGAATATAGTCGACTGTGCTGTAGCTAAACCAGTTGACCCTGACAAGATAGTAGATAAAGTTTTACAATTAGGTAGAATTGAGGGAGTAGTAGAACCAGAAGTAGGAATGAGGATAGTTAAGAGTGGTAGGACGAGCGGGATTACTAGAGCAAAGATTAAGGCCATTAATGCTACTGTAGAAGTCAATGTTAGTGCTGCAGAAAGAGCCGTATTTGATGATCAGATTATTGCTGAACCTTTTTCTAAACCAGGAGATAGTGGGTCTTTAGTCTTAGATACTAATAATCGAGCAGTAGGCTTGCTATTTGCTGGCTCATCTAAGAGTACTATCTGTAATAGAATTACTAATGTTATGGATAAGTTAGGCGTAGAAATGCTATAAAATAGATACACAAATCGATAATTTAATTAATATAATACTTTATGAGAAAGTTATAAAGGGGAGAAGTATAAAGATGGGTGGAGAGATGATTTATCAAGGTCAAAGAAGATATTAGTTCTAATTGGTCTGGGGCATTCGATTATCAAACAGTAGGTAATTATGCAGACCAAGTAATTATTATGGGATATGATTATCACTGGTGTGGTGGTTCTCCTGGACCAATTGCCCCTATTTATTGGCTGGAAGATGTAATTAAATATTCTTTATTAGAGATACCTAAAGAGAAGCTTATTTTAGGTTTACCAACCTATGGCTATGATTGGGAATTAGAATCTAATAACTTTGCACAAGCGTTATCTTATTCTGAAATTATGAAGTTGTTAAGCAAGTATGATGTTGATTATTATTGGGATGAAGAGGCGGCTACTTCTTATTTTAAATACCAATCAGTTGAAGAAGAACATATAGTTTGGTTTGAAAATCTAAAGAGTATTAAGAAAAAACTGGATTTAATCAGGAAGTATGAATTAGGAGGAGTAGTGTTTTGGCGTCTCGGTTTGGAGGATGAAAGAATTTGGACAGAGATAGAAAAAGGTTTGTAGAAAGGAGGCTGAAATAAATTTATGAAAGCTCTTTTATTAAGCGGGGGAAAAGGAACTAGATTAAGACCGATTACTTATACTAGTGCTAAACAATTAATACCGGTTGCTAATAAACCGGTTCTATTTTATGGTTTAGAAGCAATCGCTGAAGCAGGTATTGAAGATGTAGGAGTTATAGTTGGCGAAACTATAGAAGAAGTTAAGAGAGTAGTTGGTGATGGTAGTCAATGGGGACTAGATATAACTTATATAGAGCAATCAGCACCTTTAGGTTTAGCACATACAGTTAAGATAGCTGAGTCTTTTCTAAAAGGCGAGCCGTTTGTTATGTATTTAGGAGATAATCTAATTAAGCAGGGGATATCTCAGTTTGTAAAAAGGTTTGAAGAAGATAGACCAAACTCTTTAATTCTATTGAGTGAGGTGGAGAACCCGGAACAATTTGGTGTAGCCGAATTAGAGAACGGGAGGATTATTAATTTAGTAGAAAAACCTGATAATCCCAAAAGTAATTTAGCTTTAGTAGGGCTTTATATTTTTGATGAGAATATTTTTCCTGCGGTGAACAGTATTGAACCTTCATGGCGGGGAGAGTTAGAGATTACTGATGCTATTCAGTACTTAGTAGAAAATGATAAAGAAGTTCATCCTTATATTATTGAAGGTTGGTGGAAGGATACCGGAAAGAAAGAGGATGTTTTAGAGGCAAATCGGATAATGTTAGAAGATTTAGAAAGTGACTGTTTAGGCTATGTTGATAAGAATTCACAAATTTATGGTAGAGTGTTGATTGAGAAAGGAGCTAGAGTAGAAGATAGTATTGTTAGGGGGCCAGCAATCATTGGAGAGGATAGTATAATTAAGAGTTCTTTCATTGGGCCTTATACTTCACTCTATAAAGATGTAAAGATTATTAATAGTGAAATTGAACATAGTATTATCTTAGAAAATAGTGTAATAGCAGATGTGAGCCGTCGTATTGAAGCTACTTTAATTGGTAATGAAGTTGAAGTGAAAGAAGAAAAAACGAAGCCTAGTAGTTATAGCTTAATGCTAGGAGATAATAGTCAAATAAATCTTAGTTAATAGAAACATTTAGTTAATCTTCACATATAATATATTAATGCATAACTTGCATTATTATCGGTTTTTAACATTAGGGGGGATCTTTGTGAAAGTTAGATTCTGTTTTGTTAATTCCCTTTCTGGTGAGGACGAGTACATAGTCAAAAATTTAATTGCTGATCTAAAAGAAGCATTGAATATAGATATTAAAAAAATAGAGGATCAATCATCTAAGCAGCAATTACCAAAGATTGATTTAGTAATAACTGATGACTATCAAACAGCAAATTTAGTAGCAAACGAAGAGGGTAAGGTTATTTATTGGTTTAGAAATCCAAGTGATAATTTTAATATTTCCAATCAAAAATTAAAATTTCCTGTGGTAGTTAGTAGTAGATCTTTAGGTAACCATTTACCGAAGGAATTAAGAGGAGAGGCAAAAATTATTTATCCTGGGGTAATGCAAAAAGTTTATAAGCCAGTTGCTGTAGATGATATGATTGAGACAACTAAGAGAAGAATATTAATTTTAGGTCAAGAACTAAATTCAAAAAAGATAGAGCACTTAGTAAAGTCTTTAGAATTAATTAATCAAGGTTGTCAAATGAAGATATCGATTATTAGAAAAGAAGGATTCAAAATTGAAACTAATATTGAATATGAATTTATTAACCCTAATTCTTTAGAAGCAAAGGTAGTTGAATATTCTAAAGCGGAATTAGCTATCGTAGTTGCCGAAAATGAAGGTTTTAGATTAAGACCTTTAGAGATCATGGCTTGTAAGACACCAATAATTTTTATTCATAATAAAGGTGTTAAGGAATATATTAGTCATAATCATAACTGTCGTTTGTTATTATATCCTGAACCGAAAAGGTTAGCGATTACTGCTTTAAAATTATTAAAGAATAATATTTTAGCAAAGAACATAGCAATTAAAGGTAGTACAACAGCAAAAGAGTATTCATGGAATAAAACAGTATTAGAATGGGGGCAATTAATTTGTAAAGAATTAGGAATACCAGAGACTGTATTAATACAAGAAGCAGAGTTAGAATCGGAGGTAAATGATGAATTGCCAGCACCGTCTTCAGAATGGGAAGAAGTTGAAAGAAGGTTCGATGCGGAGCAGTCTACAAGGCTTGATATATCGGAACAGTTAGAAAGCTTAAATTATGATGAGGACTACGTTGAAGATAGGGTAGATATAGTTATAATCAATTATAATACTAAAGAAGAAATTAAGGATTGCTTAGAGAGTATTAAGGAATTAACAGATTATAATTACCAAGTTATAGTTGTTGATAACAATAGTACTGATGGCAGTATTGAATATTTGGAGTCTTTAGATTGGATTGATTTAATTAAGAATGATGATAATCTAGGCTATGCGAGAGCTTGCAACCAAGGAATTAAAAAGGGAAATAGTGAGTATATTTTACTTTTGAATAGTGACATTAGAGTTACCGAAGGTTGGTTAAAGCCGTTAGTTGAAATGGCTTCCTCTGATGATGAAATAGCTGTTGTTGGGCCGAAGCTAATCAATGAAGCAGGTGAAATAGTAGGAGCAGGAGTAACAGAATTAGATGAGACGTGCTCACCGAGAGGTTGGAAAGAAGAAGATAGCGATGGGAAGTATGATGAGGTAGAAGAATGTGTGAGTGTAGGAGGAGCTGCGTATTTAATTAAGAGGGAATTGATTCCAGAGATTGGTCTCTTTGATGAGCGTTATTTCTTTTATTTTGAGGAGACAGATTATTCACTTAGGGTTAGAGAAAAAGGCTATAAGGTAATCTATTGTCCTAAGAGTAAGATTTATCATTTGCATGAAGGTAGTTTGAAAGAGGGCGATGAAGTCGGTCGCAAGAAACGAAATAAGTATTTTTCAGAGAGTCAAGAGCTCTTTTTAAATAAATGGGATCATTTAATTTTAGCTGAATCTAAACCTAAAAGATCAATTCTAGCTTTAGGAATTATTCCTTGGAGTTTCAGACACCAGCGGCCACAACAGATTTTATCTAGGTTAAGTGAAGGATGCAAAGTATTATATGTAAATAACTTCAAATTAGGGCAAGGCTGGTTTGAACCAGAGAATTCATTAGAAATTGAGAAAATAGATTCAAATCTATATGTACTATCACCACCAAGTGATGCATTTGTTTATGAATTAGTACAATCAGAAGCAGGATGTAAACTATTAGCACAAGTTATTAATGATTCATTGGATAGATTAAATATGAGAGAGCCAATTTTATGGCTGGATAGTCCTTATTGGGAACCGGTCATTAAGTACTTATCACCTGCAAAGGTTATTTATAATTGTATGGATAAGTTTGAGGAGTTTGATGGTTTATCGGAGAAGGCAGGGCTAATTAAGAGGTTTGAAAGGGATATATTATCTATTGCTGATATAGTAATGGTCACCTCACAAGTATTACTAGACAAGGTAAAATACTATAATGAAAATGTGCATTTAGTTCCAAATGCTGCTGAAATTGATCATTTCAAACAGGCGTATGAAGAGGAATTAGAAGTTCCGATTGAATTAGAAGAAATAGATGGCCCAATAGTGGGGTTCTTCGGGGCAATAGCAGAATGGTTTGACGTAGAATTAGTTGCTAATTTAGCCATGCAGGAACCTGATATCTCTATTGTTTTAATTGGTAATGTGACTATAGAATTAGAAGAGTTAGAAGGGTATGAGAATGTATACCTATTGGGCGAAAAACCTTATCAACAGTTACCAAACTATTTGCAAGGTTTTGATGTCTGTATTATTCCATTTATTAAGAATGATTTAACTTTATCAACTGATCCAGTTAAATTATATGAGTATTTAGCAGCTAATAAACCCGTAGTTAGTATAGATTTACCAGAGGTTAGAAAGTTTGCAGGAGTAATAGAGATAGCTGATAATAAAGAAGATTTTTGTGAAAAGGTCAGCAAGCTATGTAAAGAAGATAAAGATAAGATTAATCGAGAAGAGATTCAAAAGTTATTATCAAAAAATGATTGGACAGATCGGGTGAAGCAGATTAAGGATTTAATCGGTGGGTTTGATGATGTAGAAGTAATAGAAGAAAGCAAAAGTGAAAGAGGACTAAATGATGAAGAATTAAAGACAGATGAGAATCTAATTGATATAACAGAGGTTGAAGAAGTAGATAAGAATAAAGATAGTAATAAAGCCATAAGCATTGACACAGAAGAAACAATCCAAAGTGAACCAACAAATAGTGAAGTAAAGAATGGGGAAGCTATTTCAGATAAAGAAGAAGTGCAAGAAGAGAAATTAGGTTTCTTTAAAAGAGCATGGTCAAAAGTAAAAAATAAGTTTGATCAACTGATAGATTGGATAAAAGAGCTATCTAATTTTGAAGAATAATTTGAAGATGAAGATTAAGCAGTAAACTATTTAGAATGAGTTTGCTGCTTCTTTAGTAGTTAGGGGGAGAAATATGGAGTTAAGTAGTATAACTGTAGTGACTTATAATAACTTAGCAGTTACTCAAAATATGTTAAGCAATTTAGTTAAACATACTAAGACTCCTTATGAATTAATAATTATTGATAACAATTCAGTTTCTGAGTTGAAAGAGTGGTTAAAGAATTACCGACCTAATTCATCATATTGTCAAAAACATAAAGTGATAATTAACCAAGAAAATAATGGCTATGCAGTTGCTTGTAATCAAGGCTTAAGGGAGAGTAATGGGGAATATATTGCAATTTTAAATAATGATGTCTTAGTTACTGAAGGTTGGTTAAAGTATTTAATCGCTCATTTAAAAAAGAATCCACAAGCAGGAATGGTAGGACCAATGGGAAAGAATATAGGAGCAGAACAGAATTATGCTGGAATTTATGGAGCTATGGGGTATAGTTATCCACCGGATCAATCATTACAAAAGTTTGCAAAGCAACTTTATGAAGAATGGACTGGGGATTATACAGAAACTAAAGTACTGATTGGTTGTTGCTTAGTCTTCAAAAGAGAAGTTTTAAATGAAGTGGGACTTTTAGATGAGGGGTGTAAGTTATCAGCTGATGATTTTGATTACTCTTTACGGATAAGATTGGCTGGTTATAAACTTTATGTAGCAGAAGATGTCTTTGTGCATCATATTTGTCATGTGGGTTTTAAGACCTTAAGTCAGGAAGAAAGAGATAGACATATTACAGAAGGATGGAACTACTTTCATCAAAAATGGAATAATCATTTTTCAGATGAGATTACAATGGATGACCTCTTTTATAATCAGTCTCCTTTTTATTATACTGGTTTAAGAAAAGGGAGGAGATTAGAAGCAGAGACTATTTAGGTAGGGTGAGAGATAATGTTAGTGAGTATAGTTATACCTACTCATAATAATTGGGACTTAACGCAGGCTTGTTTAAATAGTATTAAGGTCAATACTAAAGTTAATTATGAAATTATAGTAGTTGATAATTGTTCTACCGATGGAACTAGGAGTAATTTAAAAGCATTTTCAAAAGTGCGTGCCATTCATAATGATCATAATATGAATTTTGCTAAAGCATCTAATCAAGGAACCAGGCAAGCTAAAGGTAAGTTCGTTTTATTTTTAAATAATGATACGATTGCAACTGAAGGATGGTTGAATAAGTTATTAAAAGTAATTACTTCGCAAGATAAAATAGGAGTAGTAGGTAGTAAATTATTATTTCCAGATAGTAATTTAATTCAACATGCTGGGATTGTTCTGCATAATGGCAAGCCAGGGCATATTTATTATAAGAAGCCTGCTTCTTTAGCTCAAGCCAATTTAAGACAAGAGTATCCAGCGGTTACTGGGGCTTGTATGCTAATGCTTAGAAGAAGATTTCTAAAATTAGGAGGATTTGATGAACGTTTTATTAATGGTTATGAAGATGTAGACCTTTGTTTAAGAGTATGGGAAGCAGGGTTTAGAGTAGTATATTGTCCTAAGAGTATAGTATATCATTATGGTTCGTCTACAGAAGGAAGACATGAATATGAAGAGGAAAATTTGAATTATTTCCTAAAAAAATGGGGAGTTAAGTTATTAAAATTTAATAATTAATATAAATATGGATTACTTAATTAGATAGGAGCGGTCTAAATGGTTGATTTAGTTATTATAAATTATAATACTTTGGATTACTTGAATAAATTAATAGAAAGTATTAGAAAGAATACGCGGATATCTTATAATATAATTGTAGTTGACAATGGTAGTAATGATGGTAGTAAGGAGTATCTGTATAAACAAGAAGATATAAAGGTAGTTACCAATGAAAAGAATATGGGCTATGCTGCAGCCTGTAACCAAGGAATTAGAGTAGGAATTGGTGATTATATAGTCTTAATGAATAGTGATTTAGAGGTAACAGCAGAGTGGTTAAGTCCTTTAGTAAATTGCATAAAGAATAATAGTGATATAGCGGTAGTTGGGCCGAAGTTAGTAAATGATAGAGGATTAATCGTAGGGGCGGGAACAGGATTTGATTTTCAATTACGCGGTTGGCTTAGTCCAGAGGATGCCCCTGAATTTAATAAGATAGCTGATGTTTTAAGTGTCTGTGGTGCTTGTTACTTAATTAGAAGAGATTTATTAGAGAAATTAGGTTATTTTGATGAAAGATACTTCTTCTATTTTGAAGAATTAGATTATTCTTTTAATGCTATCTATAATGGCTATCGTGTTGTTTATTGTCCAGAAAGCAAAGTATATCATTTTATTACTGGTTATCAACCACATAGTTCTAATTCTGGAACAAGAAAATCAAAAGAAGAATATTATGATGAAAGCAGGGAAAAGTTTGATGCAAAATGGGTTTATACCGGTGATAGTGTACTTAAGAAGGAGGATTAGTTATGCGATTATCGGTTATTAGTCCAGTCTTAAATGAAGAGTTTTTTATACCAATATATTTAAAAGCGGTTTTAAAGTATGCTGATGAGGTTGTATTGTTAGATGGTGGGAGTCAAGACAAAACTGTAGAAATAATTGAAGAATTCCAAAGGAAGACGGATAAGATTAAGTTGTTTATTAAACCTCAAAATGGAAAGCCGTATTCAGAAGAGTGGAATGAAGGGCAAAGAAGGAATTTTTTAGTTAATAAATGTACAGGAGATTGGATTTTAGCTTTAGATGTAGATGAATTTATGAGTGATAACTTTGTTAAGTTCTTGCCTCAGTTAATGAAAGATGGAGATATGAATTTTTATAGTTTTAAATATATTCCTTTTTGGAAACGAGTTAACTTAATTAGACTTAGTACCCCACAAGATCCACATTGGGCAGGAGAGATTGCTCGTATGGGTAGAAGAGACGGATTTAGCTATAGTCAATCTAAACATCATTGCGTTCCTTTGTATAATGGCAAACCAATTTGGAGGGTTGAAAAACATAAGAGAGTATTAAGTATAGTATTATATCATTATCACTATGCCTTAGGCCCTAGAATTAAAGAGAATGATAATCGAAGAGGGGATGTTGATCTAGCGGATAAAAAAGGGAACCCTGATTGGGATTATGAACCAGATGATTATTCAATTAAAACGGCACCTTTCAATGGTAAGCATCCAGAAGTGATCAGGGATTATTTAAAGCAGAATAGAAGGATAAGGTGATTAAATAGTGAAGGTATTGTTTCAAGTGAGACCTGATTTACTTAATGTTTATGCTGGTGATACTATTCAGATCTTAAGGACTAAGGAACAGGTAGAGAGACTAGGAATAGAAGTTAACTTATCGACTGACTTGGGGGTAGAGTTAGATAAGTATGACTTGATTCATCTTTTTAATACTACAAGAATAAGTGAAACCTATCAACAGATGTTAAACGCCAAAAAACAAGATAAGCCTGTTGTTCTCTCTACAATTTATTGGGATATGGAAGAGTATTTACGAAATGAACGGCCTGACAAATTGAAATGGTGGCAAAGAACTAATGAATATCGGCAAGAAGTTATGAATCTAGCAGACATATTATTACCAAACTCGGAAAGTGAAAAGAGATTAATTGAGAAAAACTTTGGAATTAAAGATAAGTTTATGGTTGTACCTAATGGAGTGAGTAGATATCTTCCTAATAAAGCAGATGACAGTTTTAAAGTTAAGTATGGTTTAGAAGACTTCATTTTAGCTGTAGGAAGGTTTGATAAGAGGAAGAATCAATTAAATGTAATTAAGGCTTTGAAAGAGACGTATATTCCTTTAGTTATGATCGGTTCTTGTAATGATCCTCAATATTTGAGGAAATGCAAAGCAGAAGCTAATAAGGAAACAATATTTATAGATCACCTGCCGCAAAGAAAATTAGCGTCTGCCTATCAAGCAGCTAAAGTACATGTTTTAGCTAGTTGGTATGATACCCCTGGTTTAGTTAGTTTAGAAGCAGGAATCTTGGGATGCAATATAGTTTCTACCAATAGAGGTAGTGCTAAAGATTATTTTAAAGATTTAGCATGGTATTGTGATCCGAGTGATATTAATTCAATTTATGAGGCAGTATTACATGCTTATTATGCAGAGTTAAACTCCGAATTAGAAGAATATATACTAACTAATTTTACCTGGAAAATAACTGGGGAAAAAACAGTAGAAGCTTATCACAGATTACTTGATTAAAGAGCAGGAGCTATTCCTGCTCTTTTTTATGCAATCTTTGATTATTTTATTGAGTTCTAAAGTATTACTAATTAATAAGTCTATGTTATCAATAGTTCTTTCCCAATTATATTTTTGTGCTGTTTTAACTCCATTTTTAGCTAACTTATTTGCTAAATTATGATTAGTTAGCACTTTTTTTATCTTCTGGGTTAATGCATTAATGTCGTTAGGAGGAGCCAAAAGACAATTATAACCGTCTTGGCAGTATTCTAAGTTACCATTAGCCTTAGTAGTAACTACCGGAGTTCCGCAAGCCATAGCTTCTAAAATTGGGAAACCAAAATCTTCATGACTAGAGTTATGAATAAAGAGCTCAGAATTATTATATAAGACTGCTAATTCTTCATCGGTAAGACGAGAATGGTGGGTATGTGGAAGTGTATTAATATTTGTTTCAAATTGGTAGCTGAAAGTAACTAATGATATTTCATCGAGTTCATTAGCTATTTTATTTATAACTTCTTTAGTAATATCAAAATTTTTTAGGTGATCGGACTTATTATAGGCAATAATTTGCTTACAATCATTATTTTCTACTGTAGGTTGAGGTTTAAATATATCTAAATTTATAGCATTAAAAATATTGATGGTTTCTTGGTTATAATTTTCTTCTAGCTGCGTTTTTACCCATTTTGAACCTGTAAAATAGATCATAGGCAAGTGATAAGTGCTTTTTACCTTTTCTTGTAATTTCGGGTGATAAGGATAAAAATTACTCTCTATGTCTTGAACGAAGTAAGCTGGTATACCTTTTCCGCCTCTTTGTGGATTACAGCTTTCAAGGACTACAGGTGCTGTTTCCCACCAAGTTGCAATTTTTACAGCGTTTAATCCCTTTAAAGCAGTTGTTAAGCTTCTATAGTCTTGATGGCGTATTAGAGGAATTTTGAGATTAAACCAATCTAGATTTCCTTGTAAACTATGTATCTTAACATTATAACCCCTTTTAGTCATACGGTTGGCTTGTTCTAAGACATTTTTAATGCCGCCTGAAAAACCTAAGTTTGGCAATACATAAACTATTTGGGGGTTAGGATCAGAAGCTTTATAATTAGAAATTTGTTTATTTTTATTAGAAAGATTCGGCATGTTATTAAACTCCTTTCTATATATTGCTTATTTCATTTTATTCATTATGGGACTAATTGTTACTAGAACGTAGAGAATGAGTAATCAATTGATTGTGTAAGGAGCTTAAATATTAATTATGATTAAAAAGGCCTATCTTGAAAGAGTATTAACTATATGTTTCACTTAATAGTTAAAATTACATAGAATATAGCATAAATTTATTAAAGGAGGAAGTTAGAAGAATGAAAGATAAAATTTTAAATAAATTATTAATTTTTTTGCATATACCAAAGACTGGTGGTGTTACATTAAGACGAATAATCGATAAACAATATTCGCTAGATGAAGTGCATGAAGGTAGTGAACAAGGGATGATAAATAGATTGAAAAGAGATGAAGATAAACTTAAGTGTATACAAGGACATATGAAATTTGGGATTCATACTCACTGTTCAAAACCATATACCTATATTACGATGTTACGTGAACCAATTGAACGCGTTATCTCTGTATATTATTTTATAAGGCGCAGACCGCAGAACAAATGGTATGATGATGTTAAGAATATTAGTCTTAAAGAATTTGTGAGCAAAGATGAATTTTGGCAAAATAATACAAATATACAAACTTTCTTATTAGCAGGGGGCGAACGTCCTAATAAGATTACTGATCTCTTTAATTTGAATAACCTAAGTCAAGCTAAAAAAAATTTGAATAAATATTTTTCAGTTGTAGGCATAACAGAAATGTTTGATGAGTCTTTAGTTTTGATGAAGCAAGAGCTTGGGTGGGATGATATATCTTATACAAGAAAAAATGTCTCTAAAAATCGTTTAGCTAAAGGAGAAGTAGAAAAAGAGATAATTGAGATAATTAGGGAAAGAAATAGATTAGATATAGAATTATATGAGTATGTTAAAATAAATTTAATAAAAAGAATTGAAAGTTTAAACGTCAAAGATAAAGACAATTAAATTAAATGATTTAAATTATAATACTAGATAATCGTCCTTACCTGATAGTATATTAAGGATGATTTTACAGGTAGGACGATTAAAATAATTTTTCTAATTTATCATCTAAGCATAAGATGGGTCGGATGTATTATCTCAGTAACAATATAGTGAACTTATTTCATTCTAGAATCTATACGGATTTCTTCTAAATAATTATAAATTGAATATTTGGAAACATTTAAGTGATTAGCTACAATTTGCACACTTCCTTTAATATCAAATACATTATTTTCATGTAAATACTTAACAATCCTTATTTTATCTTCTTTAGCAAGAACATTAATTGGTTTATTAACAATTGATATAGCTTTTTCAATCATTATTTCTAAAAACCTATCAACATTTTCTGGGAATTTTTCCTTAGAATCATTTTCTTCAATAAAAGATATGTCTTCGAGAAAATTCTTAGCTATATTAACTGAAGTTAAATCAAAATTAATGCATAATGCTCCTATGATTTTTTCATTCTCATCTCTAATTAACATAGTAGAAGACTTCATTTTTATTTCATCTTCAATTTCACTAACATAATTTAATATCATATTCTGTTCAGAACTTTTCTTTGAATTAATAACTTCAAAAAGGAAATCAGTTGCTGGTGCACCTACTTCTCTACCAGTTATATGACCATTTTCAATTGCAATAACTGATGATTTTGTTTCAGAAATATCATGTAAAACTATCTCATAATGCTGTCCCAAAGTTTTAGCTAAACCTTTAACTACTGGTATAAATGATTTTAAAATTTGGTTTTCCACTTTAATAATTTTCACTCCCCTAATCTATTCTTGGCTTCAAAATCTATTATATTTGATTTTTTTCACAAAATCAAATTATTATTAAAATTGATTGTGTCAAGTTTTTATAGGTAAAACTTTTTGACTCCTCTTCTAATAACTTAACCTAGTGACTTAATAGCTCTAAACAAACCTGTTCTTATACCTTTATTTAAACTAGGTATATTCTCGCGTTTTTCTTTATATTTTTTCTTTATTCTTTTATTTACTACTTTTGATTCTATTTCTAATAAATTATCTTCCTTTTGCTTTTCTTTTTCTTTCTTTAATATCATCTTCTGTAAATCTTTTGATTGACCTCCGTTAAACTTAAAAGCTCTTAATCTTGCCATCTGATCTGCTCCTAGCTTAGACCACCCCATTGGTCGTGAACTTAATCTATCAGACAATATATGGCTAACATGTCCTTCTGCGCTACATCCAAGGGCATTATCATCTTCATAATAGTTTACTATTCCTGACCAATTATTATAAATATGATTGTAACACAAAAACACCAAATATTATCTGATTAAACTAAGATTTAAATACTAAAAATCAAGTTTCAACAATATATAATTAAATATCCTG
>NZ_FOTT01000007.1 GCF_900114655.1 Candidatus Frackibacter sp. WG13
TTCTTTCTTCTTGCTCTTTATCTTGATTCTTAATACTGCCATACATTATATTCCAGTTAGGTCCAAAAAAATTAGGCTCTTTAGCAAAGAGACTATCTTCTATCATAATATAATCATACTTCATACCATCCTGACCAAAGACATTGCCTACTAAACCTTCTTTTATAAACTTTCGATTATTATATTGATTTAATATCTCTTTATAACTTATATCATCCTTTGCTAGATTTAGTCCATATTCTTTCGCTTCTTTGTTTAATAGGCTCTTTAATGAAACCATATGGTAATAGTCATTATCATACCATGACTCACCATACCCTACTTCTATCCTCTGGCTTAATAACTTTCTTAAGTAATCTTTTGAAAAGTTCTTCTTTAATTGCTTTAAATATGGTTTAGGTCTAGTCTCAACTTTTGTTTCAGTATTTGCTGCTTTATACATTTGGGCTGCGCCTGGGGCAGCTCTTTTAAAGTAAACTGGAGCAGTCCCTTTCTGTTCTTTGGTTCGATAGACTACTATCTGATTACTTTTGTTTCTTTTATTGTAATGGATTAACCGGGGGATATCCTTAGCATGTTCTACTTCTTTATAAGCATATACTTGATATTTCTCTTTGCCATCTATTCTTTCAAAGGTATTCTCGATAATTCTGTCCATAATTGTTGTTGCTTTTTCTTTACAATCGAAAAAAGCAACAAATGAAAAGTCCTTATCTTTATCCTTAATAAACTCCCCAATCGTTGCTAATGATCCATAATGCATTGCTATATCTTTTAGTTTAGTTTCAACGTGATACTTTTCTTCTAACTGTTGACCATAGGTTTGAGCATCAAAGGCTTTAATATCTTTACCTAGCACTAAATTTTCTAACTGAATAAATAACTTTTCAAATGGTCCATCTTTGATAAAAGCCTTCATACCACCGATTAAGCCAGGAGCATCTATCCTTCTTTCTTGAATTAGTGGTCTGTTATTATATTCTTGTCTTAAACAGAGATTACTATCTCCTATGAATCTAGTCATATCGAACCATTCTACTATGTTATCGATTACTATCGTTGTATAATCCCCGAGTCTTAATTCGTTACCTTGGTCATTATTCTCTTTGATTAATATCTCTTTTACCGAATTAGAAATAGGTTGAGCTAAAACCATTAAAATTAAACCAGCTACTGTCCCTATTGGTATAGTACTTTGAATTAATAGTGACCCTAACATCATCATTGTTTCCATTACATGGGCTGCAATCCTGTTATACTTGGCGATTAATTGTACATCTTCTTTGAACTCTTCTATCTTCTTAGCCCTTTCTACTTTCCCAAGGCTTTGTAAATTATTATACTTATCCCAACCTTTTACCTCAACTATTGCTGGAGCCCAAACCGCAAAGAATGCCCCTAACTGTTCTCGACCAATTTTTTTTGTTTTAGCTAAGTCTTTCTCAAAATTTATCCTCTTACCTTTATTAAATTTATCATAGACCTTCTTAGCCTCATTGATTGTCTCTGCCATACTATTAATATCTTCTACTCTATCCTTCGTCTTACTAATTACTGCCCCTACTATATTACCTGATATCCTTTCATTCACCACTTTGATATCTTCATCCTTAATCAAGCCACCTTCCACCTCTCGATTTGCTAATTCTACTTCTATTTCACTGTGTAATAAGGTACCATCTACTGCCTTTTCACCAACTTTAGATAAAATCGGATGCCCTTTAGAATAAGGGATGTAATTATTCTTTCCTATGCCTGTTCTACCTTTTAGTTGATATGGCTTCTTAGCAATATCAAATGTAAGTTCGCCAGTTTCTGTTATTAACTCACTAGCACTATTCCATGAATCTATAGCTGTGATACCTAAGTCAGTTAATGCTAAGAAGGCTTGTTGAGCTTTATTCTGTTCTTCTTGTTGGATGTTGTTGATTGTTCTGGTGTAGAATTCTGCTTGTTTATTTAATTGGTCATTGGTGGCATTATTTGATAATGTATTGTGAGCAAAAAATTCACCCGTTTCTTTTACATAAAAACCTTCTTTCCCATTATATCTATCTTGTGCAGCATTACCATTTACATATATAATCTTTTTAATCATTTCATTCTCCTTTCTTTATTTTTATTTTATCAAATTTATTTGTCCATATAGAAGTTACTTCCCCATTTTTATTCTTAAATTTTTTATTTATAATAATACCAGCATTATTATAATTGCTTACTATCCAAGAAAATAATTCTTTTTTATTGCTATTAATAAAGAAACGTTTATATTCTATTTGGTTCCCATCCTCATTATACTTATATTCTTTCCACTCCTCTATTTGACCATCTTCATCTTTAACGATAAACTTTATTTTATTTCCTCTATTATCATATCGCCATTCATACCAAGTATTAATTCTTCTCCCATTACTGATACTCTTTATCTTTTGTCCTTTTTCATTGTATTCAGTAATAGTTGAAGCAACAGTTTCTCCATTATAAATTTCTTTTCTTATTTGCTTTTTTCTTCCTCCATTCTTATAACGCTCAATTACATATTCTATTTTAATCTCTTCATCATTTGAAGTTATAATCTTTCCACCCATTGGTTCACCCTGCTTATTATAATTTATCTTTTCAATCTCGCCAAGGTTATAATAATTAATTCTTTTTCTATACTTCAAATTCCCATTATCCCAATATCGATAATCAGCACCTTTTATATTGTAACCTGATTTATTTTTAGTCCGCCATTTTATCCTTTGACCTTTATCATTATATCTATAAACAAAATGCAAATAAGAATCATTAGTGTCTCTTATTTCTTCTAATACATTACCCTGTTTATCATATTTCCAAATCCGTTTTTCAATTATTTCTCCATTTTTATTATAATTTATTTCCTTTACACGATTACCATATCTATCATACTGATACTTTTTATCTAAATACTTCTCTCCCCTTTTCAAATTTTTATAAATAGTTGTTGCTACCACATACTTCTCATTAGGACCTAACTTTGACATATCTAACTCTGAGCCATCTAATAATTCATCTTGACATCCGGTAATCACCACTAAAATCATTAAAATGCTTAATACAAACGCTATTCTTCTAGTCTTTTTTCTCATTTTCTATATCTCTCCCCATTTCAAAAATAGTGACCGTATAATAAATATATCCCGAAATCCCTATACCTCCACTATTTAAAAGTGCAATAGATAAAACTAAATTAACCACAACCATTATAGACAGAATTCCTAATAAAGTCTTAAACTTTGAATTAAAATTAAGCATTTGAATTTCCCTTTCTAATAAGCAATTAAAATTTTTGCTTACCCGCTTCTATTCTACCAAACTTAATTATATATGTTATATAATTACAAATATATTATATTATAACTAGTTCTATCAATCAAGAAATTTTTACCATTGAACCTAGAATAATTAAGTATATCTATAAATAATAAAAACTCTTACTTATATCTCAATATATAAGTAAGAGTCACAGTTAATTTTTGAATAGCAAACTATTAAATAAAATCAATGTAAATAATCGTCCAGTTCTTTACTCCTTTCTGATGTCTATCTTCTTAATTAGCTATTCTCCTCTTTAATTCTAAAATCTTTTCTTTTGATAAACCAGTCGCTTCCTCTATTTCTTCTATATTTAAATTCATTTTTAACAAGTTCTTTGCTACATCTTCTCTAACTTCTTCCCTTAATTTTTCAGCGATAGTCATCAATTCTTCACTCCTTTCTGATGATATTTCTTTAGTTGCCTTTTCTAAATCATTAACACTCAAGTCTTCCTTAGCATTCATCACATACCGAACTATAACTTCAAAATACTCAATTCCTTTTTCTTTCTCTTCTAGTTCTTCTAATACTCTTAAAGCTTTTTTAAAACGCTCTATAAAGTCTTCTCTAAATACTCCTCTTAAAATCTCCAGGAAGACTCTCAGCTTAGCTCCACCTCTTATTTCATCGTCACTATACCTCGACAAATCATAAATTAAATATTGATAATCGGGTACATACTTATCTACTACTTCTGATATATTTACTAATAAATCATTTAAGTTTAAAGCTCCATTCCATTCTCTTTGACCATGATAAATAACTAAGGGAATAATTATCGGCAAATTATCCTTCTTATCCTGTTTAAATTTTGATTCCCAGATCCTTAACATATATTTTAATAGCTGTAATGCTATTTTAGAAGAATGGTAACTTTTATGTTCGAATAAAAAGTATAGATAACCTTCCTTATCTTGAATCTCTACCTTATAAAGCAAGTCTGAAAATACTTCCTCTAATTTATCATCAATAAAACTATCCTTTTCTATTTTTAATTTATCTATATTTATTATATTCAATAATTCCGATGGAAGATAATTTTTTATAAAATCTTTACTAGTCTCTAAGTCTCCCAAGACCTCTTTGAAGAATTTATCATGAGGATTATTGATATTACTCATTTAACTCAATCCTTTCTAATTAAATTATACCATATAACAAGCTATCTGTTAAAATAGATTAGATGATATATATAATTACAAATACATTATAATATAATCACTTCTATCAATCAAGAAATTTTTACCATTTAAAGATAATAACCCTACCTTTCCCTTATCTTTAGTCTGTGTCTGGTCTGTGTAAGTCTGCGTATAATTATTATAATCAAAAAAGCTCCCCGAATAAATCAGGGAGCTTCTACTCTCATCTTATTTTATAACTAAATTAACCAACTTTTTAGGCACAACTATTGTTTTAACTACTTCTTTATCTTCTAAATACTCTTGTACTTTATCTTGGCTTAAAACAATTTCCTTTAAGTCCTCTTCGCTAATATCTGCATCTACCTCTACCCTGTCCCGAACTTTACCATTAATCTGTACAACAATTGTGATCTCATCTTTTTTCAATGCTTCTTCATCGTAATCTGGCCATTCTTGTTGATGAATACTATCCCCATAACCTAATTCAAACCAGATTTCTTCGGTCATATGTGGTGCAAATGGTGCTAGTAATAAGATAGTAGTCTTGATTGCAGTTCCTAATAGCTCAACATTCTCTTCTTCAACATCGTTGAGGTAAGAATAGATAGCGTTTACTAACTCCATAACTGCACTGATTGCTGTATTAAAGTTCTTTCGTTCATCTAAATCAGCACTTACCTTCTTAATTGCTTGGTGTATCTCACGATTAAGTTCTGCTTCTTTTTTATCTAAATCAGAGAGTTCTAAGTTATCTAAGTCTAACTCCTTAATTTGCTCTACATAATCAGAAGCTAATCGCCAAACTCTATTTAAAAATCTTGATGCTCCTTCTACTCCTTCGTCACTCCATTCTAAGTCTTTCTCTGGAGGCGCTGCAAATAAGATGAATAAGCGAGCAGTATCTGCACCATATTTATCGATAATTTCCATCGGGTCTACTACATTACCCTTAGATTTGGACATCTTTGCTCCATCTTTAAGAACCATTCCCTGAGCAAGTAGCTTTTCAAATGGCTCTCTAGCATCAGCTAGCCCTAAATCATTAATAAATTTCATAAAGAAGCGTGCATATAGCAAATGTAAAATAGCATGTTCAATTCCACCGATGTACTGGTCTACGTTCATCCAATAATTAGACTTTTTAGAATCAAATATTTGCTCATCATTCTTAGGGTCAGTATATCTTAAGAAGTACCAAGATGAATCAACAAAGGTATCCATAGTATCTGTCTCGCGTTTAGCATTAGCTCCACACTCTGGACAGGTAGTACTTATAAAATCATCTGCTTGGGCTAATGGTGATTCACCAGCCCCTGTAAATTTAACATCTGTTGGTAGTTCTACTGGCAATTCTTCTTCTGGTACTGGTACGACTCCACATTCATCACAATAAACAACTGGGATCGGAGTTCCCCAATAACGCTGACGAGATACTAACCAATCACGCAGACGGTAATTAACCTGTCTACTACCAATATTATTCTCTTCCATATAATTTGCTATCTTTTCAAAAGCTGCTTCAACGTCTAAACCATTTAGGATATCAGAATTAACTAACACCCCATCTTCTGTATATGCTTCTTCTAAAGTTTCACCACTTAAATCTTTATCTTCAGGTTCTACTACCACCTTTATCTCTAAGTCATACTTCTTAGCAAAATCAAAGTCTCGCTGGTCATGAGCCGGTACCGCCATAATTGCACCTGTTCCATAACCCATTAAGACATAATTAGCTACTAAAATAGGAATTCTCTCTTCAGTCATTGGATTAATAGCATACGACCCGGTAAAGACTCCTATCTTTTCCGACTCAGGTGAAGTTCTTTCTTCTTCATCCTTCTCTTCCATTTCAGCAACAAAGTTAAGAACTTCTTCCTCTTCTTCATTACCTGCTACTAATTCTTTTACTAATGGATGGCCTGGTGCTAAAACCATATATGTAGCCCCATAGATAGTATCTGGTCGAGTAGTAAATACCTCTAACTCTTCATCTAATTCCTCTAAAGGAAACTTAATCTCAACTCCTTCACTACGACCAATCCAATTTCTCTGCATAATCTTTACCCGTTCTGGCCATTCTTCTAATAGTTCATGGTCAGCTAATAGATCATCAGCATAATCAGTAATCTTAAAGAACCATTGTGCTAAGTTCTTTTCTATCACCTCAGTATCACATCGTTCACAAGCATCATTAACTACCTGCTCATTAGCTAATACCGTTTCACAGCCAGGACACCAGTTAACAGATGCTGCTTCTTTATAAGCTAATCCTTGCTTATAAAGCTGTAAGAATAGCCATTGAGTCCATTTATAGTAATCAGGATGACAAGTCGCTACTTCCCGGTCCCAATCATAACTAATTCCCAAACTTTCTAACTGCTTCTTCATGTTAGCAATATTATCCCAAGTCCAGTTATTAGGATGGATATCACGTTCGATTGCCGCATTTTCAGCTGGTAACCCAAAAGCATCCCAGCCCATTGGATGCAAAACATTATAGCCTTGCATTCTCTTAAACCTAGCAATCACATCACCGATTGAGTATACTCTAACATGCCCCATATGTAGGTTCCCAGAAGGATAAGGAAACATCTCTAATGTATAATACTCTGGCTTGTCTAAGTTTAATGTGCTTTCAAATAAATCGTTTTCCTCCCAATGCTGCTGCCATCTTTCTTCAACATCTTTAAAATTGTAGTACTCTTGCATCTAATCTGCCTCCTCTATACTTATAGATGAAATTTAAATTATATAAATTAAATTTAAAATTAAAAAAATCCTCACCACTAACAACGAATCTTCATTGCTAGGGACGAGGATTTTTAAATCTGGTGGAGATAGGGGGATTCGAACCCCCGACCTCTTGTCTGCCAGACAAGCGCTCTCCCAACTGAGCTATATCCCCAATACTTTTTCAATTCACACCCTACATTATAAGCCATCTAACCTAGCTTGTCAAGCAATTTTTGATTACTCTTGCCAATCTAATTCTTTAGCATCGCCCCATAATCTTTCCAACTCATAATACTCTCGTTCTTCTTGATGGAAGATATGGACAATAACATCACTATAATCTAATAATACCCAGCGAGCTTGGTCCATACCTTCCTTTCTTGTTAACTCTATATCAAATTCATCTTCTAATTCATCCATAATAGCCTTAGCAATAGCTTTCACCTGAACATCCGTCTTACCACTACAGATTACAAAGTAATCAGATAAGATTGAAATGCCAGCCAAATCTAAAACAACAATATCTAATGCTTTCTTATCATCAGCTGCTTTAGCTACTGTTTTTACTAATTCTTCAGTCTTTATTTCCATTAAATTAGCCTCCTACGTCTATTCTCAATAATACATTCCTATATTTAATAAAATTTCCCATTCTCCATATAAAGTATTAGTTACTAATAAAAAAATTCCTTTATAAAATTAGAATTAGACTATAACTAATTTATATTTTCTCCTAAAATAACTTTAATATCGACTTCATTTTTATTTTTTTCCTCTACCTCTTGCCAAACTTCTAATTCTCCATGCAGATAATTAGCCATTTTTTCTGCATTCTGTTTAGCAGAAGACTTATAGATAACTTTAGTCTTAGAATAATCAAAGCGCTTAGCATTACCTACCTTAATAATATTATAACCAGACTGAGATAATAAATCTCCTATTTCATTAGCTAAACCTACTTTCCCATTACCATTCAGAACCATAACATTCAATTGAGAATTATTTAGATAATCTTTACTTCTAATCAAACTTGAAGTTACTGCTTCTAATTTAGCTTTATCAGGAACCCAATAGCTGATCCCATCAGCATATTTAGGGGTGCCTGGTAGAGTCTCCATCTTAATCTTACTTCTATTAAAGTCTCTAATCTCATCAGTCAACTCCATGGCTAACTTAAGTCCTTTAGTCATTGGTAAGTCTGTCTCAATATTATCTGATAATTGCTTAATAAGTTTTGGAATTTTAAATATTACTTTGGGAGTTAATATCTTATCCATTACTGCTTTTATGAATTTCTGTTGTCGTCTAATCCTACCAATATCACCTAATCTATCATGTCTAAATCTAATATACTCTAAAGCCTGTTGACCATATAAAGTCTGATTCCCAGCCGGAATATCTATATATAAACCTCCTGCCTGGTCAATATACTTTAAATCTTTAGCCACATTTACTTCTATTCCACCTAAAGTATTAATAATAGACTTAAACCCATTAAAATCAGTGCTTATCGAATAATCAATAGGAACTTTAATTAACTTCTCTACCGTCTCCTTTATTAATTCCGAGCCACCATAAGCATAAGCAGCATTCAATTTATGATAGCCTTCCTTCCCTGGAATCTGTACTCTTGTATCCCGAGGTAAAGAAAGAATACCTATTTGACCATCTTTTAAATCAACACTAGCTACCATTATCGAGTCTGCTCTATTAATTCCTTGATTTAAAGCATCTGAACCTAAGATTAAAAAGTTTAATTTCTGTTCAACTAATAACTCCTGTTTATCACTAATCCCTAAGTCATTCATTAACCCAAATACGCCTACACTAACTATTATACTTAATAATATAACTAAAATAGACATTTTTAAATAAAGCTTCTTTCTAGCACGTTTCGTCTTACGTTCTTCTTGTGCTTTAAGACGATCCTTTTCAAACCGATTATACTTACTCATCATTTTCACCCTTTCTAAGAAAAGCATTACGAGTAAGCAAAGTCTGGGGGTGAATCAATTTTTGGTTATTTAAATGGTACATTAAAGTATTATCACAAGCAATTCTAATAGCAAGATCAATATTGACTTTAGCCTTCTTTCTTACTTCAATGATACCTGGACAACTCCGTCCTGGTTCTATATAATCTGCTAATAATATAACCTTCTCTAAAAGATTCATCTCTTCAGAACCTAAAGTATGAACCCGAATCGCATTTAATATCTCCTCATCATCAACCTCGAATTCCCTTTTAGCAAGTTCTGCTCCCACAGGTGCATGCAACAAAGCAGGCACCTTCTTTATGACACCGTCTATTACTATACCAAACTCATCGGCCATTTTCAATAGGTTATTGTTGGTTATCCCTTTAGCACAGTCGTGTAATAACCCGGCTATCCTCGTCTTTTGGGGATTGACACCATATATTGTAGCCAAATCAATAGCTGTATCTCTTACTCCTAAACTATGCTCTAACCTCTTTGGAGAAATCATCTCTTTTAATTTATCAATTCTCTCAACCTCTAACATTGATGTCACCTCAAATATAGTTTTCGTTTCTTGATATATGCCTCGACCGTCTGAGGTAGTTGATACTTTATTGGTCTCTTAGCCCTAACCCTATTTCTAATATCAGTCGATGAAATTCCTAATCCAGGAATTTTCAAAAGAGAAATCTGGTCTTGGTACTTTTCATAAAGACCGGTCTTAATTCTAGATAATGAATAACCTGGTCTAGTCGCAGCAATAAATCTACACTCTTTTAAAAGGGTCTCTGCTTCCTTCCAAGTAAATATTTCTAGTATAGCATCAGCCCCGGTAATAAAATAAATTTCTATCTCTTCAAATAATCCATTTACAGCCCTAACAGTATCTATCGCATATGAAGGGCCTTCCCTTTCTAATTCAATCCTCGATACTATAAATTTAGGATTAGTCATAGTAGCTAGAATAACCATAGTATACCGCTCCTCAGCATCAGTAATATTCTGATTATTCTTGTGTGGAGGACTAGCTGATGGAACAAAGACGACTCTATCCAATTCATATTGATAAGCTGCCGCTTCAGCAGTGACTAAATGTCCATTATGGATTGGATCAAAAGTCCCTCCCATAATTCCAATTCTCTTGATATCTTTATTAACTAAGCTTTTTAGCATTGTCTTCAACCCCTATAGTTATTATCTTCTATACCTATTATAATATAACAATTAACCTATTCTCTCAAGGAAATTTTAAAATAAAGAAGATATAATAAGAATGTTCTTTTTAAACTAATGAGTAATTAGTAACCTTCCTGGACAAAATAACATAAAATAAGTTAGAAGGTGATATTTAATGTGCAGACGAAATGATTTCAGTTTTTCTATATTTGATTCATTGTATAATCAACCGATGAATGAAATAGAAGAGAATAACTTTTATCTATTAAAGCTAGAAAAATTAATTAAAAATAATCCAAAAGAGACTTTAAACTATTTATTCTTTAACTACTATTATCCAAGAAGAAAAGACCTAAATTTAGAAAAGTTCGAGCGAATCTTGCGATTAGTAATTGACAGAACTTACTTACAAGTTATTAATTATATTAATTATTTAGAGGAACCCTATAAAAACGCTTTAGAAAATTTTGACCAGTACCAATTACTTTGTAAATTCATTAAAAAGATTAGAAGTAAATTAAGAAGATTATTAGAAGAAATGCTATACGATGAAGAAACACCCCGTGCTGTAAAAGGAGTAATTAAGAATGGAATATATAAGATGGCCAAGTTCGATGCTTATGCAAAACGAAAACTTCAAACTGCCGAGCATGAATTTGATAGTGAAGAAATAGTAAATAATATAACAGAATATCTCCAAAACTCTGAAACACTTGCTGACCTTGCATATTTTAGTCAATTATACTTTTCTCAATCTAAAATAAAACCTATTGAAAATCAACTACAAACTAAATCTCTTAATAAATTTACTCAACAATTTCTTAAAAAACAGTTATTAAATCCTCATAAGAAAGAAAAGATCCTTAATAGATTAAAGAAATTCATCGATGAATATCCTCTAAGAGAACAAGCCAAACAGGCCTATGCTATTTATTTAACCCTAGGCAAATCTATTCCTTGGGAGAAGCATCCTTTTATCAAACGCCTCTTAATTAATAGCCATTTAGAAGCTAGAGTGAACAGAGCTAAACTATACGATATTAAAGACAACTAAACATGAACAAAACTGGTGGTTTAATAGTTAACCACCAGTTTTTTACTTTTACTAATAAATATCATATATTTTTTATCCAATGCAGGAATATATAAGACTTATATCTAATATTATGTATTGAACACATATTTTTATATAGGGGGTAAGTTTTATAAGTTTAAAGGGGGTGAAATAATTGAAAAAGAAGATTTTAATTTTAACTGTACTAGCTTTTGTATTATTACTAAGTAGTAATGTACTAGCAGCAGGTACACCAACAATCCCTAAGTCGCATCCCGTCTTTAAAGACAGCATGGATGCCACAAAATGTGCAGATTGTCACAAAGTTCCAGAAGAAATGAATACTAAGGACGGTGCATTCTGTAACCAATGTCACCAGTTCGGCCCTGCACACAAGACAGGACCTAAGCCTGCTCACCAGGTAGAGCTTGACTGGAAGGTAAAGGACTGTGAAAATTGTCACCGTGCTCATACGGGACCTAATCCGACTCACCAGATTGCTACTGACACTAAAAATGCTGATTTATGTGTTAAGTGTCACGTACCTGGTAACAGACCATCTAGTGAATTAGCAACAGCATTTTGTGCTAGATGCCATAACTTAGGTGACCCTAAGCAACATATTAGCCTTAAGGGTAAGAAGGCTAATGTCTGTGTAAGATGTCATAAAAGAGAAGACTAAACTCTCTTAAATTTTTATTATTTTAAAACAAAAGCCCTATTCCTCACTTATAAAGAGGAATAGGGCTTATTGTATAATATCACACCTATATCCCTTTCGGTAGTTTGACAATCATAGCTTTATACCTTAGATTCAAACCTTTGCGACTTTATCTTTCAATAAATGTGCCATTATCGAGGAATATCATAAGACTTTTATTTTATTGTTAATTCTACATATTTATTCTTCTTTTCTAATATTATAACAAATTACTTAGATTTTATCAAGCATTATTTTATCAAAATAGATATTAAAAATCTCTGAGGAATATTCCTCAGAGATTTTTAATCAAAATTTATTATATATTACTAAGCCTTCTTACTTTTACCTTCGCTTTCACTACCTGGAGGCGTAATTCCCAATCTCTTTGCTGAATGATCACGTCCCATAAAGAAGTTAAGCCAAGAAGCAGTATGATGAAAATCCCAGTTAACCGGTGGAATCTGATATTCTTGTAACTGCTTTTCTTCACCATATGCTTTTAATCTATCATAGACTCGTACATATAGACATTTCTTCTCATTAGGATATACCTCGCAATAACCATCTCTACTACCGCCACAAGCTCCGTTACGCTGATTTTTAGGGCATTGTGACATTGGACAGATATATGCTAAGTCGAATAATGCACAATCTCCACACTCTTGACAATCATTAGAAACAGTTTTAATAACTCGTTCCATAAATTCAAATGGTTTTTCTAGTGAACTATCGTCAACAGATTTACATAGATACTGCATCGGCTTAAAGAACGGACTATCTGGTTCAAATAGAGCATGATGCATAACTCTAAATGTTCTATTCATTAAACCCTTGCTCGGTTTATGAGTTCTAGCAGCTGGCTGTTTTGTATTTAAGCCAGTTTCCTCGTCCTTTTCGAAGTAATAAAATCCGTCTTCCATTGGAAATTCAAATTCATGAATATAATCTTGCCAGTTAGGTGCTAGCTCTTCACCTTTATCTACAATAAACTCTACATCTTCAATCCCCATACCGTGTCCACCTAAGTGAACTCCAGCATAGCCCATACCTTTCATGTAAGCATACATCTTAGCTGCCCTCATTAAACGAGCATGCTTACCTTTATCATCAGCTTCTTTTTCTTCAGCCAATTTATCGACTAACTTATCAGTTACTACACAACCAGGAATACGATTAGCGTTCATTGCTCTACTTGCGCCATAAGATAATACATAAACGTTACCAATAACCGGAATATCCCAATCATTCATTTCAATAAATTGAATTAATTCATGAAACTTACGAGCATCGTATCCTAACTGAGGAATAATAAATTTAGCTCCTGCTTCTATCTTCTTCTTCAGCTTATAGTACTGAACCATCTGTTCAGATTCTAATTGCTTAAATGGTGAAACTGCTGCTCCTGGGAAGAAGTTAGTCTCTTGTAACTCAACACTTCTACCAAAAGCATCCTTATACTTTAATCCATCATTCAAATCCGTAACCATTTCTAAAACTTGAGTAGGGTCCATGTCATATACAGGTCTTGAACGACTATCATATCCCCCCACTGGATAGTCTCCGGTCATAACCAAAATATTATTAACTTCTTCCCTTTCTAGAGAATACAAAAAACTCTCCATCTGGTTACGGTTTTTGTCCTTACAAGTAAAATGCACTAAAGCTGGAATTCCAATTTCTTCAGCCTTCATACCTAAGTATTCAGCTGAAATCGCTGGATTCCCTCCAGGATTATCAGTAATAGTTATCCCATCAACTTTGTCACTTTCTGCTGCCTGCTCTGCTCCTTCAAATATAAATTCTTGATTTGCTTCTCGTGCCCCTCGTCCAGGTACTAGCTCCCACGTTACAGT
Organism: Candidatus Frackibacter sp. WG13; assembly: GCF_900114655.1. Lineage (GTDB taxonomy): Bacteria > Bacillota > Halanaerobiia > Halobacteroidales > Acetohalobiaceae > Frackibacter. Next base: position 13,986 of record NZ_FOTT01000007.1, read on the forward strand.
AAATTCATCCTTGTTAAGAATAGACTCCTTAAGCTTATTCTGTCCCATAATTAATAATCTCCCCTCTTGAGTTTAATAATTAATTTATTTAAAACTGCATTCCTTTATTATGCAGTTATAAACCAAAATACTTCCTAGTTAAATATTCTAACTTAGTCTCATAATAGAATATTTTGAAAATTATAATTTTCTGAAATTAATCTACCTCTTTTACATATATGAGTAAATATTCCTTTATTTATTATACTTATTCTAGGGAGGGTATGCTTTATCCTTTTTTTATTGACTTTTTTATAAAAAAATTCTATTTATTACTATCTAGAAGCAGATAATACAAATTAAACAAATCTCATAATTAAATTCTGAGCATAATTAAATACCTGTTATTTTTTAAAAGCTATTAACTAAAACTCTTGTATAAATGTTTTTGGAATAACGTTACCCATTCTTTTTTGACTGGAAAAACAGTAACCAATTAAATAAGATTCATCTCACTCCAGGGACGTTTTCCAACTCCCTTCGGTCAAACAGAAAACGTCCTTATCTTCCGTTCAATAAATCTTATTTAATACTGTTTTTAAGGTCTGCAAAAGAACGGGTAACTTTGAGTAAATAAAAAATTAAACGTCACATTTATTTCAAACTTTCTTCATAGCTTCATCATATTTTGATTATACAATATAATTACAGAACAAAAAAGAAGACTCCCGCTGGGAACGAGAGTCTTCAAATCGTACTTCTTACTTTATTTAACTTAGCTTAGAATTACTAATTAAAATCCGCCTTCTAAGCCTAAAGTAATGATGTCTGCTGAATAATCGTTAGCGTTTGTACCGTATAATGCTACATCACTTGGCGTCTCATCGTATTCAACACGACGTAAATCTAAAGTGACATCCAAGTTATCATAGATAGGTACAGCTTTAGTTAAGTTAAGACCAAAGTCTGTATACTCATTCTTGAAACTTTCATTATTAATATTAGATACAGATTCTTGACCTTCAATGTAATTACCATAGAAATTGGCACTGAAGTCTTCACTTGCTTGATATGTTGCATTCACGTTATAAAGATCGTTATTGACTTTAGTAGTATATTCAAGGATTGTACCTGAACCATCCGAGTTAAAACCATTTACTGCTTCGAAAGTTTGGTCAGAATAAGATAATCCCAAGTCTAAATTAACTACTGGCTGATAATTCACACTAAATGTTTGAATTTCATTTTCTCTTTTAGCATCCTCATAATGCCCTGCTGGATAACCAACATATGCTCCATAATGAGAGCCATCATCTTCTTCCTTTCTATATTTACTAGTTAATTTTAAATTGTCAAGTACTTCCCATTCAACTTCAAAATCAATTTCTTCATTATCAGCTATTTCTGTTCCTTCTTCTTCAATTGCTGTATCTTTATAATCCAAGTCGAGTTTGACTGTCTCTATCGGATTATATAAAAAGCCTAGTTGATAACCATCTTCTGTAGTTTCTCCTGGTCCATGTGCTCCTTTATCTTTCTCTTTAGTATAAAGATAACCTACCTCTGCCTTTAGTTCATTATTTAAATAGTGTTCTCCTTTAACGTAATACTTATCTTTTTGATTATAGAAATTCTTATTCAATTTCTTCCACTCACCTGAACCATCTCCTGGCCAAGCTGATATATGATCATCAGATGTGTCATTAGGGGTTCCATTATCAAAATAATAAGCAAAGTAATCAATGTTATTTTCTGTTTCTGTACTTTTATACCCACTGTGTAAATAAGTATCCTTATTAATTAATAACGTAGTGTCCATACTGCCTATGAAACTATCTGAATTTGTATTACCATAAGTAGTCTTTCTTTCTTGAACTGTTTGTGTAGTATCCACTAAATTACCATTATTATCATATGCATTGTGACTATAAGCATCAATATATCCTGCTACAGAGAATGCTCCATCTCCTCGAGCATCTTTCAAACTTAATGTTACATCAAAACGATCATTAAATATCTTATGAACTTTTAACTGATCAATTCCTCGGTCTAAACTTCTTGTTTCGTGATCTTGATACTGCCCATCTTTATCTCCTATATTATCTGTTCCCAATGCTTCCGCCGGTTCCTGTAATACACTACCAGTATAACTATCTTGAGTATGAGCTAAATAAAAATCATATCCAGCATAACTAAACTCAGTACCTACAGTTGCATCTTGACTCGTTTCATTAATTGGCGTATTCATTAAAAATTCAGCATGAGTTTCATATAAATCTTTTGTTAATACTGATATGCCTTCTCTATCTAACTTTCTTTTAGAAATAAAGAATTTAGGTAACCCTTCTGGAGTAATTGTCAAATGCATTGAGTCTTGTGTTCTAGTAAAATCATAAGTATGGTGGTCAGCATCAGCACCATTTTCATAGACATAATCTCTTTCACTACGTTTAACTCCAAAATTGTAAAGACCATACTCTTTTAATTTCAATTCATAAGTAGGCGTTGGATCTCCTACATCTCCTAGACTGAAACGAGCTAAATCTAAATATCTATCAGCTTTATCAGTTGTTGGAACAAAAGTAGCATCTAAATTTAATAGACGTAAACCATCATCTAAATTAATGTCTGAATTATAAACTCCTTTATTTCCATCAACACTGACTGACCGCAAACCTAATTTATAATCTACCGCTTCCAGCTTAAGTGCTGAAGTATCCAGTTTAGCGTTTGGCGTCCCTGCCTTCATCACATTAATATCTTTAGCATGTACAGGAACTACTAAAATACTTAAAACCAATATTAAAGTCAATGAACATTTTATTTTCTTCATTACTTAACTCCTCCTTCCTATTTTCAATTTATTCTTCTAGCATCATGAAATCTTCATTAGAACCATGAATAGTTCCGTGACAATTTGTACAGTTAGCAAAATCAGTAGTGAAAGCTGCATTACTATCTACGGCAGGATTAGCATCTAAATAATAATAATGCCAGCTTTTTACTTCGCCGTGACAACTTAAACATAACGTGTCAGTTTTTTGATACTTTAACATAAATCGATTCTGACTACCGTGTGGCGTATGACAACTTGCACAACCCTCTTCAGCTACTACAGAACTATGTTGATTTACAAATGGACCTTCTTTTTCAGCATGACAACTCACACAAGTTTCATTTGGAATGTCATTAGCTCTTCCAGCTAGTGGAGTATGCTTCTTTAATGACGCATTTACGTCACCACCTGGACCTCCGTGTGGAGTGTGACAGCTTGAGCAAGTCATTTCACCACTCTCTAAGTTATGACTATTTCTCTGAGCAAATTTCAACTTCACATCCTCGTGACAACTATAACATAACTCTGGCTCCTCCATCTTTAATGTAGCCTTGTTAGATTGAGTTGTCTTCTTGTCATGAGATTCGTGACAATCCATACAATTCACATCATTTAAACTGTGCTGTGAACGTTTAAATTGGAATTGAGTCTTTACCTTACCGTGGCAGGATAGACAAGCTTCTGAAGCTTTTGCCTGAGCTTCTACATCTGCCGGCATCGCAACTACTGCTGCTAATGCCAATACTAAAACAAAACTAAAACTTAACAACAGATTAACTTTTTTAGTACTTTTCATTAATTAGTACCTCCTTTCGTTTTTAAAACCATACTTAACTGTGAACCTTTCCTCTCCATCTTTTAATTTATTATAATTCCTTTATTCCCCTATCCATTTATCCCCCCTTCATCTAACTTGATATTTATATTTAAAAAGTTAGATTCCTCTGGACAAACTTTTATTATAGAATAATGCTATCTATATCCAACTATCTAAAATAATTAAAACTTCTAATATGCGATTAACTTTCTGTTATATGTATATAATATTCGGTTATAATACATAATTAGACATAAATGTCGTTAACCCTTTCACAAGTAGTTGTTTTTTAAAAAATGTGACATTTGTCACATGAATACCATACGGCAGTATGATATATGTCACATTCCATCTCTTTATACTTCTTTAGTTCATAAATAGTTCATATTTATATTTAAACATCTATCATATAAATTCCTGCAATTTTCTCTATTTTTCTCTTAAAAAAGAGAAAAAATATTAATTAATTGGGTATTTTAACCAAATTTTTATCTTAACATACAAAAATCCGGATTAAATTGCACTATAATACAATTCAATCCGGATTCAGTATATTAATCATATAAATAACTAATTAATAGTCTATTTTCGTAAATAATTAGCTGCTTTTTCAATATTTTCTCTAGTTGCCACTAGAAAGACTTTATTATTACTATTAATTCGCTTATTCCCACGTGGAATGATCAATTCATCTACTTCTTGGTCAAAAATCCCTGCTATTACACACTTTTCAGGAAATCCTTTGCTATTTACTATCTCTGAAACTGTCAACCCTGAACATTTTGCTTTTTCTGGAATAGTAACAATCGAAATCTCTGCCTTACCATCTTCTAATGAAATAACCTTTTGAATCTCTGGTTGCTCAATATCCACTACAAATTTATCGACCATCATCTCCATTGCGCCAGCAATATTAGTTGCTCCAGCCATCTTATAAGCACTTTCATACTCTGGCTCTCTCATCCTTACTAATATTCGTTCTAACCCATAGTTCTTAGCTAATAATGAAAAAGCTAAATTATCAGCATCATTACGCATTACCCCCACAGCTACATCACATTTTTCAATTCCAGCCTCTCTTAAAACATCTATCTGGGTTGCATTACCACAAATACTAATTGCCCCATATTGAGAATAGATTCGCTCACAAATCTCGCGGTCTACATCTATAACTACTACATCATGATTAGCTGCCAATCTTTTAGTTAGATTACGACCAACTATTCCACCACCAGCGATTATAATATACATTATATATCACTCCTACTTATTATCTGCAGATTTTCTAATACCGTCTGTAAATTCGAGAGTTTTATTAAAATTCTCCCGTTACCTAACTTTTTTGACTAATATATTACTTTATAAACAATTTATATCAATTGATTATGCGTGAAAGCCAACTCTTTAGCCGATATTACTCTACTTTAACTATAGACTATTAATTATCTCTGTCTTAGTCTTAACCTTATTTTTTAGTCTGTGTTTTGTCTGCGTCAGTCTGTGTCCAAAACTTTTTAAGGTTCTAATGTTTTTTCCTTAGCCTTAATCTAAACCTCAACCTAACCTTTACTTCCAAGCCTGCTTAGTAAACAAAATAAATACCGGTAAAATCTCAAGTCTTCCTGCTAACATACCAATAATATAAGTTAACTTAATTACTGGTGATAATGAAGCCATCTTCTCCACACTAAAATAAAAAGGACCAATATTACCAACTGCTGAAAACATTCCGGAAAACGCCTGTAATGCAGATAAGTCGGAAAATAAAGCTGTAATCATACCACCGATTAAAATTAGAACTAACCAACCAAAGAATAGAGCAGCAATCTTTAATACTTCTTCGTCTTCAATAATTCTTTTATCTAATTTCACCGGCAAAACTGCCCTTTTAGGCAAGTAGATCTTTTTAATTTCGCGAGTGAATAACTTATTTAAGATAGCTATTCTGATAACTTTAATACCACCAGCTGTTGAACCAACACAACCACCGATTAACATTAACATAAGAAATAACTGCTTAGCTATCGCTGGAAAGAAGCTAGCCATTATACTTTCTGTTCCATAGCCGGTAGTAGTTATAATTGAAACTACCTGAAAAAGAATTGTTCTAAAATCAGATTCTAAATTAACTAAATCTAAACCTCCATTCTTCACTACTACTCCAACAAAGATTAATAAAGTAACACCTAAAATTAATCCCCAAAAATATCTTAACTCTAAGTTATTAACTAATTCTTTAATATTCCCAGTTAATACTTTAAAATGAACTAAGAAATTAATTCCGCCTAATAACATAAAGAAGATTATTATATATTCAATAACTTTGTAAAATGGATGCCCTATCTGTTGAAAGTGCCCAATACTACTGTCATAATTAGAGAATCCACCAGTTGATAGAGTAGTTAAGCTATGGATTAAAGCGTCATAGACTGAGACTTGAAATATAGTTAACAATATAATCTCTAAAAGAGTAAAGCCGATGTAAATTCCCCATAGGATCTTAACAGTTCTAAAAACATTAGGCACCGGTCGCGAAGTACTTATTTTATGGCTTTCAGCAGTAAATAGCTGCCAAGCGCCACCTTCACTACGAAAAGTAATAACTAAAAAGAAAGTTAAAATCCCTAAACCGCCTAACCACTGAATTAAGCTCCGCCAAAAGATAACCGATTTAGGCATCTGCTCTAATCCTTGAAAGACAGTAATTCCGGTTGTTGTAAAGCCACTCACTGCTTCAAAAAAAGCATCTATAAAGCTTTTTCCTAATCCAATTTGAAAGGGAATTGACCCAATTATAGAAAATAGAAACCAACCCAAACCACAAACTACCATACTAGTAGTCAAAGTTAATTTCTGTTTTTGTTCAGTAGTCCAAGTTAATAAAATACCAATAGCTAATGATATTAATGCAGGAATTAAAAACGACTTATATAATAGCAAACCTTCCTGATATAAAAGAACTAATATAATAGGAATAAATAATACTATTCCTAAACTAATTAATAGAGAACCTAATAAATAAAAGATAGTGGAGAATTTCTGATTAATTACCATTGTTTAAATTACTCCTTTCAATACATCTCTTCTCCACAAACCATAAAATTCCTCTGAAATTATGCTCTTATTATCGGTTAGCCCTTCCTTTTAACCTAGTAAGTAGTTGATAGTCATTGCCATCGACCCCACCTAATTTAACTTCTGGCTTTAATTTACCATGAAAATCACTGCCAGCCGTAATTAATACCCCTTCTTCTTTTGCCCAAGTAGTAAATTTAATTACCTCTTTAGGAGAATGGTAAGTGCTATAAGCTTCTAATCCATCTAAACCTCTCTCAATTAACTTATATAAAATCTCTTCATTCTCATCTAAGCTAATAGCCGACCCAGGATGCGCTAATACTGCTACTCCTCCTAAACTATGGATCAATTCAATTACTTCCCTAGCATCAGGTAATTCATTCTTAATATATGCTGGTTTTCCTGGTAAAAAGTAATCTAAATAAAAGTTAAAATACGGCTGACCACTTCTTTTACCATCTAAATAAGGTATTAATCTCTCATCATCCTCATTCAAACCATTATTGAGTAATACTTTAGCTATTATTCCTCCTACCGGAAGAATAGATGCTTCTTTCTCAACCACTTGCCAAGATAATTTAAATCCCATCTCTTGCAACAGTTTAACTCTAGCCTTAGCTTGCTGATACTGACTATCACGAATCTGCTTAGTAACTTCATCTAACTCCGATGATTTCCAATCTAAATAATAACCTAAGATGTGTAGATTCTCTTCTTGGTATTCAGTATCAAACTCAATACCCGGCACTACTTCGATATTATATTCTCGTCCTGTTTTAATCGCTTCTTCTAAACCATCTACAGTGTCATGGTCAGTAATAGCCACTGCTTCCAACTGCTTCTTAGAAGCTAATTTTATAATATCTGCTGGCTTAAACTCTCCATCAGCACTATAACAAGTATGAATATGTAGATCTATTTCTGACATCTTATAACCACCTCTCTTCTTACATTAAAAAATAAACATAATGAGTTTTATAATTATAAAAAGTCCACAAGAGTATTAACCCTAATGGACTTTATATTTAACATTCCCTTATTTAACTTCTTTATAAAACTTTAAAGATAAGACCCATTATAGCCGCCTCATCAACGCCTTTAACTGAAATCCAATAAGCCTTCTTACCTTTCTGATAGTAGTAATTATTCATTCCCATTCCTTTAGTCTGGAAGAAACGAGTTCCACTAACTTGAAATACACTCGGCTTGGCAAATACATCACTATTCTTCATAATCATTTCAGTCATTACCTTAATCTGCTCAGCAGCCTTTGCTTTTGTCTTAGCTTCTGAAAGCCAAATCTTAACTTCCTTCTGCCCTCCACCATAAGTTGCTACATAACCATCTACTATATCTATACTAGTTCCGTGTAACTTTTCAATACTCTTAATTTCTTTTTGACCTGATAAGAAGTTGTTTAGCTTCACACCGGCAACCTCTTTCGGAAACCCATACTTGTTTGTCTCAACCTTAACATCTGTGTCATGTGGAGATTTTTTTGAAGTTTTTCCTCCTTGTTGACCTCCTCCGCTTTGACCAGTAAGCTGTTCCATAGAAACTCCTGACTCCTCTTTTGGAGTCCAATTCGATTGATTAGTAGCAATTAAACCAACCAATAATAAAACAGCTAGACCTAAAATTATTAGTTTTTGCTTATCCATTCTCTATTCCCCCTTAGATTTAATAATTCTTCCTTTAGAATTAATTTAATTTATCTAGAGTTCTTTTAATAAACTCCACTTCTTCTTCTAAGTTCTTCTGTTTCTTACCAACAAACATAGTATAACTAAATATAATAATCCAGATTATTAAATAACCAGCAAATAAGTAATCTAAATTTTTCATCCTAACGCCTCCTCAAATAAGCCTTAGTTACTTAATTATATTGTAATTTTCGCAATTCTTCTTTCATTTCCTTAACTTGATTCTTTAACACTTCTACTTTAACTCTTCTTAATAATAAATAGAAGTAGATAAAAGTAAAAGCAGCAATACTAACTAATAGAGTCTGAACCATAGTAGGTGCTAAATTCATACCGCCACCTTCTATAACTTGAGGATGAATTGTTCTCCACCATCTAATAGACATAAAAACGATAGGCACATCTACAAAACCAACTATCCCAAAGATAGCTGCAAACCGTGCTTTCTTTTCACTTTCATCTGCTGAAGCTCTAAGTATAATGTAAGCAATATATATAAACCATAAAATTAAAGTAGTAGTCAACCGCGGATCCCAAGTCCACCAAGCATTCCAGATAGGTCTTGCCCAAATTGGACCAGTAATCAAAACGATAGTAGTAAATGCTACCCCAATCTCTGCCGAAGCCAAAGCAATATTATCCCAGAATGTACTACGCTTCTTAAGATAGATGATACTACCGACAAAGACTACAAAGAAAGCAAAAAAAGCAATCCAGGCTGCTGCTACATGAAAGTAAAATAGCCTCTGAATATGTCCCATAACTCTTTCAGTTGGTGCATATTCAAAAACCATATAAAGAGCTACCGAAGTAACTAAAAAGGCTAACCAACCTAGAATATTGCTATATCTATTATCTTTATCAAATGTCTCCAATATCTACACCTCCAAAACAAAATCAAATAACATAAACGGAACCGTGATAAAAATTAAATCATAAATACCTAATACCTTCAACCAGGGCAGAATCTCACTCATTTCCTCACCAATGAAGATAGCCCCTGTCGATTCAACTGCTCCAATTACTAAAGGAACAATTACCGGAAAGAGAATAATTGGCAATAATACTTCACTAGTCCTAGTATTAGCAGTTAATGCTGCTAAAAAAGTCCCAATAGCAACAAAACCAAAAGTTCCTAACAAGATTACTAAAATTAATTTCAATATAGAGCCACTAAAGGAATAATCAAATAAAATTATAAAGATTGGTAAAGAAATGGCTTCCATAATCAACATCAAAACTAAGTTAGTAATCACTTTTCCAAAATAGATTGCACTTCTATCAGCAGGACATAACATTAAACCATGAATACTATTATTCTGTTTCTCAGCTACAAAAGAACGATTCAATCCTAGAATCCCGGCAAAGATAAAAGCAACCCATATGATTCCCGGAAACACTTCTTTTAAAGTCTCATCCGTAGGATCAAAAGCAAAACTAAAGATTACTATTACTAAGAAAGCAAAAATTAACATTGAACTTAACATTTCTTTTGTTCGAAATTCTGATTTCAAATCTTTCCAGACTAATGCTTTAATCTGCTTAAAGAAAGTCATCTGCTACTCCCCTAACAATTCTTTATATTTCTCTTGTAATTCTAATAAATTAAAATCATTACTTACCCCTTCAAACCTGACTCTACCATTAACTAAGATTAAAAAGCGATCACTTAAATTTAATCCTTGTTGAAAATTATGAGTAATCATTACTATAGTTCTTTGAGTAGTATTAAGTCCATTAATTACTCTATTTAACATTTCGATAGCATGCTGGTCTAATCCTGTATATGGTTCATCTAATAATAAAATTTCTGGAAAATGTAAGATAGCCCGCGCAATAGATAACCTTTGCTTCATTCCCCTAGAGAAAGTACGTACTAAATCATGAAGACAGAAGTTTAAACCTACCTCATCTATCACATCAAAAATTCGATCTTTTAAATTATTCACTCCATACATTTCACCATAGAACTTTAAATTTTCGTAAGCCGTTAAATCACCATATAAAAAAGTATGATGGGAAATCACCCCAATATCTTTCCTTAAATGAATTGTATTCTCTACGACTGATTCGCCTGCAATCTTTAATTCACCTGTAGTCAAGTCAGTTACCGTAGAGAGCAATTTAAGGAGAGTAGTCTTCCCGGCTCCATTTGGTCCAAAAATACTTAACACTTCTCCTTGATTTAAAGAAAAATTGATATCACTCAATATATTCTTCTTTCCTATATCTTTCTTTAATTCTTTAACTGCTAATAGTGGCTGATTCCCCATTGCTTTCACTCCTTAAGCTTTTTAACTAGCTTCTTCTTCCTTCATAACTTCTACAGCTAACTTCTGTAATCTACCTTTTAGTTCTTTATAATCATCTTCTGATAACTTATTCATCTGATAATCAAGCTCTATCTCACCTAACTCAGAAAAGATAGCTTCTTTTCTTAACTCTATATCATCTTCTAGAGTATTCACTCGTTCCCTATAATCAACTATATCTATTTCTTCTTCCGTTACAATCGGGTAACCTATTAAGTAAAGTACCATCGCTCCCAAAACGAGACCGGTTATTAAGCTCATAAGAACCCCTCCTTAAATCTATATTATAGGTATTTTTTAAACTCTTCATCTAATTGTTCCTTGTATTCCTCTTCCTCTTCTTTGCTTAAATGTTCCGTTGTCTTATTACTAGTTCCAAACTCATAAGCAGCAGACCACTGACGAGCGAAGTAATAGATAACTCCTCCCCCAACAATAATGGCTAAGAAAGGCATAATCCAAGCAATCAGATTAAAGCCTTTTTTAGTTGGAGCTGCATAGACCTGTTCTCCATACTTTTCAATAAAGGAAGTAATTATCTCTTTTTTAGTCATACCTTTATCTACCATACCCGCAATAGTATTCCTCATTTCATTGGCAGCATCAGTCCGACAGACTGAGACTAACATCTCACAACCTACCATCTTAATCTCTTTTGCTACATCTTTGACTGTTAAAGCATAGCTAACTGCCGAAGTAAAAACCACCATAATACTAACTAAAACTAAAATCGTAGCAATTTTCTTACGCATCTTTATGCATCTCCTTTAGCAGTTCAATAGAACGCTGTCGGTCATCTGGCCAAACAGCAATTAAAGTACCAACAATCAAAATATTGATACCAAAGAATAACCAACTAACTAGAGGATTAATAACTACTTTTAAGATCGCCTGTGCTCCACTATCTGACCATCCTGCTAAAATTATATATAAATCTTCTTCAATTCCACTTTTAAAATCAACTTCAGTAACAGGTTCTTCCCAAGTCTTAAAGTACTGTTTAGCCGGTCTTAATGTGGTATATGGTTTTCCATTCTTCTTGACACTTAAGTTTGCATAAACAGTATCCTTATTAGGGTCCTTTTGCACCTTTAAACCATGGTAAGTAATATCATACTCTTCAAAATGAATGACTTCTCCTTGATTAACAGTTACCTCTCTTTCTAATTTATAAGCACTCGAACCCGTAATTCCTATAATCATAATAACAACAGCTAAGTGAACTATATAACCACCATATCGACGACGATTACGTGAAACTAATCTAAATAGAGCCGTCATTAGTCCTTCATCTGTCATCTTCATTCGTGCCTTAACACCACGATAGAACTCCATAATAATAGTTAAAAATACAAAGAATGAACTTGTTAAAGCTAATAATGGATAAATTTCATTAACTCCCATAGTTATATAAATCCCTGCTGCAAAAATGATACTTAAAACTAAAGGAGCTAAGAAGTTTTTCCTAAAGTTCTGCCATGAAGACTTCCGCCAAGCAATCAATGGACAGATTCCAGTTAAGATTACTAATAAGATACCAATTGGAACGTTTACCTGATTAAAGAATGGAGGTCCTACTGTAACCTTAACACCTCTTACTGCCTCAGAGATAATCGGATAGATAGTTCCCCAAAAGACAGCAAATGCTGAACCAACTAATAATAAGTTATTAAATAAGAAACTACTCTCTTTAGATAAAGTAGATTCAAATTCATTTTCACTCTCAAGGCTCTTACGTCGAATAGCAAATAAGTTAAGTGACCCTGCTAATATAACTCCCATAAAGATTAGGAAGTATAATCCAATCTGAGACTCGCCAAACGCGTGAACCGAAGATAAGATTCCACTTCGAGTTAAGAATGTACCAAATAGAGTTAAAGCGAAAGTGATGATAATTAATAATACATTCCAAATCTTTAACATACCTTTCCGTTCCTGGATCATCACTGAATGAAAGAAGGCAGTACTAGTTAACCATGGCAATAAGGAAGCATTTTCCACCGGGTCCCAAGCCCAGTAACCTCCCCAACCTAACTCTACATAAGCCCACTGTCCACCAGAAACTATACCGATACTTAAGAATAACCAAGCAATGAGCGTCCATCTTCTTGTTAACTTAATCCAGGTAGCACCTGTCTTTTTTAAATATAAAGCCGCCATCGCAAATGCAAATGGTACTGCAAAACCTACATAACCAAGATAGGTCGTTACCGGATGAATTACCATTCCGACATTCTGTAACATTGGATTTAACCCTTGTCCATCTTGAGGTGTAAATCCTAACTGAGCAAAAGGACTCGCTTCAAAATTTAATACAAGTGCAAAGAAAAGACTAATAAACATCAATACTGCACTAGCATAAGGCCGCATCTGTGCACCTTCTGGTTTCTTAGAAGATGCAATAATAGCTGCATAAATAGATAAAACCCAATACCATAATAATAATGAACCACTATTCCCCGCCCAAAATGCTGATATCTTATAAGCTAAAGGCAGAGCAAAATTAGTGTAATGAGCGACATACTTAATACTAAAATCACTAGTAACTAATGCATACAATAAAGCAGCAGAAGCTACAGTAGTCAAAATAGCATTAGCAAAGACTCCATTCTCGGCACTCTTTAATAACCTCTTATTCTTCTGCTTTAAACCTAAAATATAAGCTACTATTGAATAAATAGTAACAACTAAAGATATTAATAACGCTATCGAACCAACTTCAGCCATCTTAATTCCTCCTGACTATATTCTTATTCATTATTTTTTGCTTCTTTAACTCGTTCTGGGTTTTCCTCTTCATACTTAGAAGGACATTTAAGCATCAATTTATCTGCTTTAAAGTAACCTTCTTTAGTAAATGTTCCTTGTACAATAGCTGTTACACCCTCCTTAAAATTATCAGGTCTAACACCACTATATCTTACAGCCATAACCTCATTCCCATCTTTCTCTTTAATCTTAAAGTTTAGCTGTAATTCTTCTGCATTCCAATCTATGGATTCACCTATAATTAAACCAGAAACTTTTAACGGCTTACCATAAACCTCCTTGCCTTGGGCTAACACTTCTTCAATAGTTAAAAAATAACTAGAAGAACTACTAATTCCAGAAAACATTAAATAACCAAATCCAATTAATAGGATAAGAATTCCTATTCCCATTTTAGTCTTTTGATTCATAATTATCTCCTCCTCGAAGATAAACTAGAGGCTAATTTTCATCTTCTATATCTTTTAATATATCTTTATAAGTCTTTTCACTAATCTTTCCATCTAATAATAATTGACGAGCTCGTTTCTTCTCTTCTGATGGATTTAAGTCATTCTTTAAATTAGCTTTAGACTTTGATTTAGATTTACGATTATTCTCTACAGGCTTAGACCTTTTAGATTTATTATTACCTGCAGTAGCAGATTCATTATTCTGCATTGTATAATAAATAAAGTAACCCATAACACCTAAGATAGCTACTACTAAAATAATTACCATTGGATTATTGCCAGAACCTGCTTGAGTGGCTGGTTGCTGCTGAGTAACCGTTGGTTGTGTGCTTTGACTATTCTGAGCTGTTACTGAAGCATTAGTTGTAGTTCGGTCATAATTAACCTTTAAATCTACACTTGCCCCTTCTTTTAAATCTGTTAACTTATAAATATGTTCTTTAAGACCATATTGGTCCCTTTGAATTCCTACTTCCTCTAAATTAGCTGTAAAGTTACTAGCTTGGGATGGTTCAGTAATTCTAAATGTAAAGTTCTGCACTGGATAAGTAGTTACATAATTAAAATTGAATTCTCTACTATTATTGTTAATCTGTAATGGATTAAAATAAAACTCTAAATAAGCATGGTACTCTTCACCTGGCTGTAACTTACCTGTCTTCCAGACGATTAATTTCTTATCTCCTTTAACTTTTACATCATATAACTGACAATTATGTTCTCCTGCGTCCGTTATTTCACAAACACTACCAAGATTAATATCTTTAGGAACTAAAAACTCAACAGTCCCAGAATAAGTTTTTGATGTTGTATTCTTTAGATAAGCATCATAAGTACCTAATACATCCGGACTATCATACTCTGGCTTAAATTGAATCTGCATAGTAGTTGCTTTTAATGATCCTTTAGCCTGAGCCGTAGTACCAATAATTAATGCCCCTATCATTAATAATAAGACTACAATACTCTTCTTTGATAAATTATTCATTTTCTTCCTCCTCTTTATTATATATCTTTGTAAATAAGGATGTTTAAAATAAATCTAACTAACCCAACACCTCCTAACTATACCTTATTATACCTCTCAGTACTTTAACTTTATCTAATCTACCACACATTATACCTTTCTTCACTAGTATAATTCTATAAGTCATATACAAATCCTTTAAAACGCTTTTACCTTTTTTGTGAAATTTTTGTGAATAAAAAAACCAACCGACTTCAACTTGCAAATCGGTTGGTAGAATTACTACTAACTATTCTCTAATTTGACCGCTACCATAGATAATAAATTTATTAGTAGTCAATTCATTAATACCCATTGGACCACGGGCATGAAGTTTTTGAGTACTAATACCGATCTCTGCTCCTAAACCAAATTGTCCACCATCGGTAAACCGAGTAGAAGCATTGACATAAACCGCTGCTGCATCTACTACTTTTAAGAATTCTTGTGCTCTATGATAATTATCAGTGATGATTGCTTCTGAATGCTTAGTGTGATATTTATGAATATGGTCTACTGCTTCCTCCAAACTATTTACTGTCTTAATAGCTAAGATATAGTCTAAATATTCTGTCTCCCAATCTTCTTCAGTAGCAGCAATAATATCCAATCCCAAATCCTGAACTACCTCATCACCGTGAATTTCTACATTCAACTCTTGTAATTCATCTATTACTTCCGGTAATAAATCTTCAGCGATATCTTCATGAACTAAGAGAGTTTCCATAGCATTACAGACACCAGGTCTTTGCGTTTTAGCATTAATAATTATCTCTTTAGCCATATTTAAATCGGCTTCATTATCGATATAAGTATGGCAATTCCCAACTCCTGTTTCGATTACTGGTACTTTTGAATTATTAATTACAGCCTGAATTAAACCCGGCCCTCCTCGTGGAATTAAAACATCTATATACTCATTTAATCCGAAAATAACTTGCACAGCTTCCCGGTCAGTAGTTTCAATTAATTGAATAGCTCCTTTAGGAATTCCGTTTTTATAAGCTGCCTCAGCAATAATCTTGGCGACTACCTTATTAGAATTGATCGCCTCCGAGCCACCTCGCAAAACAATAGCATTTCCTGCTTTTAAACATAGTCCAGCGGCATCCACTGTCACATTAGGTCTAGCTTCATAGATCATACCGATAACACCTAAAGGCACACGTACCTTACCAACCTGCATACCATTAGGTCGTTTCTTCATCTCTATAACCTCACCAATTGGATCACCAAACTGTTCTACCTCTCTTAATCCGTTGGCCATCTTTTTAATTCGCTCTTCAGTCAGCAACAGCCTATCCATTAATGCCTCAGATAAACCTTCTTCTTTTCCATATTCTAAATCCTTCTTATTCTCAGCCAAAATCTCTTCTGCATTATCCTCTAATGCATCAGCCATAGCCAACAATGCCTGATTCTTAACAGTAGTGTCTAAGTTAGACAAATTTCTAGCTGCAGTTTGAGCTGCTTTTGCTTTGGTAAGCACCTCTTCTTTGATACTCATCTGCTCATTACTCCCTTCATTTTAAAATTAACAACATCCAAAAATTTTATAATAACGCTCCTCATTTTTTGACTAAAAAACAGTAATCAGGTAACTTCACAATTACTTAAGCTTTCTAAAAACAGGCCAAATTATCACGATGAATAACCTCGTCATAATCCTTATAGCCAAGTTTAGCTTCAATTTCTGTGGACTGTAAACCTTTAATCATATCTACTTCATTGAAAGAATAGTTAACAATTCCTCGACCAATATGCTCTTCATTCTGAGTCATAATATCTACTACATCACCAGCTTTAAAGTCTCCTATTACATCTACTATTCCACAAGCCAAAAGACTTTTACCTTGACTTAATAGTGCTTTAGCTGCTCCCTCATCTACAACTACTCTACCTTGTACTGAAAGATTAAAAGCAATCCATTTCTTGCGAGCCGCTAATTCTTTCTGTTCAGGAATAAAGATAGTCCCTGGATTCTCTCCTTTAGCAATTAAGCGTAGAATATCGTCTTGACTACCGTTAGCTATCACCATAGGAATTCCTGCCTTAGTGCTTATCTTAGCTGCTCGTACCTTAGTTACCATACCTCCGGTTCCACGGTCAGTTCCGGCTCCTTTAGCTAAACCTTCTAATTCATCATCAATCTTATGTACCTCGGGAATTAGTTCTGCATCTTCATCTTGGCGAGGATCACCAGTATAGATTCCTTCTACATCCGACAGTATAACCAGTAAATCAGCATCGATTAAGCTTGCTACTAAAGCTGATAAGGTATCATTATCTCCAAACTTAATCTCATCTACTGCTACGGTATCATTTTCATTAATTACTGGAATGATATCATAGTCTAGTAATTTAAATAACGCATTACGTGAGTTCAAATATCGCTTGCGTTCTGTAATGTCACTTTGAGTTAATAAGACTTGGGCTAAAGTCTGACCATATTCACCAAAAATCTTCTCGTAAATCTTCATTAATAATCCTTGACCGACTGCCGCCAAAGCCTGTTTTTCTGGAATTGTCTGCGGAGACTTCTCTAACCCTAACTTTCCACGTCCAGCACTAATGGCTCCCGAAGTTACTAAAAGGACTTCTTTATCTTGATTCTTAAGGTCAGCTATCTGACGAATTAATAATTCGATTCGTCCTAAATTCAATTTCGAAGTCTCATGAGTTAAGGTACTACTCCCTATCTTAATTACAATTCTTTTTGCTTCTTTTAAATCTTCTTTAATTGACATTTAAATCACCAGCTTACAATTAATTAATTTGGTAAATTATATTTAGGGTCCTCGTCATTGCGACGATATATAAGACATACATTTCCAATTACCTGTACAACTTCTGCACCACATTTCTTAGCTAATTCTTGTGCTGCTTCTTTGGCAGTGTAGAGAGAATTATTTAAAATTCTCACTTTAATTAGTTCTCTTGCTTCAATAGTTTCATTCACCTGTTCTACAAGACTAGAACTGATTCCATCTTTCCCAACCTGAATTACTGGTTTCATTTGATTCCCTTTACTTCTTAAATAACTTCTTTGTTTCCCGCTTAACATCCTGCATCCCTCCTTAGAATTCTATCTATTAAAAATTAATCTTCATGATATTCAAATTCTATACCACCAATTCTAACTGTATCACCTTCCTGAACTCCTTCTGCTTTTAAAGCTTCTTCAACTCCCATCTTCTGCATTGTTCTTGCTAGATGGTAGGCCGCATCTTCATTAGCAAAATTAGTCATTGCTACTTTTCTTTCTATCTCTTTGCCTTCAACTATATAGATTCCATTCTTCTTACTAATGAAGAAATTCTCTTCTTCATCATCAAGTTGAGGCCCTTTAATTACTACTTCCTCTTCTTCCTCATCTACCTCAATTATATCTTCAGCCTCTTGAACTAATCTATCAACTCTTCTAATCAGCTCTTTTACTCCTTCCCCCGTTACTGCTGAAATAGGAAAGACTTCGTAACCTTTCGCTTCTAATTCCTCTTTTAATCTTTCAATATTCTCCCGAGCTAAAGGTAAATCCATCTTATTAGCAGCTACTACTTGTTCTCGTTCCATAAGCTTTGAATTAAATTCTTCTAATTCTTGATTAATTACTTCAAAATCTTCTATCGGGTCTCTTCCTTCCATCCCTGATACATCCAAAACATGTACAATTACTTTAGTTCTCTCTAAATGGCGTAAAAATTCATCGCCTAAGCCAACTCCCGAATGAGCACCCTCAATTAAACCAGGAATATCAGCCATAACAAAACTACTATAGTCTCCTGTCTTAACAACACCTAAATTGGGCTGTAACGTGGTGAAGTGATAATTACCAATCTTAGGTTTAGCAGCAGAAACATTAGAAATCAAAGTTGATTTACCGACGTTAGGAAAACCTACTAAACCTACATCTGCTAGCAATTTTAATTCTAACCTTAATCTCTTCTTTTCACCAGGCTCTCCGTTCTCTGAAAATCTAGGTGCCCGTCTAGTAGAAGATTTAAAGCGAGCATTACCTCGTCCTCCTCTTCCCCCCTCAGCAACAACTACTCGGTCACCGTCATTTGTTAAGTCTGCTATTACTTCTCCGGTCTCTTCATCATAAACAACAGTCCCTGGCGGCACACTTATTATCAGATCATCACCGTTTTGACCATGCTGATTCTTACTCTTACCATTCTCCCCATCTTCAGCTGTATAATGCTTCTGTTCTCGAAAATCTAATAGAGTATTTAAACCTTCATCTACTAATAAGACTACATCACCACCTAAACCGCCATCACCACCATCCGGACCACCTTGTGGTTCGAACTTTTCACGTCGAAAGCTAGTCACTCCGTGTCCACCATTACCACCTTTAACCTCAATACTGACCTCATCAACAAACATAAAGAACACCGCCCTTTGTTACTACAGTTTATATGTAATCTGCCAGTTATTATATCCATCTATTAAAAAAGTTATAGTCTATGATGCTAAAAAACTCCCAGCAGATAACTACTGGGAGTCAAAAGTCTATCTTATTTACGCCATCATTTCTAACTGCTCTTCAGTATAAACACTAACCTGACGAGTCTTCTTACCTTTTCTTTCGAAAGTAACAAAGCCATCAGACTTAGCAAATAATGTATCATCACTACCACGACCAACGTTCAATCCTGGCTTAAACTTAGTCCCTCTTTGTCTTACAATAATACTTCCGGCAGAAACATATTGTCCATCATGACTCTTAACTCCTAATCGCTTGGAGATACTATCTCGACCGTTCTTAGAACTTCCTACTCCTTTTTTCTGAGCGAATAATTGAAGATTCATTTCCTTAAGCATCGTTCCTACCTCCTTCCTCTTCAACTTCCTGTATTTTTAAATTATCTGGATAAGATTCTTCTGTCTTTTGTAATCCGGTAACCATCACCTCTAAAATTAAGCCTACCTCTTCTTTAGAGGCATATTCAGCTAAGCTACAATCTAACCAACCATCATCAGTTTTAACTTCTACATCTAATGATAAGTTTTCAGTTAAACCAAAGATTGCAGTCTGTAAGATAGCTGATACTGCAGCACAAACTATATCATGACCATGCTCATCATATTCAGCATGCCCCTTTGCATTAAAGGCAACTATTCTATCTACTTGATTACGCTTAATAGTTACAGTTATCATCTTAAGCCTCTATCTTATCAATAACTACTTTAGTATAAGGCTGTCGATGACCTATCTTTTTACGGTAATTATTTTTAGGCTTATATTTAAAAACGATAATCTTATCGCCTTTACCATGCTCTAATACTTTACCGACTACTTTAGCACCTTCTACTGTAGGCTGTCCAACTTGTAGTCCACCATCAACAGAAAGCATTTTAACATCACTAAATTCTACTTCTTCACCTTCGGCGGCATTCAACTTTTCAACTTCAACGATCTGTCCTTCTTCTACTTTATACTGTTTACCACCTGTTTGAATAATTGCATACATTATCTTGACACCTCCTATACCTAAGACTCGCCAGTAACTAGGCAAACATAACGTTATTTTAAGGCCCGTACTGTGCGGTTTTGGTAAAAAAACTATACCATTTAAAAATACCACTTACAGGTCAACATTCTAGCATATTTCAAAGCTAATGTCAAGTAATATCTAGGCTTTGCCCAATATTCAATTAACAACTTCCGCTTTAGCATAAGTACGATAAACATCAGTAATCTCTACTTTAATAGTCTCACCTACTAAATGACCACCTTCAATAATATCTATAATAAAACCTTCAATCCGAGAAATTCCATCTTGTTTATTCGTTACATGTGTCTCTTCAACATCTACTTTAATTGTTTCACCTACTTCTACCGGTGAAGCTAATTCAGCTATCTCTTTTCTTGTACCGATATCTACTATCTGAATATCCTCCATATGTAATTCCTCTGAACCTTTAACATAAATATGTCTATCTAATTCTTTTTCTAATTCTTTAAGGTTATTTCCTCCTAAGCCAATTAAACGGGAAGCAACCCTTGGATGTACTTCTAATAGTACAGCATCGTCATCATGTTCATTAAAGAGGTGTCTCAACTTCCGAATTGCCTTCAATGCTACTGTATCCTCAGATAAGACCCTTCCTCGGCCTTCACAGTAAGGACAGGAGGTCTGTAAGAACTCTTCTACTTCTTCTTTTTCTTTTTTACGTGTCATCTCTACTAGACCTAATTCAGTTAAACCTAAGATCGTCGTCTTCGTCTTATCTTTTGCTAATTCTTCATCTAATACAGATACGACTTCTTCTTTATCGGCTGCATTATCCATATCTATAAAGTCAATAATGATAATTCCACCGACATCTCTTAATTTAATCTGACGGGCAATCTCTTTAGCTGCATCTATATTAGTCTTGAGTACTGTATCTGCTAAATTAGTACTTCCAACATACTTTCCTGTATTCACATCAATGGCCGTTAAAGCTTCCGTTCGATCAAAGACAATATAACCACCACAGTCTAACCAAACTTTTCTTTGTAAAATTTCATCTATGGATGATTCAAGGCCATAATACTCAAATATCGGTTCATCCTTATCATATAATTTCACTTTTGACTGCAAGTGTGGTGAAATAAAGCTTAATAATTCTTGAATCTCTTCATACTCTTCTTCATCATCAATTAACATTCGACTAATCCTATTAGTAAACTTATCTCTAACTAATTTGTTAACCAGACTCAAATCAGAATGAATTAAAGCCGGAGCACTACTATTATAATAATGATGAATAATCTTCTTCCACAACTTAATTAAAAAATCTAAATCATGTTTTAATTCCTCTTTAGACTTATAAGCGGCTGCAGTACGAACAATAACGCCTTTATCATTAGGCTTGACCTCTTGTGCTATTGACTTTAATCTCTTTCTTTCAGCTTTATCAGTAATCCGTCTTGAAACTCCTACATGATCTACCGATGACATTAAAACTAAATATCTACCAGGCAAGTTCAAATCACAAGTAGCTCTAGCCCCTTTCGTCCCTAAAGGTTCCTTGGTAATCTGTACCATAATCTTCTGTCCAGGTTGAACTACATCCTGAATCGATAATTTCTTCTTCCTCTTCTCTGAACTCACCAGTGCTAACGCATCACTAACATGCAAGAAAACATTCTTTTCTAAGCCAACATCCACAAAAGCAGCCTGCATCCCGGGTAAAACATCAGCTACTCTACCTTTATAGATATTGCCTACTATTATTTCATCATTATCCCTCTCAAAATATATCTCGGATAACTCTTTATCTTCTAAAATTGCTACTCTTGTTTCGCGCGAATCAACATCAACTAAAATCTCCTTAACCATAACTTCTCATCTCCCTGTTAAAATTCCAACATTTATTCTAAGGCTACTTCAAAAGGAGTAAGTAACTCTTCTTTGCGTTTAACATACATCCCCAAACGATGAACATTAGTTAGATTAAACTCTTCACTGATCGGATATCTTTCTTTTAAAGCCTTAACTAACTCTTCCGGTCTTAAGTTACCACTACTTCCGGTTTGAATTAATGTTCTAATAAGAATACTTTCGTCTTTAACATCTGATAATCCTAATTTAAAAACCATCGGTCGCAAATTAAATTTTCGATCAGATTTATTTCTACGCTTACGTACAACTATAATCTCCTCTTCTTCCATAAAATCTTGTAGCATCTTTTCTATTTCTTCTTGTTTCACTTCTTCTTTAAGTTGTAGTTTTATTTTATATTCGGCTGCATTAATCTGTGCCATTAACGATTTAGTCTGTTGAGGAATCTCTTCTACTTCTAAGACCTTAATTCCTATAGGTAATTCTAGATTTAATTCCTGTTTAAATTTAGCCACTCTATACTTTTCCTTTAATTCGAAATCGATATATTCACTAGAACTAGTAATCCCTACTGCTAGTGCTGAACCAAATGAAATTAACGGTCGCGGATTATATCCTTGTGAAAATCCAATTGGAATTTTCGCTCTTCTTAATGCTCTAGTTAATGTATTCATTAAATCTAAATGTGAAATGAACTTAACCGGATCTCTTTTAGCTAATTTTGCTCTAATTTTCACTATACTTTTCACCGCCTATTAAGCATTCATCAATAGCTAAATTCTGTAAGATACCACAGGTAGTACATTTGTCTGATCTGCAATCTGAAGTCAACTCAGCATCTAATGCCTTCTGATATTCTTCTTTTAAATAATCCTTTGTAACCCCGATATTGATATGATCCCAAGGCAGTCTAGCTCCTAAATCAAAATTACGATAAGTATAATCGTCTAAAGATAGACCAGATTCATTAAATGCTTTTTGCCACAACTCAATATCAAAGTGTTCAGACCAGCTATCAAACTTACAGCCTAACTCCCAAGCCTTAAATAACACTTCATTTAACCGGCGGTCTCCTCGGGCAAAAGCTGCTTCTAATAAACTCAAGTTTGGTTCATTCCAGCTTAACGATAAACCTTTACCACGAAGATTTTTCTGCAAGTAATTAATCTTATCTTTTATTTCAGTTAATCTATTAAAACTAACCCATTGAAAAGGAGTATGTGGCTTAGGAACAAAGGTAGAGACACTGACATTCACCTTTATCTTCCCAATCTTTGCTACTTTTTTAGCAAGTGATACTATCCCGGCTAAATCCTCTTCAGTTTCTGTAGGTAGTCCCAGCATAAAGTACAATTTAACCCTTTGCCACCCAGAATCATAAGCAGCTTGTATAGTCTTTAATAGGTCTTCTTCAGTAACCCCTTTATTAATCACATCTCTCAACCGTTGAGTTCCTGCCTCCGGCGCAAAAGTCAAACCTGTTTTACGCACTTTCTGTACTTTTTCTGCTAATTCAATAGAAAATGAATCAGTCCTTAAAGAAGGCAAACTGATACTAACCCCTAATTTAGAATAATCATCTACCAAATTACTAATCAATTCTTTCACTTGTGAATAATCACTAGTACTTAATGAAGTTAAGCTCAATTCTTCATATCCGGTATTATTAATTAAATCAGAGCTTAATTCTTCTAACCGTTCTTGACTCTTTTCTCTCACTGGTCGATAGATCATTCCTGCTTGACAGAATCTACAACCTCTAGAACAGCCTCTAGCTACCTCTAAGTTAATGCGGTCGTGGACTATATCCATAAAAGGAACTAAGAATTCAGTTGGGTAGTATACTTCATCAAAATCTGTAATTACCTGTTTAAGAATCTCCTCTGGCACTTCATCATTTTCGACCTTTAAGCCTAATACTTCTGTTTTCCCATAATCTATCTTATAAAATTCTGGAATATAAATACCGGGAATTTGAGCTAACTCTCTTAATAATTGATCTCTTGTAGCTTCTCTATTCTTCCCCTCTTTGTATCTATCTATCAGTTCCTCAATTAGCTCTTCAGCCTCTCCAACTACTATTAGATCAATGAAGTCTGCTAACGGTTCAGGATTAACTGCACAAGGACCACCTGCTATTACTAGCGGGTCCTCTTTAGTTCTATCCTTACTCTTTAAAGGAATCTGAGCTAGGTCTAACATATTTAATATATTAGTATAGCTTAATTCATATTGTAAAGTGAAACCAACAATATCAAATCTATTTATAGCTTCTTTACTCTCTAAACTGAACAAAGGGATCTTCATCTCACGAATTTTATCTTCTAAATCAAACCACGGAGCATAAACTCTCTCTGCTACTATATCATCTCTTCTATTAAGCAGATGATATAAGATCTTAATCCCTAAATGCGACATTCCTACTTCATATCTATCAGGAAAAGCTAAGGCAACACTAACCTTATCTTGACTAAATTCTTTATGAACAGCATTTAATTCATTCCCTAAATATCTAGTAGGCTTACTAACCTTAGGCAATATCTTTTCTAGTCTCTTCTCTATTTCTTGCCGTTCCATAGTAATTGCTTCCTCCCTAAATGTAAAAAGACTAATTTTTAAGCTTAGTATCTATTAATTAAAGATATTTTATTATTTATTTTTTCACTACTATCTGTTTACATTCTAGATTAATTTTGAAAAACCTTTATTTACCACTACATTTACTACTACTTTAAATCAACTCTTTCATTGATGTATTAATCCCCAAGTCTAACATCCCATTAATTACATCTTCTTCAGTCAAAGTCGCTACTATATCTAAGTCATAGTCTAAAATAACTACCGTATGAAAACATCTAGGTTTAAATTTCTCTATAATCTGTTTAATTAATGTATTTTCCATAACTATCAATTCCTGATTCCATAGGACTCCTTCTTCCCGCAGTCTATCTTCTTTCTGGGTTAAGTATCTTAACATTATGTAAATACTACTGCTGTCTTCTCGACAAGCAGAAATATAGATAAAAAAAGCAATTATCAATAATAAAATATTAAAATATCCTAGCCATAAACCAATAATAGCTAAAATACCAACAATTAAAGCCAAATATTTACTCAACTTAATTGCTAGCTTAGTTGCAGACCGAAAACCTAATCTTTTCGTTTTAAACGCTCTAAATATTCTTCCCCCATCCAGTGGTAAAGCGGGCAGTAAATTAAATAAACCAATAATTAGGTTACACTTAATAAAAAAGATTCCCCAATTAACTGAAAATAGAGAGTATCGCAAACAAATCACCATGCTAATAGCTAAAAACAGATTACATAAAGGGCCAGCTAATGCAGTCTTAATCTCTACCTTAGGATTTAGCTCTAAAAGGTCACCATACTTAGCAACGCCCCCAAAAGGTAATAATTCAACTTCATCGATAGGAACAGAATTATTTTTAGCTACAACCACATGAGCAAGTTCATGTATAAAAGCAACCCCAAAAGTAATTAATGCTTTATCTAAAAGACGTAAGTATCCAAAAATCAAAATCACCAGTAAAAATAACAAGTTTAACTTAAACTTAATCCCTTTGACCTTAATTATATACATTTGCATTCCACCTTAATATACTCATTCATTATAAATATATTAAGGTGGGATTTAGGTTATGATACTCTAAAAGAGTAATTTCTGCTTACGTACATTCACATTAATAATTAAACTAATAGCTAAGATATTAGTTAATAATGAACTACCACCATAACTAACAAAAGGTAATGGGATACCTGTAATCGGCATAATTCCAATTACCATCCCGATATTTTCAAAGATGTGAAAAAGAAACATAGAAATAACACCCACTACTATTAACTGACCAAAATCATCTCTAGCATCTAAAGCAATCTTTATTGCCCTCCATAATAGAACAAAATAGCAGATTAAAATCACACTTGCACCTAAAAATCCAAGCTCTTCTCCTAAAACAGAAAAGATAAAATCAGTATGCTTCTCTGGTAAAAAACCTAACTGTGTTTGAGTACCATCAAAGAGTCCTTTTCCTAATAACCCACCAGAACCAACTGCAATCTTTGATTGAATTATATTATAACCATACCCTAATGGATCTAATTTAGGATTCCAGAAGATAATCAATCGCATTAATTGATACTCTTTTAATGGAATCGGAACTCCGAACTGAAAGTGGGCTATTAACATCCCAGCAACTGAAAGGAAAGCCACTCCTACTATACTAAAATAATACTTGGCATTGGCCCCAGCAATATAAAAAACACCAGCAAAGATTGATAACATCACTAAAGCTGTTCCTAAGTCATTCTGTAATAGCACAAGTAACATAAATGGAAGAAAATATAGACAAGCAAAGATAAAATGCTTTAATTCTGTTAACTTCTTTCTACGCTTAGCTAAAAAATCAGATAAACTAATAATTAATCCTAACTTAACCAATTCAGAAGGCTGAAAGTTAACAGGACCCAATTGCAACCAACTTTTTGAACCAGAAATTTCTGTTCCAAATATAAGAACACTAATTAGTAGAATAATGCTTCCTACATAAATTACATCAGAATAATCTCTTAGAATACTATAATCAAATCCTAAACTTATAATCAAAAATATAATACCTAAGATAGTAGCAATTAACTGTTTAATGACAAACCTATTATTTAAAAAACTATAATCCTGGGTAGCACTATTAATGATAAGTATACCGCTTGCAATTAAGATAAGCACTGTAATTGGAACTAAATAGTCTAAATTCTGCAACAACCTCCTTGGCCGCATTAATTCTACCTCCCCTAGATGACCATCTCCATTATCAATTATATATTAATTTAATAGAGTAGTCTACCCATTAGGCAAAAAATCAGACCAGGTTCCCCTGGTCTGATTATAAATTATTTTCTAGCTCTACGTTTTAATTCCTTAACAGGAATATTAGCTACTAAAGCTAATGCATCATCATCCTGTTCTTGGAAATCTATATCTAATTCATGTCTTTCAACTTCAACATATTTAGAAACTACTGTAAGTAACTCCTCTTTCATATTATCTAATAGTTCAGGAGAAATACTGATCCTATCGTGAATTAAAACTAACTTTAAACGTTCTTTAGCTAAATCTTTACTATTGGCCTCATCACTAAAAAAACTTTTAATCTTGTCTAACACTAAATATTCCCCCCTCTCAAGTTATGCTAGTCCAATCATTCGCTTAAACTTATTGACCAATCCTTCATCTAAAGACATTAACGGAACCTCTTCTCCTATAATTCTTCTCACAATATTATCAAAAGCTTGACCTGATTTTGCATTATTATTTAAGACGATCGGTTCCCCTGTGTTAGTAGATACTACAATCTTCTCATCATCAGGTACTACCCCTAATAATTTGATTGCTAAAATTTCAATCATATCATCAATATCCATCATATTGCCTTTCTTAACCATATCCATTCTAATTCGATTAATAATTACTTCTGGCTCTTTAATACCTTCCGCTTCTAACATCCCTATTATTCTGTCAGCATCTCTTACAGCAGAAACTTCAGGAGTAGTTACAATAATAGCTCTATCAGCACCAGCAATTGCATTCTTAAAGCCTTGTTCAATTCCTGCTGGAGAATCAACAATTACATAGTCGAACTCTTCTTTTAATTCAGAACATAATTCAGCCATCTCATCTGGATTAACTGCTGTTTTATCTCTAGTTTGCGCTGCTGGTAATAAACAGAGACTATTATATCTCTTATCTTTAATTAAGGCCTGCTCTAATCTACAGTTACCTTCCACTACATCAACAATATCATAAACTATCCTATTCTCTAACCCCATAACTACATCTAAATTTCTCAAACCAATATCAGCATCTATTAAAGCAACCTTATTGCCTAATTTAGCTAATCCAGTTCCTAAATTTGCTGTGGTAGTAGTCTTGCCTACCCCACCTTTACCTGAAGTAATTACTAATACTTTACCGGCCATATAAACTCCTCCCCTTTTTTAAGCTTATTAATTTCTTAAATCCTCAATTAAGATAGTATCATCTTTTACTGAAGCAATTTCTGGGTTATTAGGATGTTTCACCTCACCATCAGGTGCTCTACAAATCTTGTTACCAATTCTTAATTGCGTAGGCTGTAAACGAAAAGCAACAATTGTTGCTTCATTGCTTCCATCTACTCCAGCATGAGCAACCCCACGGAAAACACCCATTACTACAATATCTCCTTTTGCTACTACCTCTGCTCCAGGATTTACATCACCTATAATTACTATATTCCCATCATACTCAACTGACTGCCCAGAACGCAAAGTACGATGCAAAAATAAAGTAGATGTTTCAGGTTCATGCTCAATATTTTGAGCTTTATCTTGAAGATTACTTTGCATATCATCTCGAATAATTTCTATGACTGACAAACCAGGTAAAGAAGCAAAAGTATCAATTAATACTTCCTTTTCTTCAAAACTTAATTCTCTTCTCCCAACTTCAATTTTAATCTTAGCATTTATAAAAAAATTTTTAGCCTTAGTCACTTTCTCCTTTAAGTCTTCCACTAAATAATCGAACCTTAAATCCTCATCTAAGGTAATTATTAAATGTCCTGCTTCCCACTTAAAGAGAATCCTATCTTTCTGCATAATCTACTTTCCCCCTGGTCTTAAATCACCATATTAAATCTCTTATATTTAATATTTCGTGAAAAAGTTTACATTCCCTTTTTTTATGCAGGAATTATTTGCTTTTTAGATATTATTCTTCTTTTTCCTCCGATTTCATCTTTGAGTCTAAATAACTACGTAAAATCTTTTTAGCAATTGGAAGCGTATTACTACTTGAATCACCATATTCTAAAAAAACAGCTATCGCTATCTGCGGATTTGAAGCAGGAGCGTAACCTGCAAACCAGGCATGATTATTTTTGCCAGGACCAGTCTGAGCAGTTCCTGTCTTTCCTGCTACCTTAAAATTAAAATCTTCAAATGCTGACCTAGCCGTTCCATAGGTTGTAACACCTACCATCCCTCGCTGTAAAATTCTCAAAGTTCTATCTTCCACTGGCAATTTATTAAGAACTTCAGACTTGAAATCCTTGACAATATTACCTTTATAATCGATTACTTTATCTACTATCTGTGGTGAATATAAAGTTCCTCCATTCGCAACAGTTGCTACCAAACTGGCTAATTGCACTGGAGTTGTTCTTAAATTCCCCTGACCAATAGAAAGATTTATAGTATACCCTGGTAACCAAATTTGATTAATTCGTTTATCAAAAGTCTTCTTTCTCCAAGCAGCATCAGGTACTAGACCACTTTCTTCATTAGGAAGATCGATACCGGTTTTACTACCTAAACCATATTCCCTAGCATATTTTTGTAATAAACCTTTATCTAACTTATATAATCGATGACCTAATTTATAAAAGACCGTATTATTAGAAAAGGCAATTGATTCAATAAAATTAAGAGACCCTTGTCCTCCAGTCCACCAGTTCTCAAACTTTATATTTCCTACTTTATAATAACCGGGATCATAGAAATGACTTCCTCCAGTTATTCCTAATTCTTCAATTGCTGCTGTCCCTGTAACTAACTTAAAGATTGACCCAGAAGGTGGAGTACTTCTAATCGCACGATTAAATAAAGGTCGTAGAGGGTTAGTATTTAGAGCACGCCACTTACTAATCGAAATCCCACCGGAAAAATATGATAGGTCATATTCAGGAGCACTTGCTAAAGCTAGTACTTCTCCTGTCTTCGGATTCAGCGCAACTACTGCTCCTCCAGTTGGAGGTTGTACACCTTCATTCACACTACTACTATCATTCTTCTCTCCTTGTGCCATCTCTTTTCGCAGTCTTTTCAATCCATTCTTTAAATACTTTTCAATAGCCTTTTGTAATTCAAAATCTATATTTAATACCAAATCATTACCAGAAATCGGCTGATCAATACCTAAAGTCCGTATCTTCTGCCCTAAACTATTAACTTCAATCTGCTTTCTACCATCTATTCCTTGTAAGTACTTTTCATATTCTTTTTCTAAACCTGTCTTCCCAACAATATCATTAGCCTCATAACCTAAACTACTAAGTCTTTTTAGCTGTGAAGCTGATATTTCTCCTACATAGCCTAACATGTGACTACCAAAACTATTATAGACATAATCCCGCACTGGGACTTTATCAATAATTACACCTGGCAATTCATTCTTTCTCTCTTCAATTATTACTAGTTCCTTTTGACTGATATCTCTCTTTAAAATAATAGCCTTATTTTTTAACTTATCATTAACCTTTTCTTTCATTTTTTCAAAATCAATATTTAAAATCTTACTTACTTTCTGTAAAGTTGAGTTTAATTCATCATTAGCTTTTTCAGGAATAATTGAAACAGTATAAGCTAAACGATTCGAAATTAAAATCTTACCATTCTGTGCCCTTATCTTCCCTCGTGGAGCTTGAATCTCTCTAATATCAATCCGATTACCGTTTGCCAACTCTTGATATTTTTCACCTAAGACTACCTGTAAATAAAATAACCTTCCAACCAGAATTATAAATAAAAGAATAATTATCATTCCAAAATATTTTACTCGTTGGTTAAATCTATCTTCAACATCCAACCTTATTGCCTCCTATTCACCAAAATAATGAGTAAATAATATGGTACACCCACAAAAAGGTCACCTTTCGCGGCAGAATACATTTTTCGAAACATCTAAGGTTCGTATCCGCCAAAAATAAGGCTTCCTAATCTATAGGACGTCCTGTCCTGAGATTAGCTCACCACGTCCTGTGGTTCGGCCATATTTTCAGCTCCTACTCACCAAGATGTTGACCGAAAAATGTATGATTTGCTCAATATGACCTTTTTGTGTTCTAATCATTTATAGTCTTAAATGATTCATTTATGCTTCATCTAGCTTTTTATGTTTCAATCATATCATTCTTCAAAATATTTATTATTAATAAAGTAAATAGTTGGATATATAGCTAAGGCTAATATAAGATGATAGACAGTTAATGGAAATATAATCTCTTTAAAATGGTTCCATAACTCAACCTTTAACATAATGTGATCTGTCAATAAAACAACTAAGAGTTGATTTAGAACTGTAGCTAATATCATAGTAAAAAGAGGAGTAATAATATTTCTATGATATATCTTCTTTTCTAAAAACCCAAATATATAACCTAGAAGCATTTTAGTTACTGTATTAATCCCAAATAAACCACTAGAGAATACATCCTGTAAAATACCAGCTATAAACCCTATATATGCTCCTTGTCGATAACCATTAAGTAAAGATAAGCTAATTACTGTAATTAAAAGTAAGTCTGGAGTTATCCCCCAGACAGGATTAAACGCAAATATAGTGATTTGTAAAATCAATGAAATTAATATTAGCAGAATATATACTGGATACCGCATCCATCTGCCTCCTGTAATTAAAAATCAGTAATAACTAACACTTCTTCAAAAGTACCTAAGTCAACAAAAGGTTTTAACCTTGCTGAATGGGTTAAACCATAATCTTCAGGTTCTACCTTAACGACTTTACCTATCAAGACTCCTTTAGGGTAAAGCTTAGAAAGTCCTGAAGTTATTACTTTATCTCCAACTTCAACATTAGCATCCCAAGGAAGTTTATTCATCTTTAATAAATCTGTTTCTGCTAAACTCCCATTAACTATTCCTATTTCTCGTGATTCTTTTTTAGCAATTAAGCCACCAATAGTAAAGTTAGAATCATTAAGCAATAGTACCTGAGCACTATAAGTAGAAACCTGCTCCACCCTACCTACTAAATAACCATTATAAGTAACTACTAACATCTTGGGTTCTAGCCCAGACTTGCTACCACGATTAATAGTTACTATCTGGGACCAGTTATCAGCACTCTTGCCAATAACCTTAGCACCAATAAAAGTAAATGGTTTTCGAATTTTGAATTCTAACAGTTCTCGTAATCTATCATTTAACTTTGCTGTTTCGTTCAATTGGTGTATCTTCCAGTTCAACTTTTTAACTTTCTTTTGTAACCTGTTATTCTCTTCTTTTACTTCTTTGTAGTTAAGTAAAACATTAAGAGTATCATTAAAAGTATCATTGACCCAATTTATCACACCTAAAAATGGGGCGACCGCATCAATGACTAAACCTTCTCCCCAATCTTTTTCAGGAGCCACAGCTCCAACCAAATTAACCAAAGTTAAGATCAAAATCAGCATTACTAAGATTAAAATGAAACGATGATGTTTTTTGAATAAACCAGCCAAGCATACCACCCACTTTAAGATACTTTCTTATATTCTAGGATAAACGTTTAGGACTAATTAAAACATCTCGTAAAGTATTTAATTCATCTAACACCTTGCCAGTTCCATGCACAACACAATTAAGTGGGTCTTCAGCTAGATAGACCGGCATTCCGGTTTCTTCACATAGTAACTGATCTAACCCGGTTAATAGTGAACCTCCTCCAGCCATGATAATACCTCTATCCATAATATCAGCAGATAACTCCGGAGGTGTTCGCTCTAAAGTATCTTTTACTGCTCTTATTATATCGTCTACCGGTTCTATTAATGCTTCTTTAATCTCTCCCGCACTGACCTTAATTGTCTTTGGTAAACCATTAACTAAATCTCTACCTCTAATATCTACTTCTTTATTCTCTTCAGTTCCATAAACCGAACCAATCTCCATCTTAACAGATTCAGCAGTTCTTTCACCGATCATTAAATTATATTGACCTTTAATATAATTAACAATCGCCTCATCCATTTCATCACCGCCGATTCGAATCGATTGCTTAGTAACTATACCGCCTAAAGAAACAACGGCTACTTCAGTAGTTCCTCCACCTATATCAACTACCATATTACCTGTTGGTTCATGAACAGGAAGTCCAGCTCCAATTGCAGCAGCCATAGGTTCTTCAATCAAATATGCTTCTCTTGCTCCAGCATGTAAAGCAGCATCAATTACTGCTCTCTTTTCTACTTCAGTTACCCCGGAAGGAACACAAACGATAATTCTAGGTCTTACTAATCGCTTTCTTTTATGTGCTTTAGTAATAAAATGTCTTAACATCTTTTCTGTAATCTCAAAATTAGCAATAACTCCGTCTTTCATAGGCCTAATTGCCACAATATTGCCTGGAGTTCTACCAATCATCTTCTTTGCTTCATCGCCTACTTTTAAAACTTCTTGACTATCTTGCCTAATTGCTACTACTGAAGGTTCTGTAATTAAAACACCTTTCCCTTTAATATAAACCAATGTATTAGCCGTACCTAAGTCAATCCCCATATCTCTAGAAAATGGCGCAGTTAAAAAGTTCATTACCATCTTTATTTGCTCCTTTCTCCCAACTTTATTTAAAATGACCTCTCTCTTTAAGACTAATATAATCTTTATTACCGATAATTAAATGGTCTAAAACTTCAATGCCAACTAATCTGCCAACTTCATATAATCTTTTAGTCACCTTAATATCTTCAGTACTAGGTTCAGGATTCCCACTAGGATGATTATGCGCTAAGATAATTGCTGCACTGCTACGTTTAATCGCAGGCTTGAATACTTCCCGTGGGTGAACAATAGAATTATTTAAACTACCTACTGAGATCTCTTCTATAGAGATTACTTGATTCTTGGTATCCAACAATAGAATAACAAAGTGCTCCTTACCTAAAAAGGATAATTTAGCTAATAGCAAGTTAGCAACATCACGAGGCGAAGTAATCACCTGCTTCTCGCTTTCAAAACTAGCCATCCTAATACGACGACCTAACTCGATAGTAGCAGTGATTTGAGCTGCCTTAGCTACTCCAACCCCTTTAACTTCTTTAAGTTCTTCAATACTCAACTCTTTTATGAACTTCAATCCACCAGCATGCGTCAACAATTTATTAGCTAACTCTACAGCTGTATCGGTCTTAGTTCCTGTTCTAATAATTAAAGCTAATAATTCTGCTGTAGACATAGCCTCAGGACCAAACTTAACTAATTTTTCTCTTGGCCTCTCTTCTTTCGGTAAATCCTTAATCGTCAAATTATATTCCACCAAACATGTCACCAACCTTCTTTCAGACTAACCGATAACCTAATTCTTGACAGATTACAAATAACTTTGTTAAAGGTAAGCCGACAACATTAGAGAATGAACCAGTAATCTTATCTACAAAGATTGCTCCTCTTTCTTGAATAGCATATGCTCCTGCTTTATCCATTGGTTCACCTGTTGCAATATAGTCCGAAATCTCCTGGTTGGTAAATTGACGCATAGTTACTTCTGTCACTTCATAAATCACTTTCTGGTTAAGAGTATTAGTATCAATAACTGCTAATCCTGTTATTACTTGATGTTCTTTTCCACTTAACTTAGATAACATCGTAAAAGCCTCATCCTTAGAATTAGGCTTGCCTAAAACTTCGTCTTCATAAACTACAATAGTATCAGCACCAATAACTAAACTATTCCCTACTCTTTTAGCTACATTCTTCGCCTTAGATAAAGCTAAATGCCGTGCTAGTTTAGTAGGACTTTTAATCCTAATCTGACCCTCATCTATATTACTTGGAATTGTAACAAAATCCACACCAATCTGTTCTAATAATTCTTGTCTTCGTGGTGAAGCAGAGGCTAGTACTATTTTTTTCATTATCACTCCTCCATCTGCTATAAAAAAGACACTATTAAACTGACTTCTTCATTACTACGTAAATTCCTGTTTAAATCAAAGATTTAATCTTAAATGTTCTTCTAAATAGATAACTGCTAAACCAATAAATATTCCCGTAGGTAAAGCAAATAATAATAGATAAGGTAAATAATAAATTATACCCCAGTTATCTATAATTAAATATGCTACTAATATTTGACCAACATTATGGGCCACGGCACCTAACAAACTAACTCCTATTAAACTAAATTTATCATTTAAATACTTATACGCCAAAGCCATTAAAGTAAAGCTTAATAAACCACCAGCTAAGCTCAAATAAAAACTAGTAGTCATGAACGTACCAATTAAAAAGGAAGAGATGATAGTTCTCAATAATAATACCTGAAAACCAGCGCTGTAGCCAAATAATACCAATGATAATAAGATCATAATATTAGATAGACCTAGCTTAGCTCCAGGTACTATGATTGAAGTAGGGATTAATGCCTCAATCATATGCACTACTACAGCTAAAGAAGCAAATAGAGATATATATAACAAACGTTTATATTCAATCACAATCTCCCCTTCTTCCTTCCTATTTATTATAACAAAACAAATTGAATAATAATCAAGTTTTAAATTATAATTGGAATTTATCCAACATAAGTAATCTTACTCTTTTAACCTAAAATTATTTATCTATTACTTCTTGCACAATTAGGTCTACTACCTTATTGATTTCTTCATCAGCAAATAACTTGTTAGAATTATCCTTATTCTCAACAATAGTCAGTACCTTATCATCATCTAAGTCAAATAAAGGTTTAGCAAATTTAGTTGGTCGAAATATCTCTATCTTTGGTTTATCACCTGTCTTATATCCTTCAGTTATAACCAAATCAATATCTTCACTGATATAATTAGCAAGTATGTCATCTAAACCAACCTCTGTATCCAATTCTCTAATCATAGCTAATCTATTCTTAGCCGATAAGATAACTGTTTCAGCGCCAGCTTTACGATGTTTCCAACTATCCTTTCCTGGCTTATCTATTTCAAAGTTATGAGCATCGTGTTTAATCGTTGCTACCTTATAGCCCCTCTTTATTACTTTAGGAATTAATTGCTCTAAAAAAGTAGTCTTCCCCGAACCAGAATTCCCTACAATAGATACAACCGGTAACACCTAAAATCACCACCTATTAGTTCTAATAACACAAATTAGAATTTTAATACTTTAAACTCCATAAACATTCTTCTTCATAATTAGAGAAAATTCCTTTAAGTTATAGCTATTATTTAAAACAAATTCCTAGATTATCACTTCTGCTACGTATTGACAATTAAAACAGACTTTTTGCTCATTTTTAGCTGTATAAAACTCATCATCACATTGTTGACATCTAGCCTTATATCCAGAAAATAACTCATAATGCCTATCTAAATCATTCGCTGCAAGTTGAACCTTATTATTATTCTTAAAATCAGTCAATCTTACAGCATTATAGAAACAACTAATCTCACATAACTGACACGAAGTACAAAATAATGGGTTAAATTTAAAAGTTAAACGCTCCTCTTCTTCTTCTACCTTAAGCGCATCGGTTGGACAAAGATGACTACAACCTTGACAGAAATCACAGTCAGAACTAAATTCAAGCCAAGGCAAGTTAGTTGATCTTATATCTAAGCTTTTTATTAATTGTAATAATCTATCCTGTTTTGAAGGAAGAGCTCCCTTGTCCTTGAGCTGCTTAGCACTTGCTTGTCTAACTCCTTTTCTTAAGACTTTAAAAAGATCACGCCGATTAAAACTTTCTTCTGAAGTTTGGCTATTATTAGCCTCTATCTTATTAAATTTTAATGAACTTCTTTTTTCTTCTATCGGCTCATCATTAGTATAATAAATTCGGTTCTGAATGGAATTTGCTTGTAGTAAGTCTTGGCAAGTAGACAATACTTCTTTAAATAATTCTTCTCCAATTTGCATTTTACAATCTGTACAATCTGTATCTACAATCCAAATATCTGTTGCTCCTGCTAATAGACCTTCTAAGAGCAACTTCTCATCTAGTCTTCCTAAACATACTATTTCTAATCCATCCTTAAACTTCCTTTTATGTTGAGAACAATAGATTTTAAGCCTAGATTCTTTATTTGCTAAATTCCTAATTTCACTAGTTAATTTAGCATTAGACCCTTCTAAGATATTAAAGACTCCTGTCGGACAGACTTGATAACAGAATCCGCAACTGTTACAATTATCTTTTTTGACTATTAATTTTCTGCCTTCAACGTTAATTATACTATTAGGACAGACTTCAGCGCATCTATTACAAACCTTTTGCTTAAAACGATAATTCAGACATAATTCCTCTTTAACCTCTAATCGTGTTAAATTAAAATTACTAAATAATTCGAATATCTTTCCTAATCCTAACATAACCTTATCTCTCCTCAATCTTCTTCAAAATATAATTAGGCTTGATAACTCCTGAATTAGGTAATGAATTGTTCGCTATTAAATTTTTTTCTTTGTTAGATAATTCAACTTCTTGCTTTAATTCTATAGCCTGCATTAAACAACTCTCTACACATTTCGGTAACATCTTATTATTTAATCTATCTAAGCAAAGATCACATTTGTAAGTCTTCATCTTAGTTTCTGAAAAATAAGGTGCTTGGTATAAACATCGTTTGGCACAACGCTTACAGCCAATACATTCTTCTGAATTAACGGTTACTATCCCATCTTGTGGTCGCTTATTAATTGCATTAACTGGACATACCTCTTGACAAAGCGGTTCTTGACAGTGGTTACATGAAATAGAAATAGGATGAGGAAGTACTCTTCTTAATTGTCCATCTATTTCTTCGTTTTTTTGTACACAAGCAATTACACAACTGTTACATTCTGTACATAACTCTTGATTAAAGATAAAATAATACTGGGTCATCTGTTGTCCCTTCCTTAATCTTTATTATTTAAAAATCCTACGCCTAAAATTTAGACGTAGGAATTTTATAATTACTTTTTATTATAGCTTACTCTTCATCTTTATCCTTTTCAGTATCAATCGCTGTTGCATCTTTAAATTCTCTAATTCCATCACCAACTGCTTTTCCTATCTCTGGCAACTTACTAGGACCAAAAATAACTAAAGCAATAACTAAAATCAAGATTAATTCTGTAGGGCCTAATCCAAACATTTTATTTCCCCCTTTGAATTTTAATTATTATTCTTTATTTGCTTCTTTCTAAAGTTAAGTAAGGTCATTAAACAACAAATTAGTCAAGTCAATAATATATGTTATCTTTATTCTAACATAGGTAACCCTAAATATCAATTAGTAAATATTAAAGATAATGTTAAGTTACTGCAGAGTTACAAAAAGCTCTACACCTAAATACTAAGTGTAGAGCTTTTATTAGCCTACTTAGTTTAAAACTATTCTGTAACGTGACAACTTACACAGTTAGGACGTTCTGGATGAGAAGTTACGGTTGCTCCCATAACTCCCTTTTCGTGACAAGCTAAACAGTCTTGTCTATCTTCTATACTATGAGGTACAGTGGGTGGATACCCTTCGTTAGGGATAGCTTCTGCTTCTACTTTAAAATCTTTCTTCAACGCTTTCTTTACTCTTGGGTCATCTGGGTTACAACCAGTTAATACTAATAAACCTAATACAAGAACCAATAGTCCTATGATTAACTTCTTATTATTTATCATCTTATTCACCTCCGGAGTTATGCCTTTTCGACTTTAACCGCACAAATTTTGAATTCAGGTTCTTTAGATTGTGGATCAAACGCATCTTTAGTTACTAAGTTAATTAAATGTTTGCTATCGAAGAATGGCACAAATAACATCTTTGGTTGTGGAACACCACGTCCACCAACCTTAGCCTTAATCTTTAATTCCCCACGACGAGAAATTAATTTAACCATATCCCCACTCTTAATACCTAAACGTCTTGCATCATCCTTATGAATCTCGACATAAGCCTCCGGAACTGCTTGCTTCAATTCAGGGACTTGCATAGTCATCGTTGCTGTATGCCAATGCTCTACAACTCGTCCAGTTGATAAGATGAATGGATACTTCTTATCAGCAGACTCTGCAGGTCCAGTATATTCCCGGGCATAGATAACTGCCTTTCCATCTGGTTTACCGTAGAACTCAATTCCTTCTTTTACATATGGATCATCATTTGCTACATAACGTCGGGTCGTTTCTTTACCATCTACAACTGGCCAGGTTAGCCCTCTTGTATGACGATAAGCATCATATGGTGCTAAGTCTTTACCAGTACCGAGAGTACACTTTCTATATTCTTCAAAGATCTCTTTCTCTGGATGGTCTTTATATGGGAATAGCTCACCATATCCTAATCTTCTAGCTACTTCTAAGAACTGCCATAGGTCTGGCTTAGCTTCACCTGGTGCATCAACTGCTTTTTCAAAATGTTGTGTTCTTCGTTCGGTATTACCAAAAAACCCTTCTTTCTCTACCCACATGGCTGATGGTAGTATTACATCAGCATACTTGGTGGTCTCTGTTGGATATACATCGGAAACTACTAAGAATACATCTTCTAATCCTTGGCGATACTTATTAAAGTTAGGTAGTGAATGGGCTGGGTTGGTCGTTGTTACCCATAATGCATTGATATCACCTTTATTAATCGCCTCAAACATAGCCATTGTATGATAACTCGGCTTAGGAGGAATCTTATCTACATCAACACCCCAGTGTTTAGCCATCTCTTCTCTATGTTCTTTCTTCATAACTACTCTATGAGCTGGTAACTTATGTGTAAATGTACCTACCTCTCTTGCCGTACCACAAGCACTTGGCTGTCCTGTTAAAGAGAGCGGGGAAG
This sequence comes from Candidatus Frackibacter sp. WG13, assembly GCF_900114655.1. Classification (GTDB taxonomy): domain Bacteria; phylum Bacillota; class Halanaerobiia; order Halobacteroidales; family Acetohalobiaceae; genus Frackibacter. Next base: position 53,857 of record NZ_FOTT01000007.1, read on the forward strand.
AGCCTGGTCGACAGATTTTACCGGTTAATAGGTGTAAGTTATGAATGGCTTGGTTAATAGGTACTCCCTGTATCTGCTGATTGACTCCCATTGTCCATAGACTTAAACTCTCTCGCTTAGGGTCAGCAAACATCTTAGCCGCTTTTACAATATCATCTGCATCTAAACCAGTGATTTTAGCTGCCTTTTGTGGTGTATACTCTGCTAGAAACTCCTTAAATTCATTTAAAGTAATATCTCTTCCATCCTGTTTTAGATTAGTATGGCTATTAATAAAGTCTTCATCGATTAAATCTTCTTCAATGATTACATAAGCCATGGCATTTAATAAGGCAGTATCAGTACCTGGCTTAAATGCTAAATCTAAATCTGATATCTTATTAGTTCTAGTCTCACGAGGGTCAGCTACGATCACCTTTACATCTGAACCTTTTCGCTTTCGCTGTACGACTCGCGAATAAAGAATTGGGTGGCATTCAGCCATGTTCGCACCAATAATGAAGAAAAGATCGGTCTCTTCAAAATCAGCATAGGCTCCCATAGGTTCGTCTTTACCATAAACAGATAAGTAGCCGACTACAGCACTAGCCATGCATAATCTAGCGTTACATTCCAAGTTATTAGTACCGATAGCCCCTTTCATTAACTTACTCAATACATAACCTTCCTGAACAGTAGATTGTCCAGAAGAAAAGACAGCTACAGAGTCCGGACCATATGTATCTATAGACTCTCTATATTTTTTAGCTACTAAATCCAATGCCGTCTCCCAATCTGTTTCAACCATCTTTCCATTCTTGCGAATCATTGGCTTCTTTAATCTATCTTCTGTAGCATTCATTAATTTTCCTAAAGAATAACCTTTGATACATAAGAACCCTTTATTTACAGGATTCTTCTTATCCCCTTTTACTGCAACTACTTTACCATCTTTAACGCCAACTAAGACTCCACACCCTGTTCCACAGAAACGACAAGGCGCTTTAGTCCACTTATCAACTTCACTACTTGCCTTCGCAACAGAAAGTAATGACTTCTCCTTAGGATTAACTCCTGCTGCTGTCATTACTGCCGCTGCTGCTGATGCTTTTAAAAAACTCCGTCGTGTAAGTTTCATTAACTTCCCTCCTGAATAAATATTGATAGTTCTAGCTCTTATATAACTAATTTAAGAGACTCATTTCATCATTATTCTTAAAGACTTCTTCTTCATAATTTATATATGAAGGAAATACACCAATAACCTCATCTAAATCTTCTATCTCTTTTATCTTATCTTCTAATATATTAGTATTTTGTGCTTCAATAACAACTACTACTTTCCCAGTCTCCTCAGTCTCATAAAGAGTTAAAGCTTCTTTGTTCTTAAGTAAGTTTAAGACTCTTTTAACTAAATTCTCTTCATATTCAACTAAAGCTCCAGCTATTAACACTCAACCCCCTCCCTTCTAAAATTATTCTGCTAATATATGTGATAAAAAGAACTAAATTAAGTAAAATAAAACTGACTAACTAATTCAATACTCCTTTTCATGACTTATATCATATTTTAACTTTATTATATTATTTTCTTAGAAAAGTTCATATGATATTTATCATAATTTTATCTAAAAACAAAAAAACTCTACCATGAGTAGCCATGATAGAGTCATTCAAAGAACTTCATATTTTGAGAAACTTACATAATTTTGTCTTTTTAACTAACCTCCAGTCGTAACAGCTTCTAAACCAGTAGCATCTTTAATAATTAAATGTTTGCCTTGACCAGCTATTAATCCTTCATCTTTAAAATCACTGATAACTCTAATAGCTGTCTCCATAGAAACACCTAACATCTCTGCCATCTCAGCACGTGATAGACTCAAACTCAATTCCATTCCATCTATTAAAGCTTTATCGTCAGCTGTAGCCAAAGAAATTAATAAATTAGCTACCTTCTCTCTAGCAGTTTTGGTACCTAATAAGAAAATTCTCTCATAGGCAGTACTAACTTCTTCAGTCAAAGTTGCAATGAACTTCTCTGTTAAAGAAGGATTAATAGCAAATAATTCATTTAATCTAGTTTTATTTAAATAACAGACTACTGAATCCTCCATAGCTTCAGCTGTATGGCCATAATTACTCTTCTTTCTTAAGGCACAAAGCCCAACTATTTCTCCTGGATTTATCACTCTAAGAATCTGACCTTGTCCAGCCGAGGAATGTTTATATAGCTTTACTCTACCAGATTTAACAATATAACAACCATGCATCTTTTCGTTTTGACGAAAGAGAACTTCACCTTTTTTCAACTCCTGGTCAACTAATAATTCTTCTACCTTGACTAACTCTTCTGGAGTTAGATCTGCTAAAATACTATTCATTCTAACTGAACATTGTACACATCTTCTCATCTTTAAGCCCCCCTGCCTTTATTTCTTCTTTTAAAAAGATTCATTTACAATTCTAAGCGCGCGGTTATAATCTTCTCTAGTATTCACATTAAAAAAAGAATATAGATTAGGACTAAACTCTCTAATCTTTTCTTCCTCTATATATTGTACATCTACTTTAGGCCAAAATTCCATAATTCGATATCTATTTTGCTTAATAACTTCTTCAATGCTAGGAAGACAGTCTTTACTATAGATAGCATGCAACGGTTCAAAATTATTACCAACCCTAGGCACTAATATATCTGAAGCAGAATGGTTAAGCATATACTCTATTAGTTCTAAGCTTAATAACGGCATATCGCAACCTATAATTAAATTATATTTATCAGGACTTGCTTGTAATCCAGCATGCATTCCACTCAAAGGACCTTGATGAGTAAAGAAATCATCAACAACAACTTTAGCCCTACATTCATTATATAATTCCTTATCTTTAGCAGCTATAATTACTTTTGAAAATATTTCATTTAACTTATCTACTATGTGAGCAATCATAGTCTTTTCTCCAAATTCCATCAAAGGTTTATTAGCCCCCTTCATTCTAGAGCTTTTCCCTCCTGCTAATATTATAGCGGCCATTAATTTCTCCTCCTTATTAATTAAGAGAATTTCATAATTAAACTCCAAGCATAATTAAGACGGACTCTTCAAGCGTCAGTCATTAATTATGCAAGCCTTAATTAGCTAATAAATCTTTAAACCCTGTGCTCTGCCATTCTTTACCACTAGTAGTCACCAACATTCCTTCAATATCCGCATGTTCCGCAATATACTGTTTTGCTTTATCAAAGCCTAAAAGGAATAATGAAGTAGAGAGCAAATCACCCTTTAATGACGAATCAGCAATTACAGTTACACTAGCTAACCCTCTAGCTGGATAGCCAGTATTTGCATTTAAAATATGATGATACCTCTTCCCGGCTTCCATAAAGTACCTTTCATAATCACCAGATGTAACCACATTAGTGCCTTTGACCTCAATAACCTTAAAGTAATTATCATTTGGGTCTTCTTCATCATCTCTTGGATTCCGAATACCTAAACGCCACTTCTCTCCATTATATTTAGTTCCAATAGTTTTTATATTCCCTCCGGCATTAATTAATACTGATTTTATCCCTTTATTTTTAAGAAAGTTAGCAGCTTTATCTACTATATATCCTTTCGCTACAGCACCTAAATCGATCTTCATTCCCGGTTTTGCTAGCATAATAGTCTTTTCCTCTTCATTAATGATAATATCTTTATAACTGACTAACTTAAGCTTGTTCTCAATTGCTTGAGGTGTAGGCACCTTCTTCTCATCTGTTCCAAACCCCCATAGTTCAATTATTGGAGTAACCGTTATATCAAATCTTCCTTCTGTTAACCTACTATATTCTTTAGCTGTCTTAATCATAGCCAGGATATCTTGGTCAACCTTAACCGGCTTTACTCCTGCTTGACGATTTATCTTACTGACAATACTTTCTGCTTTATATCTATCTGACTTATCTGCTATTTGCCGCATTTTCTGTAGTGCACCTTCTACAGCCTTATCTGCATTCTCACCAGTAGCTTGAATCGAAATAATAGTATCCATAAAAAATTCTTTTGTTTGGTACTGATTAGGTTGTTGAATGCTTTGTACAAAGCCTATAGCTAGAATTATAATCATAATTAAGAAGATTATTCCTATACCTATTTTTTTCTTAGCCTTCATATTGACCCACCTTCTATTTAAGTATTTATTCTCTTAATAATATTATCATTTATAATCCCATTTTACAAATCTTAAATGATTTTTCTCACTTAAGATTTTTGTATAATTAATTGCTACCGCCCTAAAACTTCATCATAATTATGTTTGAATTTCAGTTATGAAATTCACTTATTTAATCAATTAAAATTTCAATTGGAATTCTAGTCATAAACTTCCTACATACCATTATTTATTATGGAAATATTACTATTAGAAGGAGGGAGTTAAAGATGCAACTTACTAATAAAGAGCAGAGTTATCTTCAAGATGCTAAACAACATGAAGAAATGTGTATTAAAAAATACGGGAATTACGCTAATCAATTACAAGACCAAGAATTAAAGGATCTATTTAATCAAATCCAACAAAAAGAGCAAGAACATCTTAACACCATCAATCAATTTTTGAGCCAATAAAGTTTATAAAATTTTAAAAAGGAGGAATAATTATGCCCCAGAATATCACTGATAAAGACATCTTAAATGATATGTTAATGACAGAAAAGTATGTCTCTAATAGTTATGAAAATTCTGTTTTAGAATCAGCTAACCCACAATTACGTCAAGCCTTACAGCATATACAGAAAGAAGAACAGCAACACGCTGAACAAGTCTTTAATGCTATGCAGCAACGTGGTTGGTATAATCCACAAAATAGTTAAAAATATATGAATAAAGTTAATATAAAAACAAATTAGTGTGAGTAATGAGTATATGGTAGAACCTTTTCCCCATAACTCAAACTCACACTAACATTCGAATTATATAGTCTTTTAACCTCAATCTTAACTTAAGCCTTAGTCTCAGACTGAAATTAAATTCCCAACACGAATAGATAATAGATCAATCAAACTAAAAATAATAATAATAACTAAAAACTTATCCGTTAAAGTCGCTGCTATAAAACTAACAACTGCTACGTCAATGCTAGTAACAATTATTAAATTAACAAGTGCTGTAGTACTTTCTTCTTTCTGCTTTAAGACATCTTTCTCTTCTATATATTCTAATTTTAAAGTTCTTTTTGTAATTAGTTCTTTATTATTAGGTTCAGACATAATTATGTAGAATACAACACTAATTCCACCTAATAATAAGATGCTAATTAGTTTAGCTATTTTCTTGCCAACTAACATAAGGGTTAAATGTCCTAATAGTACAGCAAGGCTGATCAGAGTAATAATATATATAGTTATAAGTATTAACCCTCTTTTCTTAATCTCACCCCATTCACGCTTATAAATTACTCCGCTATAAAAACTATCAATGCTTACTAATAACGCCATTAAAAACAGGGTTCCTGTTCCCAAGTTAAGAACCTCCTTTACTTTATTCCACTACACTATTTATAGTATGAAAGTACTAGTATAATCGTGTTCTTATTGCTTGGGAAATAGACAAAAGCAAAAAAACAAGTTAGTAGGGTAAATAATTTGCCCTGCTAACTTGTTTAATTATACTTTATAAGTTTTTAAAATCTTGCTTATATGCTTTCTTTCACTGCTTTTAAAGCATTATAGTTAGCTTCGATAGTCTTCTGAATATCTTCTTCTGTATGTGCTAAAGACATAAATGCAGCTTCAAACTGTGAACAACCTAAATAGATACCTTGCTCTAACATTTTTCTAAAGTAAAGAGCAAACGCATCAGTATTACAGTCTTGAGCAGTAGCATAATCTACTACCTCATCCTCAGTAAAGAAGAGACTAAACATTGCTCCTTGCCGTGATTGATAGTAATTAAGACCTAATTTTGCTAAATTTTCCTTAATACCTTCATTCAGTTTAGCAGACTTTTCTTCTAATTCTTCATATACTCCTGGTTGCTTAAGAAGCTTTAAAGTTTCAATACCAGCTGTCATAGCTAATGGATTCCCTGATAAAGTTCCAGCTTGATATACCGGACCATCTGGTGCAATATGATCCATGATTTCTTTCTTGCCACCATAAGCACCTACTGGTAGACCTCCGCCAATTATTTTACCTAAACATGTTAAGTCAGGAGTTACTCCATACTTTTCTTGCACACCACCATAGGCTACTCTAAAACCAGTCATTACCTCATCAAAGATTAAAAGTGAATCATTCTTTTCTGTAATCTTTCTCAAACCTTCTAAGTAGCCATCTTTAGGTTTAATAACACCCATATTCCCGGTTACTGGCTCTAAAATAATGGCGGCAATATCATCACCATACTCTTCAAATATCTCTTCGATAATTTCTAGATCATTATATGGGGCTGCAATCGTTTCTTTAGCAATATTCTCTGGTACACCTGGACTACCTGGAATACCTAGAGTAGTTACTCCTGAACCAGCATCAATTAGTAGACTATCTCCATGACCATGATAACATCCGGTTAATTTAACAATTTTATTCTTTCCAGTGTAACCTCTAGCTAAACGTAAAGCACTCATCGTTGCTTCTGTACCTGAATTAACCATTCGTACTTTTTCAATTGAAGGTACAGCATCAACTACTAACTCTGCCATTTCAGTTTCTAATGCTGTAGGAGTTCCAAAGCTAGAGCTTCTAGCTACTGCCTCCTGTAAAGCTTCTACTACTTGAGGATGAGCATGTCCTATAATCATCGGTCCCCAAGAACCTACATAATCAATGTACTCATTCCCATCAGCATCATACATCTTAGAACCTTTGGCTTCTTCAATAAAGATAGGGTCCATCCCGACTGAGCTAAATGCTCGCACAGGACTATTAACTCCACCTGGAATCACTTGCTTTGCCTCTTCAAATAATTCATTTGACTTATTTGTGTTTAAACTCATAATTTCTTAAATCTTCACCTCCAAAAGTTGATAAAAATTAAACTATTAACATTATGTAATCAGAAATTTTATTTCTTAAGATACTAAGCTACGCTTTGAGAAGGAATCCCAAAGCGTATCTTAGATTTAATATTTATACTATAGAATCTCATTTTAGTTTAATCTTCACAGAAGTATTTCATACTTACTTTCTTTAATTCTTCAGTACTATATAAAATAGTATAATCATTAATTCCAGTCTTTTGAGAAATATCTTCTGCTACTGCTTTTACATCTTCTTTACTTTTCCCATGAACCATACTAAATAGGCTATATGGCCAGTCAGGATAAGTAGGTCTTTGGTAGACATGACTAATCTCATCGTAAGTAGCCATTACTTGTCCTGCCTCTTCTCTCTTTTCAGGCGGAACTATCCAAGCTACCATTCCGTTAAAGTCATAGCCAGAGTTACGATGATAAAGAATAACTCCCATACGTCGTAGCTTACCTTCATCGTTCAATTTATTTAATCTAGTCAGCAATTCTTCTTCGGTAATCCCAAGCTTATCAGCAATTTTCTGGTAAGGACGCCTTTCTAATGGTAGTTCTTCTTGAATTTCTTTTACAATCTTTTTATCTAATTCACTAATTTCTGCAGCCATTATGAATCCTCCCCACCTTTCTTTTCTCGCATATCTAGTTTAACTCCTATTTTAAAGAAACGTTCTGCTGGGAGATTTCTTAAAACATTAATCCCTTCAAAGTCAGCAATTTCAGCTAACTGTTCTTCTAGTTTTTCTTCTGAAGGAGCAATTAATGTAAACCACAGATTAAAATCATGATTACGACGATAATTATGCGTTACACCATGATAAGCACTAATCTTATCAGCGATTTCATAAAATTTATCTTCGTCTACTTTAGTAGCTACTAAAGTACTAACGTATCCTAATTTTTTTGAACTAAAGATACCGCCTAAACGTCGAATATAACCAGCATCTTTTAAGTCTTTTAACCTTTCAATCACTTCATCAGCATCAATACCTAGTCTATCTCCAATTGCTTTATAAGGCTCTGCAACTAAAGGGAAATTACGTTGGGTAGTAGTTAAGAGTTCCTGATCTACTTCATCTAATTCTTTTGCCATATGCATTCACCTCTCTAAACTTTTTATGCACATCCACCACGATGACACCAAGGCTCTCCAGCCATATAATCTCCATCAGAGTAATAATAAGCCCTTGCTCGACATCCACCACATATCTTAGTATAACCACAACTACCACAACTACCATCATAATCTAAAGTCCTTAGTTCTTCGAAGATCTCAGCGTTCTCCCAAATCTCATCGAATGGCTTTTCTGTAACATTACCTACTTCTACTGGTAAGTATGGACAGATATGGACTTCTCCATTAGGTAAGATACAACAATAATCAGTACCCGCTAAACAACCACGAGTGAATCGCATATCCATGTCCTTTTCTTTAGCAGCTGCCATAAATTGTGGTGCACAAGTTGGTTTTAACTCAATATCTACTTCTTTCTGCTTTTCTAAAATACGGTCAATCATCGCGTGATATCTCTTAGCTCTTACTGAATCCTTTTCAATCTCTTTTCCTCGTCCAGTAGGTACTAAGAAGAATGGATGATGGGCCTTAACTCCTAAATCTATAACAAAGTCTGTAATCTCTTCAAATTCATCATAGTTAATATCAGTAATCGTAGTATTAATCTGTACCGGAATCCCTACTTCAATACAGTTCTTAATTCCTTCTACTGCCTTCTCCCAAGCACCTTCTACCTGTCTAAATTCATCATGTACTTCTGGGTCAACACTATCAAGGCTGATTCCCATACCAGCTGTTCCAGCGTCTTTTAATTTCTTAGCAATCTTCTTAGTAATATACATCCCATTAGAACCAAAGACTGGACGCATACCTAAGCTAGCTGCATGTTCTACTAATTCATAAATATCATCTCTTAATAACGGTTCACCACCACTAAAGATCATAATCTTAAAACCTGCTTTAGCGATTTCATCTAATAGCTTCTTGCCTTCTTCTGTGCTTAATTCATCATTCTCTTTTGCTTCTGGTCCTGAATCTCGATAACAATGTTTACAATATAAGTTACATTCCTTAGTTGTATTCCAGGAAATAATCATTATTTTATTCCTCCCTTAACCATTTAGCTACATCTTTAGCAAAGTAGGTTAAAATTAAATCGGTTCCAGCTCTCTTCATGCTAAGTAACATCTCTAAAACTACTTCTTGCTCATTAATCCAACCTTTTTCCGCAGCTGCTTTAATTAATGAATACTCTCCACTTACATTATATGCAGCTACTGGATAATCGAACTCTTCGTTTAATTTCTGAATTATATCTAGATAAGATAGAGCCGGTTTTACCATTATAATATCGGCTCCTTCTTCAATATCTAAAGCCGTTTCTTTAACTGCTTCTTTACTATTAGCAGGATCCATTTGATAAGAACGTCGATCTCCTTCTTCTGGAGCAGAATGTGCCGCATCTCTAAATGGACCATAAAAACTAGAAGCATACTTAGCTGAATAAGCCATAATTGAAATATTACTAAATTCATTTTCGTCTAAGGCCTTACGAATAGCTCCAACTCTACCATCCATCATATCTGAAGGAGCTACCATATCAGCACCTGCTTCAGCATGAGAAACTGCTGTCTTAGCTAATAGCTCTAATGTCGGATCATTCTTTACTCGACCATCCTCTAATACACCACAATGTCCATGATCTGTATATTGACAGAGACAGACATCGGTAATTACTAATAAATCCGGATATTCTTCTTTAATCTTTTGACAAGCTCTCTGTACTATACCATCATCAATCCAAGCACTAGAACCTTTTTCATCCTTAAACTCTGGAATTCCAAAAAGAATAATAGCCTTAATTCCTAAATCAACTAGGTTCTTTACTTCTTCCATAACTAAATCTAACGACCAATGATAATTACCAGGCATTGATGGTATCTCTTCTTTAATCCCCTCACCATTAACTACAAATAGTGGATAGATTAAATCATCAACACTTAATTGATTTTCTCTAACTAAATCACGGATATTATTATTCCTCAATCTGCGAGGTCTTTTAATTAGCTCTGGAAACAAATTTCTTACCCTCCTTCAACACAAAATCTACACAAAGCTTTCTGCATTATATACTATATCTAATTATTCATAATTTAAATCTATCTAATCTTCAGTCTGTGCTTTGTCTGTGTAAGTCTGTGTCCAATTCTTTTTAAGTTTTAATCCGGAAGCTTTTTTCTGAACTTCAATATCAACTATTCTAGTCCAATCTCTTCATCAGTTAGGTAACACGCAGGATCTTCATGCCAGAAGTCATCATGTACTGCTTCAGCTCTGGATCTGAAGTTACCATTACATACCTCTAACCATTTACACTTAGCACAACGTCCTTTTAATAATGGCTTTCTATCTTTTAATCCGGCTAAGATTTCATTTTTTGAAGTGTCTGTCCAGATTTCACCAAACTTACGTTCACGAACATTACCGAAAGTATGGTTCTGAGTAAATTGGTCCGGATGTACGTCTCCAACCCAGTTTACATTAGCAATTGCAATTCCTGTTCTATTACCACCATTTCTACTTAAAAGTTCCCAAATTTCTTCTGCTTTTTCAGGATGCTCTTCCTTCATTCTTAAGTATAAGTAAATTCCATCAGCATGATTGTCTACAGTTAAGATCTCTTTATCTAAACCTCGGTCTAAAAAGTCCAGAGTTCTATCAATGATTATATCCATTGCTTTTCTAGATTCTTCTAAAGAGATGTCTTCCTTAACCATTTCACTACCACGACCAGAATAAACTAGGTGATAGAAACAAGCCCGTGGGATATTCTCCTCTTCAATTAGATCAAAGATATCATTTAAATCCTTATAGTTATGTCGATTAATAGTAAAACGCAAGCCTACTCTCTGACCAATCTCTAAACAGTTATTCATTCCTCTTAAGGCTTTATCAAAAGCTCCTTCTTTACCTCTAAATTTATCATTAGTCTCTTTAACTCCATCAAGACTGATTCCTACGTAGCCAACGCCTATATCCTTAAGACGTCTAGCAACATCTTTATCAATTAACGTTCCATTAGTAGAGATAGTAGGTCTCATTCCTTTTTCAGCAGTATACTCTGCTAATTCAAAGATATCATCACGAATCAATGGTTCTCCACCCGAAAATAATAGAACCGGCACATTAAAATCAGCTAAATCATCAATAAATGACTTGGCTTCTTCAGTTGTTAACTCACCATCATATTTTTTATAATCTGAATCGGAATAACAGTGGGTACAACTTAGGTTACAAGTTCTAGTCATATTCCAGACTACAATTGGACCTCTACCTTCTCTAGTACCATGCTTTTGCCCTTTAGATTTACGACTATATCTTAATTTATCACCATATTTTTCTGCGCCACCTAATAATTTTGAAACACCAATCATAATTTATCCCACCTTTTCTTAATTTAAAATGCCTTATTGAGCATCCTGTAATAGAGCTTCTACTAAACCATTGATAGTATATTCATCAGCCACTATATCTACTTCTAATCCTAGTTCTTTAGCTGTCTTAGCAGTAATCGGTCCAATACAAGCAATAGTTGTTTCAGATAATAATTCCTTATAATCTCGATCACCTAACATCTTAACAAAATTTCTCACTGTTGAAGAACTAGTAAACGTTACAACATCTACTTCTCTTTCATCCACCAATCTTAAAGCTTCTTCATTACCTTCTCCTGTTACTGTCCGATATGCTACTACATTTTCTACTTCGGCACCTCGTTCTTTTAAGCCTGCTGGTAATGCTTCCCTAGCAATATCTGCTCTTGGTAATAAGAACTTTTGACCAGATAAGTCATCTTCTAACCCGTCTAAAATCGATTCAGCTACATACTTTTCTGGAATATAATCTACTCTTAATCCCGAATTTTCTATCTCTTCAGCCGTTTTAGAACCGATTGCACATATCTTAGCGTCACCCAGGGCTCTTACATCCTTATCTAATTCTTTTAAGCGATTAACAACTGCTTTAACACCATTAACACTAGTAAAGACAATCCAATCATACTTATCAGCTTCAGCTAAACTAGCATCTAATGGATTGATATCTTCTGGTGCAACAATCTTAATTGCTGGACATTCAACTGGTTGAGCACCTAACTCATATAGTTGTTTCGAAAGTCTACTAGCCTGTGTCCGCGATCTAGTAACTAGTACACGTTTGCTAAATAACGGTTTATTATCGAACCATTGCAATCTATCTCTTAATTGCACTACATCACCAACTAAAGTAATTGCTGGTGGTTTTAAACCTGCCTCTTTTACCTTCTGTACTATATTATCTAAGTTACCAACTACTGTTTCTTGTTCTGGCCTAGTTCCCCAGCGAATTAATGCTACTGATGTATCTGGACTACGACCATGCTTCTTTAATTGTTCAACTATATTGGGTAGGTTCCCAACCCCCATTAAGAAAACAATTGTTCCTGTTGCTGTCGATAACTTTTCCCAATCTATGTTCGATTCATCTTTAGTCGGGTCCTCATGTCCAGTTACAAATGCTACTGAAGAGTTAAAGTCACGATGAGTTAATGGAATACCAGCATAAGCAGGAACCGCAATTGGAGATGTAATTCCTGGTACAATCTCAAATTCAACTCCATTGTCTCGTAAATACTCTGCTTCTTCTCCACCACGACCAAATATAAATGGATCTCCACCTTTAAGTCGAGTAACTATCTTGCCTTCCTTTGCTTTCTCAACTATTATGTCATTAATTTCTTCTTGTGAATAAGTATGATTTCCAGCTTTTTTACCTACATATATCTTTTCTACTTCTGGTGAAGCATCTTCTAATAACATAGGATTAGCTAAGTAGTCATAAACTAAGACATCAGCTTCTTCTATAGCCTCTAATCCTTTAACGGTAATTAGTTTTGGATCCCCTGGGCCAGCACCTATTAAAAACACCTTTCCTTTTTCCATTATTTATCAGTCTCCTGTCTTACTTTTTTTAATATCTCTTTAGCACCTTCTTCTACTAATTCTTTAGCTAATTTTACTCCTAATTCAGCGGCTTCATCTACTGAACCGGAGATTGTCTTCTGTAAACATTCCTTACCATCTAATGTAGACACCATTCCTTCTAAAGTAATATTATTGCCATTCACTTCAGCAAATGCACCTATCGGTACTTGACAGTCTCCTTCTAAATATTCTAAAAAGCCTCTTTCAGCTTCTAACCTATATTTAGTCTCTTGATCATCTACTTTAGCTACAACCTCACTAATCCTTTCGTCGTTCTCTCTTGTTTCAATAGCTAAAGCTCCTTGACCTGCCGCCGGCAAAACAACATCAGGTTCTAAATATTGAGTAATCTTATCCTTCCAACCCATTCGTAATAATCCAGCAGCTGCTAAAATGATAGCATCTAAATTTAATTCTTCATCTTGTAACTTTTTAATTCTCGTATCTATATTTCCTCTAATCGGTACTATATCTAAGTCAGGTCTATACTTTAATAATTGAGCAGTTCTGCGTAAGCTCCCAGTCCCAATCCTAGCTCCTTTAGGCAAATCATCCAATAATATATCATCATTAGAGATCAATGCATCTCTTGGATCAACCCGCTTAGGAATAGCTGTAATTGCTAAATTTTCTGGTAATTCGGCTGGCATATCCTTCATACTATGAATTGCTAAATCAACCTCTTCTTCTAATAATGCAACCTCTAACTCTTTAATAAATAACCCTTTTCCACCAACTTGAGCAAGCGGCTTATCTAAAATCTTATCTCCTTTAGTTGTAATCTTTTTTAACTCAAATTCATAATCAGGACAAAGCTCATCCAACATATCTGCTACCATCTGTGTTTGCCCAACAGCTAATTGACTACTCCTAGTCCCAATAATTACTTTATTATTCTTCATCTGTCGCCTCCTCTATCCTAAACTCTTCAGTATCTAATTTAACCTTCATTTCACTAGGTAGAAGGTTATTGATCACTTCTTCTGCTTGTTGATAATCCTCGTTTTGTAAATGGTCAATAACTTCTGAATAGACTAAATTCCTAAAAATCTCTTTTCGATCTCTTTCTTGCTTCACTCGCTCAATAACCTCTCTTCGTATTTCTCCCATTAATTCTAAAAAGAGGTCATATTCAGACCCAAACTCTTCTCCTAAATCTTTGCGAATCTTTCTCGATAAAGCTGGGCTCTTTCCATTAGTAGAAACACTTAAACAGAGTGGTCCTCGTTTTACTACTGCAGTTACATTAAAATTAGATAGTTCAGGTTGGTCAATGATATTAACTAACAAATTTTTAGCTAACCCATCTTCAGCTACTTTCTTGTTAACAGATAGAAGATCAGTAGCTCCAACTACTAAGAATTTATCTTTAACATCTTCTGTTTGATAGTTCCTATACTCACAAGAAACTAAATCTTTACTAACTAACTCCTCTAATTTAGGAGTTAATTCAGGGCTGACAATAGTTACTTCTGCCCCAACATTTAATAAAGATTTCACTTTTCTCTCTGCCACATTGCCGCCACCAACTACTAATGCAGGCTTATTCTTCAAATCTAATGCTACTATATAATCTTTAGCCATCCTACCTCTCCTCTACAAGACTAACTAATAAAATTACATTAATCACAAATCTAGTTAGGTACTAATATCCTGGCTGCATTCCATAACGACTAGAAACTAATTTAATTACTTCTCCTCTAGTCTTCCCTTGAGCAAGATTATACTTGATAAAACCTTTAATCTCTTTAGCTCCTTTTGGAGAGTCACAAGTGCAATTATATAATCCTAAAGTACAGTCACCACATAAACACTTATAACGTCTTGCTAAAGCATTAAAGACACCTTGTTGGTTGGAAGTAAGTCTTACATTCTGCCCTTGATTTACTGACGGTGTATTCCTAGACTGATTAGTAGATAAAACAGCTATTCCAACTAAACTTAACACCATTCCTGCTACCAGAATCATTGCCACTGTCTTCATTGATTTATTCATTATTTCTCCACCCCTATCAATTATTATAACCTTCTCTAAATTAGACCTTTATCCTACTCTATATTCTCTAAATAATATATTCTCGTTAGCCTAATAATTACCTTCTAAACTTATAAATGTTCACTAATTCTTCAATTTTATTAATAAGAATCTTGCACAATTAATTGCTGACGCCAAAAATCCTGCGTCAATTATACTTGAAATCTAATAATGAGATTTGATTTAACTAACAACTATTGATTACGTAAAATAATGCGAATTCTTAGTAATAAAATTCAATCCTAAATAAGTAAATAAAATAGTTAAAAAACCTAACACTGTAATATAAGCACTCTTCTTCCCACGCCAAATATCTGAATAACGATTATGAAGATAGACTGCATAAATCAACCAAACTAAAGTAATCCATATCTGTTTAGAATTCCATTCCCAATATGTTCCCAAAATCTGTCCTGACCATAAAGCTCCAGTAAGGATACCAATCGTTAATAAGGGAAAACCAAGCATTACTAAACGATAACTTAGTTTATCTAGTTTTCCTAAAGGAGGTAAACGATAATAAAAGACCGATGTCTTCTTCTCTTTTAGTTGATGTTCTTGTATAAGGTATAATAAGCTTACACAAAATGCTAAGGTAAAGACACCATAACTAATAAAGATAACTGAAGTATGGATGCTAAGCCATATCCCACGCATGCCTACTGGCAAATTATCTACTTTATTAGGCAGGAAGTTAGTATACAAAAGTAATAATGAATTAAACGGAAGGATAAATGCCCCTAAGATCTTAATCTTATATAAATATTCTATTAAAATATAGATTACAATTATTGTCCAAGATAATAATACTAACGTTTCATATAGATTCTTAATAGGTAAATAGCCAGTTTCTAAGATCATAGCTAACAAACCAAAAGTGTGGATTGCTATCCCTACATATAAAAAATTAGCAGTCCAATGGTTCTTGCTTTTAGGGTCAGAAAAAAACTCTCGCTTAATATAAAAACCTCCACTAATAGCATAAATTAGCAAACTAATCTTTATTAAAATAGGAGACCAAACCATCGTTATTTATCCCCCTTCTTTTCTAAACCAAATAATTTATTGACTGCATTAAGATATAAACTTCGATTTTCAACATTAGCAAACTCTTTTACTTGAACGGTAGGGTGATGTAACATCTTATTAACAATTTTATAAGTCAATCCTTTAATTACCGATTTATCCTGTTCACTAATATCATCTAATTTAGAAAGTGCTCTTTCTAATTCTTCTTGTCTAATCTCTTCCGCTTGCTTTCTTAATGACTTAATAATCGGTACTACAGTTCTAGAGTTTGGCCATTCATTAAAAGCTTTAACCTCTTCTTTTATAATTTTATTTACTGAACTAACAGCCTTTTCTCTCTTCTTCAAATTAGCATCTACTACTGACTCCAAGTCATCAATATTATACGCATAAACATTATTCAATTCATGAATTTTAGGGTCGATATCTCGTGGTACAGCAATATCAATAAAGAATAAAGGTTTACTTCCTCTATCCTTTAAGATTTCCTCCACTCTTTCATAAGTCACTATATAATGTGGCGCCCCTGTAGAACTGATGACTATATCAACCTTATTTAACCATTCATCTACAGTTCCCCATTTAACAGCTTGACCATCAAATTCTTGAGCCAGATCAACCGCCTTAGAAAAAGTACGATTAGCTACAAATACTTCTTTAACTCCATGGTCAACTAAACTCTTTAAAGTCAACTGGCTCATCTCTCCAGCCCCTAGTACTAAAACCTTTTCTTTTTCTAAACTTCCAAAGATCTTATTAGCCAATTCCACTGCTGCATAACTGACTGAAGCAGCATTATCATTAATGGAAGTCTCACTACGAGCTCTTTTCCCCACTCTTAATGCTTCAGTAAATAAATGATGAAATACTGTGCTAATAGTTTCCTTTTCTTGTGCCAGGCCAAATGCCTCTTTAACTTGTCCTAGAATCTGTGCCTCACCTAAAACCATCGAATCTAGACCAGAAGCAACTTGATAAAGATGAGTAACTGCTTCTAAATTATAATAAGTATATAAGTAATCTTCCAGCTCTCCTTCAGTTAAAGAAGAAAATTCACTTAAAAGCCTTAATATAAAACTCCTACCTTTACCTTTTTTTTGAGTTACTATATAGACTTCTGTTCGATTACAAGTAGCTAAAACTATTCCTTCTTTTATAAAGTCTGTTTTATTAATCATTTTCATAGCTTCTTCTTTTTCTTTAGATGTAAAAGATATCTGTTCCCGAATTTCCACCGGGGCCGTTTTATGGTTTAAACCCATAGTTATAATAGTCACAATTATGGCCTCCTTAGTAGGATATTAATTAGTGAAAGGATTGCTAGATTTAATTATCCTTAATAAGATAAGACTAGCAACCCCTCACTATAAGTATTATATAATCATAATAGATATTAATCAAGCTTTAATTAATAAAAATTAACATTTTTTTCCATTTAGGTTAGCCATGACATTGAGCACATTTGTTAATATCTTTAACATCATGACATTTTGCACAAGTATTCATATCAGGCTTTGTTGCTTTTAAACTTTCTGCATGTACTACATCAGCATGACAAGTAGTACATTCTAACCCCTTCTCCATATGACTCTGATGCGGAATCTTAATAGATCCTACCTTTGAAACTTTATTAACATCTTCATGACACTTGATACATCTTTCACTAGGTACATGAGCTTCAATCTTTTTAGGTACATTATTGGTTACTACCTGATATAACTGCTTTGTACCAGCTAACTTAACTTTAACTAATCCTATTAGTCCTTCATCAGCGTGACATTCTAAACAATTTTCATCTTTGTGTGTAGTAGTTTTCCAGCTTTGATAAGCATCCTCCATTACGTGACAGGATCTACAGAACTCAGGTCTTTCTGTATACTTAATAGCCCCTGCACTAAATACAATTAAAAGAACTAAAACTCCAACAATTACTTTCCAGTTTAAATAATCTTTAATAGCCATTATTATTAACTCCCTTCTCTTAAGTTCCCACTTTTAGGTTATTATCTTTAGAATATTCTACTTAGATTGTTACTCCAGTCTCTAAGGTTTTAATACCTTTATAAGAATTTATTACAGTATGAGCAATTAACTGTAACGTGCTCTTAGCTGGTGAATCAGAAAAGAACCTTAATGAATCTAAAGCTTGATTAATATAGTCTTGACTAACCTTAATAGAGTATTCGATTGCTCCTGAAGATCTTAATACTTTTAAAGCTCTTTCTATCTCTTCATCTGAATTCTCATGTTTTACAATTACTTCTTCTAAAAATTCTTTTTCAGCTGACTCCTGCAAACCATAAATTACTGGTAGAGTTAAAGTCCCTTGTCTTAAATCATCTCCTGGTTCCTTACCTAAGTCACATTTCTCTGCCACCACATCATTTAAATCATTAATGATTTGGAAAGCAATTCCTAATTTTTTACCATAGTTCTCAATGGCATCTACTCTTTTGTCAGAGAGTTCACAAACTATACCACCTAACTTACAACTAGCTGCAATTAAAAGAGCTGTCTTCTTTGTAATCTTGTCTATATAATCTTCCATTGTTTGGTCTAAGTCATGGTTAGTAACAGCTTGTTTAACCTCACCCTCACAGATTAGTCCCACAATATCTAACATATAATCTAATAAATCATTGTCTCCTAGTTCATTAAGTAATCTTAAAGCCTGAGTATATAATAGATCTCCACTCAAAACTGCTACCTTATTTCCCCAGTCTCTATTGACTGTATTCTCTCCACGACGATGAATAGAATTATCAATTACATCATCATGAATTAAGGTTGACATATGTAGCAGCTCAATCGATGCACCTCCTGATATTAAATTATTGCTGACATCAGTATCTAATTCATTGTTTAATTTACCAGTTAATAATACTAGTAATGGTCTTAATCTTTTTCCACCAGCTTTTAACAATCTATTAGATATCCTATATAATAAATTAAACTTTGTTTCGGTAATCTCCTGTAATTTTCCTTCAATTTTTTCTAATTCTCCATTAATTGATGGTATTGTCTCTAATTTAATCATTATCTCACCCACTCTATATTAAATAAAATTAAAGCCTAAATTTACAAATTACTAGTGGGGCTTCTCGCCAATATGAACAGCAACGATTCCACCAGTTAGTTCATGATATCTTACATTAACTAATCCTGCATCCTTATAAATCTCTGCTAACTTATCCTGATTTGGAAAAGTCTTTAGTGATTCAGGCAAATAATCGTAAGGACCTCGTTTGCCATATACTAATCGACCTAAAAATGGTATAAAATGATTTAAATACAAATAATATATTGATTTAAATAATTTAGATTTTGGTTTACCTAAATCTAAAGATATAACTTTACCTCCAGGTTTTGTTACTCTTGCCATTTCCCTTAAAACAGTCGGAATATCATCTACATTACGTAAAACCCAAGCACTTGTTACCACATCAAATTGATTATCAGCAAATGGAATGTCCATGGCATTTCCTACTTTAAATTCCAATAAATCAAAATGCTTCTCTTCCTTTAGATCTACTTGTGCTTTTTTTAGCATATTTTCACTAAAATCCATACTCACTACTGAACCTTCCGTATCCATTGACTTAGCTAATTCTAAACTTAATCTTCCTGTCCCAGCTCCTGCATCTAATACTCTATTACCTGGACTTAAGTCTGCTTGTCTAACAATAAACCTTCGCCAATATTTATCAAGCCCAAATGACATCAATTTATTTAGCAGATCATATTTTGGGGCAATAGCCTGGAACATCTTGTAAACATATTTTTCTTTGTTTTCTTTATCATAGCTCATTATTTTACACCCCAATTATATTATCCCAAATTAACTACTATTTATCAAGTCTAATTAGTATTTTGCATAATTAATTGCTGACACTCAAAAATTTCATGTTAATTATACTTGAAATTCAATTATAAAATTTGCTTAATTATTTATCCTATCCCTGTAATTAGTAACCAAATTAATACCCAACATTTATATTAGATTTAACTTTTAAATAATTTGCTAATGTTGGGTATTAATTGACTACTAGCCTCTAACCATAATTAAAGTTCTTTATCAATCGGTAATTCTTTTATCTCTGTTAAGTCAAATACCGGCCCATCAAGACAGATATACTTATTACCTATATTGCAACGACCACACTTACCAATACCACACTTCATATTTAACTCTAAAGTGGTTATGATCTGTTCATCTTCAAAGCCCATATCCTGTAGAGCTTCTAGGACAAACTTAATCATAATTGGTGGCCCACAGGTAACTGTGATTCTTCCTTCTGGGTCTGGGTCTACATCCTTCAAATAATCAGGAACATAACCTGTTCTACCATCCCAATTATCATCTTCATCAGTACCATCAACAGTTAGGTAGAGATCTACATCATCTATACTTGGCCATGTTTCAAAGAGTTCCTCCTTAAAACAAAGATGTTTTGGAGACCGAGCCCCATAGATAATATCTACATGTCCATAATCTTCTCGATTATCAAAGACAAAGTTGATTAATGAACGTAAAGGCGCTAAGCCTATTCCCCCAGCAATGAAGACTAAATCCTTACCTTGCATCTTCTGATAAGGAAAGCTACTGCCAAGTGGTCCACGAAGGGCTATCTTATCTCCTTCCTCTAGTTCATGAATAACATCTGTTAATTTACCTACTGCTGCAATACTGAATTCTAGATACTCACTCCTAGTCCGCGGAGAAGTAATAGAAATCATTGCTTCTCCCACACCCATAATCGAAAGTTGAGCACACTGCCCAGGTTCTTGATTAAAGTCCTTCATCATTTCTTCATCATCTAATACAACTTTGAATGTCTTAATACCTACAGATTCATCTCTAACCTCCGTAATTGTCGCTGGATACGGTCGTAATGGATTCTTACTCATATGCTATGCCAACTCCTTTACATCGGAAATGACGCGAGTAATATCCAAATTGACTGGACATTTCTCTAAACAACGTCCACACCCTACACATCCTGTGTCTCCATAACGTTCATCAAAGAAACGTAATTTATGCATAAAACGTTGTCTTACTCTTTCTCTTCTGGTTGGACGTGGATTATGGTCACCAGCTGCTTCTGTAAAATCATTAAACATACAAGAGTCCCAACAACGATATCTAATCCCCGCATTACCACGGCTATAATCTCTAATATCATAACAGTGACATGTAGGGCATATATAAGTACAGACAGCACAACCTAAACATTTTAGTGATAATTCTTGCCAATAATCGCTGAGATATACATCTTCTTTCTGCATTATTGCTTCTATATCATCAACATCTACTGTCAATTTCATATTACTTACTATCTCTTCAGTCCTAGTCTCTTTATCTTCTTCAGAGTACTTATCACTAAAGTATGAACTATTATCAGAAACTAATTTTTCTCCTTTATCAGTTAATACTTCTACTAAATAGTCTCCATCCATTTCAGTTAACATTATATCTGCATTACAGGTTGCTGTTGGTGAAAGTCCATCTAGACTATTACAGAAACAGTAAGCTCCTGGCTCACTACAAGAGAGTCCGATAATAGTTGTTCTATCACGTTTTTCCTTATAAAAGGAATCGCTAAATTCTCCATCTTCATCGAAGACTAAATCCAATAATTCAACACTCTTTAAGTCACATGGTCTTGCTCCAAAAAGAATATATTCGCCATCAGTTGCTGGTAAGTCGTTAATTTCTAATTCAGTAATTTTATTTTTAAATTCAAATAGTTCTTCGGTTTGAGAAAAGAACCAATCTTTAACTGGAGTTATAGTATTTTGATAATCTAAGACTACTTGATCAGCTGATTCCACATTTTTAAATAAGAGTATATCCTCTTCTGCTTCTACGGGAGCAATTAATGTTTGCTTAAACAGCAACGAGTTTAAAAGTTCACTCAACTTATTCTTATCAATTGCTTTCGTACTCATCAATAAACCTCCCTTAATTATTTAATTCTTACATAAATTCCTCCGGGTCTTCTGTTAAGAATGTACCTAAAGGAGGCGGATTATCTATATCATCTTCGCTAGTAGCAATCTCGCCAATTCCAAATAAATTATCCATATCTAAACTAATCTTACGATTTAGCTTCTGTACCGGAATACCAACAGGACAGACCCGTTCACATTCTCCACAGTCTACACATCTTCCTGCTACATGGAAGGCTCTTGTGATATGGAATGCTTCATTATCAGAAAGAGTCTTTCCTTTAGCTAACCAAGTTGAACGCTCATCTCTATCAAATAAACAGTCGCGACAAGTACAGGCAGAACAAGCATTTCGACAGGCATAACATCTGAGACACCTTTCAAAATGTGCTTCCCAAAATTCGTTCTTCTCTGCTACTGATTTATTTGCTAAAGACGCCACTTCATCATCCTTATTCTTGTTCTTCGGTAGCTCACTCACCTCATTACCAATAACTTCATCTGCTATGACTGGATTAGGGAAACGACAATCTAAGCATTTATCATATAATGCTTCTTCTCGAGAGAGCTCCTCTGTACTACCTTCAGTTTTGACATTAACTCCATTATTTGTCACTTCTACTTCAATAATTGTAGTAATATCTACCTTATCCTTAATCTTATCAAGGTCAACATTACCATTACAAGGAATGCCTAATACTATTACTTCGTCACGGTCGAGTTGATTATCCTGCAATAATCTAATTACCGTTCTAGAATCACATCCTTTAACAAAGACCGCTAGCTTATCTTCAAAATGGCCTTTGGATAATAACTTAGGCAAACTATTAACACAGAACGGATTCCAAATCAATCTTTCAGCTTTTTCTAAAGTATCTGCGAATAAAGGTGTTGTCCGAGAAGGGTATGTTCCTTCTTCGTAACCAACAACTAATTCTACATCGCCATCTTCTAACAATTCTTTAGCTTTATTACGCACTAATTCCGTCTCTTTACTCATTGCGCATCCCTCATTTTCTTATTCGGTCCTAACTTTTTGATATTTTCAGTAATTTCAGTTGCGGTATCAGCAAATTTCTGACCTTCAGAACCTGAAATCCACTTTACATATAATCGTTCTGGTTCGAAACCAACATACTCTAAAAGACGCTTCATAATTAAATATCGTCTTCTAGCAAAATAGTTACCACTAGAATAGTGGCAGTCACCAGGGTGTCAGCCAGCCACTAATACTGCATCGGCACCTTTTTGAAAGGCCTTAAGCACAAACTGTGGATTTACTCGTCCAGAACAAGGAACCCGAATAATTCTTATATTAGTAGGGTATTCTAATCTACTGGTACCAGCTAAGTCTGCACCAGAATAACTACACCAATTACAACAAAAAGCAACAACTGTAGGTTCCCAGTTACTCTGATCAGGCTTTGGATTTATAGACATATCGCTTCCACCTCCGCCAAGATTTGTTCATTAGAGAAGCCTCTTAAGTTCATAGCGCCGGATCTACAAGCTGCAGAACAGGTTCCACAGCCAGCACATAAACTTTCGTTAACATTTACTGCTGTACGAGTGACTTCTTCCCCATGATTCCATTCAGTAACTTCTTCTTCTGTAACCGCAGAATATGGACAGACTGGAATACAGCGTAAACAACCAGAACATCTACTAGTATCACAATTAGCAATCAACGGATCATTTTCGATTTCATCTTTTGAGATTAAGTTAATAGCTTTAGCAGCTGCACCACTAGCTTGAGCAACAGTTTCTGGGATATCTTTCGGTCCTTGACATGCTCCAGCTAAGAATACACCTGCTGCATTAGTTTCAACCGGTCTTAATTTAGGATGAGCTTCTGTCATAAAGAAGCTTTCATCATAAGAAACACCCATCGTCTGTGCTACCTTTCTAGCATCGGGCTTAGCTTCAACCGCAGTAGCTAAAACGACCATATCTGTTTCTAAAGTAACCTGTTCACCTAACATGGAATCTTCGCCTTTAACGATTAATTTATCACCTTCGCCATAGACCCTAGAAACTCTACCTCTTAAGTAATCTGCCTCAAACTGATCAGTCGTCCTCCTATAAAATTCTTCATATCCCTTTTTAAAAGCACGTACATCCATATAGAATACACTAGAATCTATATCATAATGTTCTTTTAAATAAGTTGCGTGTTTAGCTGTGTACATACAACAGACTCCTGAGCAGTATTCATGACCTTTCTGACTATCACGTGACCCTACACATTGAATAAAGGTTACATGTTCTGGTTTCTTGCCATCTGAAGGTCGCTTAACTTTTCCATCAGTAGGACCAGAAGCATTCATTATTCGTTCTAAATGTAGACCAGTAATTATATCTTCGTACTTATCATAGTTGTATTCAGGATATCTTGTTGGATCATATAGATCATAACCAGTAGCTACTACTACCGCTCCAATTTCCTCCTCAACAAATGTATCCTCTTGCTCAAAATCTACTGCATCCTTAGGACATAGCTTCTGGCAGATTCCACATTTCCCAGTCTCATAATAACGACAATTATCACGGTCAATAACCGGAACACTCGGTACCGCTTGTGGGAAAGGGATATAGATAGCTGATCTATCACCTAAACCCATATCGAATTTATTAGGAACTGAATTCGGACATTTTTCCCAACAGATTCCACAACCAATACATTCTTCTTCATCTACTGAACGTGCTTTTTTGCGGATGGTAGCCGTAAAGTTACCTACATATCCATCAAGTTTATCAACTTCAGCATTAGTATATAGTTTTATATTTGGATGTCCTGAAACATCGACCATCTTTGGTGCTAAAATACAAATTGAACAGTCCAAAGTTGGGAAGGTTTTATCTAACTGTGCCATTCTTCCGCCAACAGTTGGTTCTTTCTCTACAACTACTACTTCATGCCCGGAATCAGCTAAATCTAAAGCAGCCTGAATACCTGCAATTCCAGCCCCCACTACCATAGCTCTTCCGGTTACACTATCGGTAGTTGGTTCTAATGGAACAGCAAATTCTGCCTTCTGTACTGCTCTCCTAACTAAAGCAATCGATTTCTCTGTAGCCTTTTCTTCATCATGATGCACCCAAGAACATTGCTCACGCAAGTTAGCCATAACTAAGAGGTAAGGATTCAATCCCGCCCCAGCTAGTGTCTTCCGAAAGGTAGGCTCATGCATTCTTGGAGAGCAAGCAGCTACTACGATTCGATTCAAATTATGCTCTTTAATTGCATCTTTAATCATTTCCTGTCCTGGTTCTGAACAGGTATACTTATAATTACAAGAATAGGCAACATTAGGCATCTTACCTATCTCTTCAGATAATTTTTCTACATCAACTGTACCTGCTATGTTAGAACCACACCAACAAACAAATACTCCTATTCGCTTCATAAATCATCTCTCCTGCTTTTTAGAATTTATCCAACTAGTGACCCTAATAATCCTTCAGACCCAATGAAATGCCGTTTCAATCCTAAATTTTTCTTACTATGACCTAAAGCTGCACCAATTAATTGAGTAAAATAAAATATAGGCATATTAAAGTCATCACCAAACTTTTTATTAATCTGTTCTTGACGCATATCTAAGTTTGCATGACATAACGGACAAGCAGTTACTATACAGTTAGCTCCTGCTTGCTTGGCAGCTTTCAATATGTCTCTACTTAGTTTTAATACCACTTCACTTCTTGCCATTACTAAACTACCACCACAACATTCTACCTTATGCGTCCATTCAACAGGCTCAGCACCTATAGCTTCCATTATCTGGTCCATACTTTGTGGATTCTCAGCATCATCAAATTCTGTTACTTCCGGAGGTCTAGTTAATAAACATCCATAATATACAGCAGGTTTGATATTCTTTAATTCAACATTAACTTTTTCTTCTAATATTTCCATGACATCATCATTTTGAAATACTTCTATTAGATTTAAGACTTCAACATTAGCTTGATAATCCATCTCTATAATTTCATTAACTGTTTCCTTTAAATCATCATCTTCATTTAATTCTTTATTAGCTGCCTTAAAACGATTATAACATGCTGCACACGGAGCTACAACATCAAGTCCTTCTTTTTCTATAATCGCCAGATTTCTAGCTGGTAACGCTACAGGAAGCAAATGACTAGTAGTATGAGCTGGCGTAGAACCACAGCAATTCCAGTCAGGAATCTCTCTTAGTTCCACATTTAAGTCTTCCATAACTAACTCTGTTGCCATATTATACTCTTCAGCCATTGAATGGAGAGAACAGCCGGGAAAATATGCGTATTTCATTAGTGACCACCCTCCACTTTTTCGATTTCCTTAACTTTATCGAAGATTTTCTTTACTTCTTTCGCACCCTTAATCTTATCTGGTGTCAGGTTAAGCTTATTCTTTACAAACATAGGCAATCCCAATTCAGCATCTTGCATTAAGTTACCACTTTTCATATTATATGCTACCGTCATTCCCATCTCAAAAACTCGTCCGCTCTTTTTGACTGAATTCAAAAATATATCATGAAATAGTGCTACATCTTTTTCCTTAGGCTTAATTCCTTGATGTCTAGCTTCAATTCTTAAAGTATCCATAACAGCAGCTAAATCTACTTCTCGAGGGCAACGAGCTGTACAAGTAGAACAGGTTGCACATAGCCAAATAGTTGAGTTATTTAAAGCTCTATCTTTCATATTCAGTTGAACCATGCGTACAATCTGTCTTGGGGCATAGTCCATAGCAAAACTTAGTGGACATCCACCAGTACATTTGCCACATTGGTAACAACTAGTCACACTTTGACCACTTTCCGCTTCAATCTTTTCTTTAAAACCCTGATTCTTTCTCTTTACAGCTGATAAGTTTGTCATAAAGATCCCTCTTTTTAATAATTTTTAATTTTACAAACCCCTTTACTCAAAGCCAGTCTCAAATTGCTCAAAGCCATCTAAAAAATTAGTCAATTAAGTCTAAAGAACACCACCCACCTCCTTTTCGCTACCATCTATTTCTAATATTATGTATATTAGAAATTTTATGGTATATGATAAGGTTTCACTAATACAGTTAAAAAAACTATTGCTTTTATATTGAATGGTGTATTTAATTACTTTTTTCACTAATTTAATTAATTCTTTCACTAAGTAAATTATTCTTGCTTTTGACATCAATTTCCTGCTTTGATTTTATATTTTTAAATAAATGTTATGTAATAAATCATCAAGAAATATAAATTTTTATCATAGTCAGCCTAATACACCTTAATACCACATAAATTAAAGAAAAGGGACTAATTAGTCCCTTTTCTTTAAGATTCCTAGTCTGTTATTATTGCCTCTTTTGGACAGGCAGCAACGCAATTTTCACATTCAATACAGGCCTCGGGGTCGATCTCATGTAGTTCTCCTGCTTCACCATTAATAGCCTCTACAGGACATTCTTCAACACAGACAGTACATCCTACACACTCATCTGTAATACTGATACTACATTCACTCTCAGCACTTTCATTATTATCATCTTCTGTAGTACTATCATTCTCTTCTATAGAACTATCATCTTCTTCCTCTGATTTAGATTCCACTACCTTCAATTCAGGATTAGAATCTTCTTTGTTTGCTTTCTTTTTTTTCTTATTCTTAGTCTTTTGCTTCTTTGACTTAGCATCAGTTTCAATAGTCTCTATAGTATCCATTGGACACGCTTTAACACATGCTCCACAATTGATACAATCACCATAATCTAAGACTGCTAAGTTATTTTCCATAGTTATAGCATCTACTGGACATTTTTTAGCACAGATACCACAACCAATACACCCAACTTCACATATACTTTTGACAGTCTTTCCTTCATTATGTGAACTACACCGAATATGGACTTCTTTATCTTCAGGAGCTAAAGTAATTATCTCCTTAGGACACTCATCAACACAGTTTCCACATCCAGTACACTTTTCATCAATAATTACTGGCAGTCCATTGTCATTCATTTCGATGGCATCAAATGGACAGATAACTGCACAATCACCGAAACCTAAACAACCATAAGAACATGACTTACTACCACTACTAGCTATATCTGCTGCCTTACAAGACTGAATCCCTCTATATTCTGATCGTGCAAAAGTCTCTTGATTCCCACCACGACATAAGACTCGTGCTAGACTACGAACACTCTCTTGACCAGCATCTGCTCCCATAATTTCCGCTATCTTGTCTGCTACTTCACTTCCTCCAACTGGACAACCATCTGCTTTAGCACCACCGCTCACAACCGCTTCCGCAAAACTGCCACAACCTGGCTCTCCACAGGCACCACAGTTAGCACCAGGTAAAGCATCTTCAATCTCTTCTATCCTAGGGTCTGTTTCTACAGCTAATTTTACTGAAGCTATAGTTAAGCCACCAGCAAATGCTGCTCCTAAAATCCCCATACTTGGTACTGCAGTCTTTAACAAGCTAAAATAATCCATTATTATTTCACCTCCACCTAGCAATTCAAATACTACATCTCAAATATAATATTAATTAATATTATGCTGAAATTATCAACTAAAATAGATAAACTCATCTACATAGCAATCATACCGGAGAAACCCATAAAAGCCATTGCCATCATTCCGGCAATAATTAAAGTCATAGGTGCCCCTTGTAACGGTTCAGGAACATCAGCAAATGCTAATCTTTCTCTCATTCCTGCCATTAAAACCATAGCTAAGGTAAATCCAACTCCGGCTCCAAAACCAAAGATTGTACTTTCAATGAAACTATACCCTTTCAATGGAATTAATAAAGCCAAACCTAAGATTGCACAGTTAGTTGTTATTAATGGTAAAAAGATCCCTAATGCTTTATATAGTGGTTCACTAATCTTTCTTACAGCCATTTCAGTTAACTGTACAAAAGCAGAGATTACCAAAATAAAAGCAACATACTGCAGATAGGGAAGACCAAACTTTTCAAGAATAAAAGTTTGTACAAACCAAACTACCATTGCTGAAGTAGTCATTACAAAAGTAGTCGCTAATCCCATACTAAACGCTGTAGGAACCTCTTTGGAAACTCCCAAAAACGGACAAATTCCTAAAAATCTAGCTAAAATAAAATTATTAGTAATGGATGCTCCAAGAAATACTAACAATAATTCCATAATTTATTAAACCTCCTTCTCCTTTAACGTTGTTAATGACACTCCGCCTCAGAGGTTGAGCCACTTTTAAGTACATTAAATATAGCTAAAACAATTCCCATAGTTAAGAATGCTCCGGCAGGTAAGACTGCTATAATCCACGGAGTAAACCAGTCACCTAATACTTGCACTCCAAAAATAGAACCGAAACCAAATATTTCTCTAATGATACCTAGAAAAGTTAAAGCCCAAGTAAAGCCTACTCCCATTCCTAAGGCATCAGAGATAGCATAATGAACAGGGTTTTGGGTAGCAAATGACTCTGAACGTCCTAAGATCAAACAGTTAACAACAATTAATGGAATAAATAATCCTAAAAGTTTATGAACCTCTGGAAAATATGCTGCCATTACATAATCAGCAATCGTTACGAAAGTAGCTATTACTACGATATAACAAGGAATTCGAACCTTATGTGGAATTACATTTTTGAGAAGCGAGTTAACAATTCCACCACCTAACAATACAAATGCAGTAGCTAAACCCATAGCTAAACCATTAACCGCTGTATTTGTAACTGCTAATAGTGGACACATTCCTAGAAGTAATACCCAAACTGGATTCTCATCCCATAATCCTTTAGCAAACTCTTTCCATAATGACATTTACTATTCACCTCCATCTGTTACCTTTTGTACTTTCTGAATCGTATTCTCAATAATATCACTAACTGCCTGTGTAGAAATTGTTGCACCAGCAATTGCTTTTACATCACTTTTAGCTTTAAATTTATCATTAAATTGCTTATTCTTAAATTGATTCTCAAACCATGGTTCAGTTATCCTTGCTCCTAATCCTGGAGTTTCTAAGTGACTTAAAATCTTAATAGCTAAGACCTTGTCATTCTTAAGGTTCATTCCTAACATTAATTTAATCATCCCCTGAAACCCAGGCCCTTTGGTCTCAATAGCTGTTCCTACCAAATCTCCATTCTTATCATAACCTTTATATAATTCAAGGTTGCCTTTTTGTATTGTTTTGTATTTTGTAGCGCCAGGCAACACATTTAAGATTGCTTTCTTCTTCTGTTGAGCAGCATAAGCATCTATTTTGGGTTTAGTAAAACCAAAGACAAAGGTTAATACTGTTGCAGAAAGAATCATAATGATGGTTAGAACCGCCACCATTGCCACCTTAGAATCTTCTTTCGCCATTATTTAGCCACCTCCCCAAATACAGTTGGGACAGTATATTTATCAATAATCGGCACAAACATATTCATAAGAATAATCGAATATAAAACTCCTTCTGGATAACCACCAAAGATACGAATTAATACTAATAAAATCCCTGCACCGATTCCAAATATCCAACGACCTTTTTTAGTAATTGGTGTTGTTACCATGTCAGTCGCATAGAAAAAAGCACCTGCTAATAAACTTCCAGCTAACAGATGGAAGATTGGGTCTTCACCTAGAATTGTCATGAATATTACTACTGTTCCCAGATAACTTAAAGGAATTCTCCAATCAATATATCCTTTATATAATAGATATAATCCACCTATTAAGATGGCTAAAGCAGAAACTTCACCTAAAGAACCACTAACACTTCCCATAAATAAATCAGAGTAGGGAGTGGCTACACCCTCCATTTTCATTAAACCTAACGGTGTTGCCTGAGCCTGAGCATCAACAAATGGCTTCTCCCAAGTCGTCATTAACACTGGAAATGATGCCAATAAAAACGCCCGTCCAATTAATGCCGGATTGAAATAGTTATAACCTAACCCTCCAAAAATCTGTTTACCTAGGATAATTGCTACTACAGTACCAACTACTGCTACCCATAAAGGTAAGTTTGGTGGTAGACTCATTGCCAATAACAAAGCAGTTACTAGAGCACTACCGTCATTAATTGTAACCTTTACACCTCTAAGCTTCTGAGCTAACGCTTCACTAGCTAAAGCAGTTACACTGCAAGTTATAATTAACCATAAAGCATGTAGCCCAAAAGTTCTAACAGCTAAAATTAATGCTGGTAATAGAGCTAGAACTACATTATACATAATCTTAGTAACCGAATCCTCATCTCTGACATGAGGTGAAGTAGTTACTATCAGACCTCTTCCTTTACTCATTCTTTACCCTCCTATTCATCACTTTTACGCTGTTGTGCTGTTAATATTGCTTTACCTAATCGAATCCAATGTAATAAAGGAATCTTAGCTGGACAAACATAAGAACAACTACCACATTCTATACAATCAAAGACATTATAATCATCTAATTTAGTAATCATATCAGCCTGCGCTACCTTAGATAATGTCACAGGTAGTAAGAATGCTGGACAAACATCTACACATCTAGCACATCTAATACAGTGTTTTGGTTCAAACTCCTCTACTTCATCTTCCTGAAAGACCAAAATTCCAGAAGTAGCTTTAGTAGCAGGCACGTCAGTCGAATGTTGGGCAATCCCCATCATCGGACCACCTAGGATAACTTTACCTACATTACCTTGAGTCCCTCCACACTGTTCAATTAACTCTTCAAGCTTAGTTCCTAAACAAAAGATTAAGTTCTGAGGACTCTTAACCGCCGAACCAGTTACTGTTACGGTTCTTTGCACTAATGGCATGCCATTCTTAATTGCATCAGTTATGGCAAAAGCGGTTCCTATATTATTGACCACAACCCCTACATCTAATGGCAGTCCCCCTGATGGCACCTCTCGGTCCAGACAAGCTTTAATTAATTGCTTCTCTGCTCCCTGTGGATATTTCACTTCTAATGGAACAACACTAACATTTGCTTCATCACTAACTGCCTTCTCCATTTCTTCAATGGCATCTGGCTTATTCAACTCAATCCCAATATAACCTCTGTTAGCACCAGTCATCTTCATAATGGCCTTCAAACCATAGACTACTTCATCTGGCGCTTCTACCATCATACGATGGTCAACAGTTAAATATGGTTCACATTCTGCTCCATTTAAGATTACTGTATCTACATTTTTATCCTTTGGTACTGAAACCTTTACGTGAGTTGGAAAGGTTGCACCTCCTAAGCCTACAATCCCCGCTTCACGCACGATATTCCTTAACTCGTCTGGAGATAAACTCTCTACGTCTCCTTTAGGCTTCACACTTTCATGTAAAGTATTCTGCCCATCGGAAGCAATAGTTACTGCTAAAGTATCACTTCCATCTGAAGTCATAACTGGACCAACAGCTGTAACTTCTCCCGAAACACTAGCGTGTACCGGTGCAGAAACAAAACTTTCACTATCTCCAATCTTCTGTCCTACTTGCACCTTGTCACCTACTTCAACCAATGCTTCACAAGGAGCCCCAATATGCTGTTGCAACGGAATTACTACTTCATCTGGTGTCTGTACTTTTTTAAGGCTTTTGCTAGCAGTGGCTTCTTTATTGTAACAAGGATGAATACCTTGTTCAAAAGTTTTCGCTTGCATTTTTTCACCCCTCTTTACATTTTTTCTTTCTTTAACTCCTGATAAAATTTAATTTTAAATTGTAGGATTGAGCTTCCAATTATATAGCATTCTATAAACTATATAAAAACCCTCTTTCATTTTGAAAAAATTATTTTCCAATGTCGAAATTACTCTTTTTTCATAAAAAGTGATATAATGTAATTTAACAACATAGGTTAATTAAGTTATTAAAATAATTATAATAAACCTTATCCAGAATAACTATGACATTTGTTACACAGTTATAATTGTACTCTTTTTAAATTTAAATTATACGAAGACTTATTTGATTACCAAATCTTGTACTACCTCATCATTAACAATATGTTCGTCAACAATTTTATGAGCCTCTTCAATTCCTACTTCTCCATAAGTAACCGGATCTTCTCCTGGTTTCTGTACCTCTACTATCGGTTCCTGATTGCATAAACCTATACAACCAGTTTGAGTAATAGAGGCATTATTTATCTCCTGCTTTTCTAGTTCCTCCAAGATCACTTTTAAGACATCCCTAGCGCCAGCAGCTATTCCACAAGTCCCCATAGCAATAGTAATTCTAGTATCATCTTTATCTTCACGTAATTTCATCTCTTCTTGTGCTTCTTTTTTAATCTTTTCTAATTCATCTAATGATTTCATTATCTCACCGCTCCTTTTAAATTTTGTATGTTTTCAGCTAAATACTCTTTAATAAATTTAATAACTGCTGGTTCATTAATCGGAACACCTTCTAATTCTTTTCTTGCCTCTACAGTAGAAAAATCAAATTCATTATTATTGACAATATGTTGATAATATACTTCCAAATCTGGATTCCCTTGAATAATAATAGCTATCGTTCCTTCAATATCCCCTAAGGGAGCTCGGTCTATATGACTATGCTTAAAAGTAGCTTCAACTTTTGTCCCTTTCCCTATCTCTGAATCTATTTCCAGTTTTCCTTCACATCTTTCGGCTGCTGCTTGAAAAAGCGGAAGCCCTAACCCTACTTTACGAGTAGTTCGGGTAGTCGTAAACGGATCTAAAATATTTTCTAAAAATTCTTCTTCGACTCCCTCTCCGTTATCTTCAATTATAATCTTCATATAATCATCTTGTAAATTTTCCACTATCTTTATCTTTAATTCTGTAGCTTTAGCTTTAATAGAATTCTGTGCTACATCTAAAATATGCAATGACAGTTCTTTCACTACTAACTCCTCCAATATTCACTCTATAACTTCTACCTCTCGCCCCGATTCTCTTCTAAAAGCTAACAATATCTCTTCTAAAGTGGGCTCAGCTAATTTCAAAGATAAGTTTGGGACTATATCATGTAAATAATGAGCATCGGAAGCCCTTACTAACTGATAAGACCGTAATAAAGGAAATCGATTATATAAATCTGATATAGAGGCATGCTTAGAAACTTCTAACACAGGAAAATCAATCTCTGCGGGAATAAACCCTAAGTTAGTTAAAATACTATACTCTTTGCGGTCTATATGGGCAGGATATACAACTCCATTTCTTTGTCGCACCTCGTTGACAATCTTTTCTAAAGAAAGATTAGCTGAGATTAGTAATAATCTTTCTAATCTATCTATAAACTTGTCTTGATTATTAGTAATTAATTGAGGACCAAAGAGATCTTCATTATTCTTTACACTAGGTAAGTTATTATAGATTATTTTTTGAAAATCAATAACCTGTTCTAAATCAGAAAATAGTGCAATTAAATGAATACCTTCTTTAGTTTCAACCTCCATCCCAGGAATAATTTTAATTTTAGATTCCTCTGCTAATTCCATAGTTACCCGTAAATTTTCCGCAGAATTATGGTCGGTAACTGCTAAGATATCTATTCCCCTCGCTTGGGCAGTATCAATGATATTTTGCGGGGTCATAATAATATCACCACAAGGAGATAAAACTGTATGCACATGAAAGTCTGCTTGGTATTCTTTTAACATTATAATACTCCTTAAACTCCTAATTTATACAGTCGGCCTGCTACTTCATAGATTGATAAATCAGTTGTAAATAGTGGTATATCTTCTTTTTTAGCCTTAGCAATAGTTTCAGTATCTAATTCAGCACCACAAGCAATTATAATTCCAGATAACTCTACTAAAGAAGCAACTGCAACTATATTCTGATGGGTCTGTAAGGTGATCCATAGTTCGCCGGATTTAGCCTGCCCCATTACATTACTTAATAGATCCGAACAGTATCCTCCAGTTACCTCTCTATCCAGGTCAACCGATTCAATTATTTCTTCTAACTTCAACTGATTAACCACTTCTGCTAATTTCAAATTAGCTCCCTCCCTAAATTTCCTCTGATTTGACTAAACCCATTATATCTTGACTTAATCTTTTAACCTTCTTCTTTAAAAGAATAATACAATCTTCTCTTTTGGCTAAACCATTAACTATATCTTCAGCTAATCCTCTGCAACTAGGAGCACCACAAGCAGTACAATCTAAGCCTGGTAATCTACTCTCTTCTCGTTCCAAGCTATCTAATTTGTTGATCGCCTTTTTGATATCATTATCTAATTTACTATTAGGACGCGGTTTTATTAATTTGGAGATGTTATACTCCCCTTCTTTATAATTCTGTAATAATTCCTCAGTTGATAATGATTCTTCAATTGAGCTCATAGACAATTGATTACTGATCTTTTCTAATGCTACTTGAGCAATAAATCTATTTTCAACATTTAACGGTCCACCTATACATCCACCTGGACAAGCGGTAAATTCAAAGAAGTCTATTTCCTGTAAATGTCCTCTTTCTAATTCTTCTAAAATCGATATTACATTATCAATACCATCAACTGCTAAACTACTCTTAAATTGATAATGCTTATTCTGTTGTTCACCACTTTTTACCCATCCGATTCCTTCTTTTGAAATTTGATTTAAGTCTGGTTCAATCTTTACATCATTAATTAGCTTAATTAATGGTCGATAAATATCCATTATAGAGATTACTCCATCTATATAACTCTCTTCTAATCCTAATGGAGAATTAATAGCCGTAACTTTAGCTGGACACGACGTAATATAGAAGATTCCAATCTGATCTAAGGATAGGTCTAATTCTTCTGCTTTTTTCTTTTTAATATCTCTAGTAACTATCTCCATCGGTTCTTGCAACGGAATAATATTAGGTAAAAACTCTGGAAAGGAGACCTGAATTAATCGTACTATAGAAGGACAAGTAGCTGAAATTAATGGCGAAATTTCTTCTTCCTCATTCAAAAATTGAGGTAAAACTCGGTTTAAAATTCTAACTCCATTACCTTCTTCACAGACATCATCAAAGCCTAATTCCAATAAAGCTGATAAGATCTTATGTGGTTCATACTTCTGTTTAAATTGTCCATATAAAACCGCCGTAGTTAAGGCAATAGTATAGTCATAATCATCTAACTTAGTTAAAGGATCTGTTAGAGCATAATTTGCATTCTCCTTACAAACCTTAATACATACTCCACAATCTATACATTTCTCAGCTCTTATCTTAGCCTGTCTTTCTTTAACTCTAATCGCACCAGTTGGACACTCTTTAACACAATTTGTACAGCCATTACACTTGTTTTGGTCTAATCTAACTGAATGAAAGAACTCTGTCATAAAATCACCACTTCTTATAAATAGATTTTAGCTTCTAATTTAGTTCCTTTTCCTACTTCTGACTCAAGGTGTAAATCATCTGCCCACTGTTCTATATTTGCTAAACCCATCCCTGCACCAAAACCTAATTCACGAACATGTTCAGAGGCAGTAGAATATCCTGGCTGCATCGCTAAGTCAATATCTTCAATCCCTGGTCCTTCATCTTCTACTATAATCTTAATTAACTCAGGAGTAATTTCTGCTATTAACCTCCCTTGACGAGCATGGATGACTACATTCATCTCTGCTTCATAAGTTACAATTGCTGCCTTCCTTATATTAACTGAGTCTACACCTAGCTCTTTTAGTACTCTCTTAACTTTACTAGATGCCTGACCTGAATTATTAAAGTCTCCACCTTCAATCTCTACTTCAATCTGTATATTATCTTTATCCTCTTCATTTTTATCTAAAGGTTTAATTTGTAGAAAGAATTCATCATCTTCACTTCCCCTTTCTACTTCTTCTAACAATTTACGAGTGATATCCCCGGGAGTAACAATTCCTAACAAGAGATTATCTTTATCAATAACTGGCAATCTACCATATTTATACTTTTTAAACTTACGTAATGCATCTGCTACTGAATCATCAGGATGAATTGTAATTAATTCAGTACTCATCAATACTCGCAACTCATCATTTAACCTGTTCTCTTCTAATCCCCTGATAATATCATCTATGCTAATAATCCCCTTTAATTCACCACTATTATTAATAATCGGAATTCCTGAAATCTTTCTTAAACGCATAATCTCCTTAGCATTCTTAACTTTATTGTCTGGTTTAAGAGTTATTACATCATTAGTCATAATATCATGTACTGTCAAGTCAGTCGATAACTTTTCGATGAACTCGAAATTTAATGATGAATTCTGCAAAGTTATTATTCCCCCTTCAATTTATCACTTTTTAAACCAGCCTCATATAAACGACCACATGTTTCATATAGCGGTTTTTCTGTATATAATAGGGGAATCCCACTCTCTTTAGCCAATTGAACGGTCTGCTCATTAGGCTTCTTCCCACGCACAAAAATAATAGCTGATAGTTCTAACATTTCAGCAGTTCTAATTACTTGCGGTTTTGTCAAGCCGGTTAATAATAAAGTATTCTCTGCGGAAAACGTCAGCACATCACTCATTAAATCAGCTCCACAGACTACTGAAATTTCTAAGTCTAGCTTATCCTTACCTAATATTACTTCTGATTTTGTAATTTCTTTGATATCTCGAAGTTTCATTATTTAGCCCCTCCCTTACTATATAACTGAATATTATCGGCTAAATAAGCCTAATGTTTATAAGGGTAAGCCCTTATAAATTTGCTCACCTCAATCATATTTGAAATTTAGGTTCTTACACAATCAATTGATACCGCCTACGAATTCCGTGCTGAATTCACAATGCATATTTAAATTGAAACTTCAGTGCATTCTAAATGGCTAACATCAATCAATTATGCACGAAAGCTAAATTTTTAGCCGGTATTACTATATAACTAGATGAATTTCAAAATTAATATTATCTTTTCAGTTATAATTAATATATACAATATCATTCTCAAGAATTCCTGCCCTAAAATAGAAAAAGCCCACCTTTTGGTGGGCAGTAAAATTTTAATGTGATATAAAGACCGGAAATCCATCTTCTTTTAATTCTCTTCCTAATTTAGCCGCTGCTTCTTCAGTCTCAAAGGCACCTACTTGTACTTTATAAGGATTCTGAGAAGTAATGTAAGCTGAATACCCTATAGATTTCAATTTTTTAACTAATCTTGTAGCATTATTTTGATTATTAAAGGCGCCTACCTGGACTACAAATAAATTATCACTTCCTTGTCTAACTTCTGGTTGACTATTTAGTGTTGAAGTTTGTGCTGTGTTGGAATTATTTAAATTCTGCTCTTCTTCCTTTTTCTCTTCTAATTTACTCGTATTAATCTTCTCTTCTAAAACAACCTTTTCACTAGAAACATTCTGAATTCCATCTTCAGGAGCAGTAACATACTCGATCATCCAACTACCTAAAAAGTAACCGACAACACTGGCTAAAAGTGACATGCAAATAACCATAGCTGCCAGAGAAAAGCCCGATTTCATTCTGGACCTATCAAACTTCATAAGCACCACTTCCTTCATTAAAGATTTTTAATCATCCTATTCACTTATCAGTTTATATAACCCCCTTTACTTATTAAAAATATTATCGGCTAAATAAACTTAATGTTTATAAAGGTTCATAAACCCTTATATTTTCGTTCACCTCAACCATATTTGAAATCTAGGTTCTTGCATAATCAATTGATACCGCCTACGAATTCCGCAACGACTTCCATAAATAAAACATGGGTTGTTTTCAAACTCCCTAACGGTCAAACAGAAAACAACTTTAACCATGCTTTATTTACTCCAGTCTGCTCCATTCTAAATGGCTAACATCAATCGATTATGCGCGAAGTCTAAATTTTTAGCCGATAGTACTCTACTGACATTAATCGTAGTTGAATTATTTAAGTTATACTCCTTAAAAAGAGACCGTTACTAGAATACTATGCACCTTGTCTTTAATTTATTATATTTTTTACTAAAAACTTTCTAGCTTCTGCTACGGTATATAATGAGCCACTGATACTAACTAAATCTCCTACTTCTGCATCTTGAATAGCTTTCTGCACAGCATCTGATATATTAGGGATTACTTCTACCGTCTGTTCTTCTTTATTCAAAAGTTCCGCTACTTTATAAGGATCAGCAACCCGTTCATTAGTATTCTTAGTTAGAATCACCTTATCTGCCAATGGAGTTAATATCTCTACCATCTTTTCGACATCTTTATCACCCAAAATACTTAGAACTAAAGTTAATTCTTGATATTCTAAATCCTCTGCAATTACTTTTTCTAATTCTTGGGCGCCTCCTGGATTATGTGCTCCATCTAAAATAACTAATGGCTCTTCTCCTAGTAGTTCTAATCTTCCTGGCCATTCTACTTTTTCAAGCCCCCGTTTAATAGCAGAGAGACTAACTTTAAACTGCTCGGGCAATGCTTCTATAATACCTAAAGCCATACTTAAGTTTTGGCATTGGTACTGTCCTAATAAAGGAATCCTTAACTCTCCGTAATCTTTTTCTCCCTTAACTTTAAAACACTGCTTTTTTAAACCTTTATCTCGCCTCTCTACTTTTAAAGCAGAATTAACATTAATTAAATCCGCGTTCCGTTCTGCACAGATCTCCTCTAATTTATTCAAAGCTTCTTTATCCTCTACAGCAGTTACTAAACTTCCGTTTTTCTCAATAATACCTCCTTTTTCGAATGCTATTTCTGCCATAGTATCACCTAAATATTCGGTATGCTCTTGACTAATATTAGTTATTGCTGAAACTAAGCTCTTAGCAGCATTAGTAGCATCTAATCTACCACCTAGTCCTACTTCTAAAACTACTATATCTACCTGCTTTTCAGCAAAGTATTTAAAAGCGATGGCAGTAACAACCTCAAAAAATGTAGGATGCCCTAACCCATCGGCTTCAATCTTATTCAAATATGATTTTACTTCTTCAGTTATTCTTTCTAAAGCTTCTGGCTCCATATACTCACCATTAATACGCATTCTTTCATAAAAGGATATAATCTCTGGTGAATTATAAGTACCTACTCGATAGCCGGCTTCAGTTAAAATCGAACTAACCATTGCTGAAGTTGAACCTTTACCATTAGAACCCCCGATATGAATTACAGCAAATTCGTCTTGTGGATTATTTAAATAATCTAATAGTACCTCTACTCTTTCTAATCCTGGATTAATCCCAAACTTACTTAAACTATTTAAATATTCAACTGCTTTACTCATTATTTTCACTTCCTTTTTTGTATTTAAGATCCTTGCACAATTAATTATGCAATAAATTTCTTTATTTAATTATTAATTCTAGAGATAATTTAAAAAACCTTGTGATAATAAATAAGAAGTAGTCAATAAAAAATCGTACTCCCTTTAACTGAGTACGATGTAAAATATAAAAATTAACTTTTGTTTCCCTTCTTTTTAAGCGTGACTTGAAATAGCTTTCTTGGAAGACCTCCCTCTTCAAACTCATCGATATCAACTATCTCAAATCCTTTTGCTAATTCTTTTACTTTTTCTTTACTAAAGAAATGAACGATAAATCCACCTACTTCATACATATCTTCTCCACGATGGACTCCTGTGCCATAATCAGAATCATTTGTATTCCTAGCTGTATATATATTGAATCCACCAGGTCTTAACACTCGCCTAACTTCATCTGAAAGAAATTTTAATTCCTGAGTGGTAAGGGCCATGCAATACAACATATGAGAGTAACAACAGTCAAAGCTTTCATCTTTAAAAGGAAGAGGGTCTCTAACATCATGACAACTTGCATTAATTAATCCTGACAACCCCATCTTCCGGGCTTTTTCATTTATTGTCTCAACCCCACTTTCACAATAGTCCAATACATAGACCTCAAAACCATTTTGAGCAAAGAAAATAGTATCTCTTCCCTGTCCACCACCAAGTTCAAGAATCTTCTTTTTCCCTTCTTTTTCAAAAATTTTTGCTGCTTTTTGAGCGGAAATACTTGGGGCTGTACCAAACATATCCGTTCTTTTTGTAAATGTATCTTCCCAATGTTGATTCTGTTTATTTAAAAGTTCTTTTTCCAACGATTTGTTTTCTTTCAATTACTTACCTCCTAACAAAATATCGTTCTCTGTTTAAACAAATTTTTCTTGATAAATATCATCCTTAAATAAATTTTAATCTAGAAGAACAAGCGCATAGTAGTTCCATCTTCCATAAGTTTCTTTTTTAGTGTCAATTTCAAAGCCATTAGCTCTTACAGTCTTATAAACATCTATACCACAAGCCTCCATCATAGGTCTAATATTAGTCTTTGTCTCCTCATTTGCTTCAGACTCATCCTGAGTCTCTCCACTAGGTTGTCATGTAGAGCCACTATTCCCAAAAGGAAGAGAAATTAAAGCAAAAGCTTTATAATATCCTTGGTTAACTGCTTCATGTTCGAGCTTTACAGCTACTTTAGAAAGAGCTGAACCTTTAAGACCATGAATTAATAACGCTTTACTATATTCTTTAAGTAACTCCTTCATCTCTTCAACACCTGGAGCTAATGGGCGATGAGATGCATCTTCATCATAAAGTGAACAGCCATATTGACATTTCAATTGTACCCAGTGACCAACAGTAATTGTCTCTGTATCTATTATCTTTGCTTCTTCTGCACCTAATTCAAGCGCCTTATTTATAAGGTCATTAAAGCCAACACCTAAATGTTCACTCATAGTATCACTCCCTCATTATAGGTATATTCTAGACTCTAGACTAAAATCCCTTTCCATTTTAATCCTAATTATCTCAATCAATCCCTTTAAAGTCACAATCTTCTAAGTTTTTAATTTCTATTTTAGTAGTATATTCGCACGTTACTAAATTATTAATCATCTTTTTATACTGTTGAAAAATATCTTCTTTTAAACAATAACAGACCCCTGGTCCATCAATAATTCCTTTTATCCAGCCAGCTTCCTTAAGCACCTTCAAGTGTTGAGAGACTGTAGATTGAGAGATTGATAACTGGTTAACTATACTTCCGACTATACAACTTTCATCCGAGGGTAGAGTTGCTAATATTTCAATTATTTTAATTCTATGTGGATGGGATAATGCTAGGGTAAATCCTCTATCTGGCCAAGTTTAAATTCAACATTATTAATTTCATTCTTTCTTGCATTCTCCTCTGCCTTTTCAATCATCTCTGGTGTCATATCTATTCCAATCACTTTGCCCTCTGCCCCTACTTTATTTGCTGCTAAAAAAGCATCAAAACCTGCCCCTGAACCAAGGTCTAATACAACTTCCTTCGCCTCAAGATTGGATAAAGCAATAGGATTTCCACAGCCTAAACCTAAATTAGATTCATCGGGTATAATCTTTAATTCTTCTTGAGAATAACCTAATGCTTTAGCAAACTCATTACTATTTGATCCACAGGTACCACAAGTACAATTTTCTTCGCCTTGAGCTACCTTACTATAAGCTTCCTTAACAATTTTTTGAACCATTTTTTCATCCATTTTACCCCTCCTGACTAATCTTATTATACTCATAAAAATGTGCACCCTTTCATATTCAATTTCTATAACTTTCATTAGACATCCTTCTTAGCAAAAATAACAAGATTTGTTGCTGTTGTTTCAAATCAAGGAGCTTTTCTCATGTTCCAAAAGCCATTTCTTACGCCATACCCCAGCTCCATACCCTCCCATTTTACCATTGCTTCCTACTACTCGATGACAAGGTATAATAATTGCTATATTATTTCTATTGTTAGCATTTCCTACTGCCCTACATGCATTTTTATTTCCTATGGCTATTGCTATATCTTTATATGATAAAGTCTTTCCATATGGAATTTTGATCAGTTCATTCCAAACATCATTCTGAAATTCGGTTCCATTTATTCTTAGTGATAGATCAAACTCTTTTCGTTCCCCTTTAAAATAATCATTTAACTGTTTTTTGGCTTCTATTAATATGGGTTCCGATTTTTCCTGATATCTTCTTTCTTCAATGAAATGTAAATTAATTATATCTCCTTGTGCAGACTGAATTTCCAACAGTCCAATCGAAGAATCGAAATATGCTACATTTTTTTCAATAGTTGCTTTATTCATATATTTATCCTCCATTACAATTAAAATTAATAATAAAGATAATTATCATCCTTTTAGCTACATAATAATGTTAATTTTCTTTCTAACAGTTCTTTTCAGCAAAGATAAAGACATCTGTTGTTACTGTTCCATCTTCTTCTGGATAATCTTGCTTATATAATTTGAATTCATCTGTATTACTCTAAAATTTCCGCAAAAGCTCTAATTGATAAAGCCGCAACATTTTTAGCTT
The DNA here is from genome assembly GCF_900114655.1 of Candidatus Frackibacter sp. WG13. Classification (GTDB taxonomy): domain Bacteria; phylum Bacillota; class Halanaerobiia; order Halobacteroidales; family Acetohalobiaceae; genus Frackibacter. The sequence goes on from NZ_FOTT01000007.1 coordinate 97,157, forward strand.
TCAAAGGAACTGCAAAAAGTCTAAAGTTTTCCCCATGTAATTCTTCTAACCCTGCTAAATTCTCTACTATAAGAATTTCATTCTTAAGTAATAGAGTATGAGCAGCACGTTTCATGTTTCTTGAACTATCAATATTCAATATGTCTACCCCAACAAGTTTTACTCCTTCATTAATTAAATATTCTATTAATTCTTCTGATATATAAGGATATGAATAATATTTATCTTCACAAAAATGTTTATAATAACTCTTATCTTAGATGCTTGAATTTGGGGACTGTATTTAACTACATTTGTTTAGTAGTTAGGTATCTACGTAATAATTATACTAATAATACTTAAAAGTATTCCAGAAAACGCACTAAGGTATAACCTACGTATATAAATTCGGCCTTCTTTTATAGTTTGACTTCTTATAAGTTTGATTCCAAAGAATAATATTATGATATCTGTTAGAGAAATAATGATTAGATAACTAATTCCAAATAACTCCCAAAAGAAAGGCAGAAAACTTAATACTATCTCAATAACAAATAATAAATTAGATGTCGCTAATCCTGTGTTATATGATGTATCATCTATCGTTTTGACCTTGACTTCTAACGTAATAAATCAAGTAAATTATAATAATAATATTTTCTATTTCTCATTTTATTATCAGAGTATATAATCTGCTCTTCTTCCAAAATAGATAAATATCTTCTGCATGTAGAGTCAGGAATTCCTGCTAATGAACTAATCATTTTTACATTAAAAATAGGTCTTTGAAACATACTCTTAATAAGATCGACTACATTAGTACTATTAATTAAATCCATTGTCTTCTCTAAGTCTTTTTCATAAAGCTTATCAATTTCTTCAATATTGTTAATATTTTTTAATGCTTGTTTATTTATACTTTCCAAGAAAAACTTTATCCACTCATCCCAATTTTCTTTCTTTCTAGTTCCATTAAGTAATCTATAATATTTATACTTATCTTTTTCTAACGTTTCACTTATAAATAAATTAGGAAAATCAATCAAACTAACATCATATAAATACAGTGGAATCAAAATACGCCCTATTCGACCATTCCCATCTAAAAATGGGTGAATAGTTTCAAATTGAGCATGGATAATTGCAATTCTAACCAAAGGATGTAAATCATCATTAGGTTCATTTATATATTTTTCTAAATTAGACATACAATCATCTACTAACTGTGGTTCTGGTGGTACAAAGGTTGCTGTTTTCATTGTGCAACCTTCTGGACCTATAAAGTTTTGTATTGACCGATATTCACCTGGTGCTCTACTTTCACCTCTTACACCACCACTTAATAATATTTGATGAAGTTCTTTAAACATTCTTGTTGAAATAGGTAATCTAGATAAAGCCCGCTTGCCATACTGCAAAGCTTCATAGTAATTTAATACTTCTTGAGCATCATCATTTTTTTCTTTTTTATCAATATCAAATTCTAAAACTTCATCAAAAGTAATCTGTGTCCCCTCTATTTTAGTTGATTGAACTGCCTCTTGTAAACTCAGTGGAGTAATAAGAAAATCTTTATTTATTTTTGACTTTTTCAACATTACCTCATACTTCCCAACATTAGTATTAGCAGAAATCAACTCATCATAAAATTCTAAAGGATTTATGTAATCGTCTATTGGTAATTCAACTGGCACAAATGGTTTCATATTAAAATCATCTCCTCAATTTTATTTTCAACTTATATATATTATTATAATACATATTGTTATAATGGTCAATTATTTTCAAAAAATACATTATTGAAAATAAATTAAAGAGTAAAATAGTTTTAGATGCTATGTCAGATAACGTCCCTGGTGTTTACGACGCTCAATAAAACTCGTCCAATTTCAATTTAGCATAGCAATTACAATTATATACCAAACTAATCTTGCATAAGTCATTACCAAGATCACTATTATGCACTATATCTAGTGTCGTAAATGGCATGTTATATGACGTTTTGCTTTCTCTTTATTTTCAACTAAGTCAAGTAATCTCTAATTAATCCTTTTTAATTATTATTTTTGTTGCATATTATGTAATACAAATGTTATAATATAATTGAGGTGATACTTATGAAAACAATAAAACTAAGAAAAGTTGGAAATAGTTATGGCTTTACTATTCCCAAAGAACTCATGGAAAAATACAACTTAAAAGAAGGGGAAGAACTTCATGTCATTGAACAAAATGAAGGATTTACTCTAACCCCTTATGATCCTGAATTTGAAGAATGGACTGAAAGTTTCAAAAGGACAAATAAAAAATATAAAAACACACTAAAGGCACTATCAGAATGAAAAATATAAATTTCCTTCCTAAAGATGCAATTCTACATTTTCACGAACAGCTCATTCAACTCTATGGCGGTAGTCTTGGAATAAGAGATGAACAACTGTTAGAATCAGCACTTGAACAACCTAAAACTACTTTTAATGATTCTTATTTACATAATAATATTTTTAAAATGGCAGCAGCATATGGATTTCATTTATGCAAAAACCATCCATTTGTAGATGGTAACAAAAGAATAGCGCTTGTTGCTATGGATGTATTCCTTCAAAAAAATGGTCACGAAATAACCGCTTCAGAAAAAGAGACATATAAAATAATAATTGCATTATCTTCTGGTGAACTTTCAAAAGATGAACTGACAAATTGGTTAAAAAAGAATACTACTTCTTTATAACTTCTTGGTAGTATATATCAAGAAGTTTTTTATTTTAGTGATAAACTGCAAACTGAAATATTCAAAATTCAAACTGACACAAGTGTTATTTTACTAATAAAATCAGGTAATTACAGTTTATAAGTAGAGAATTACATTTTTATCCTTTAAAAAGTCTACTAACTAATAACCTAAATTTCAGCTACAAATCAAAAAGATAAAATATTTATAATTTAAAATTCAGATTAAAAGCTCTATCTTCTATAAGCAAAAGTCTGGTAGGTCGGGAACCTTTCGGTTCCTTTCCCCCATCAGAACCGTACTTGAGCCTTTCAACTCATACGGCTCAAGCTACCCAACACCAACCTCTGGATTGGCAGCAATAAATTAAATCGTTAATTTAGCTTAAGTCTTCTATTACGATAATAATCTTCATACTCCTGCAAATAAGGGTTAGCGGCAAACTTTATTAATCTATGCCTTGTAATTTTCGTGTCACTTGCAAATATTAATCTTTCGTCTTCTGTTGCAAATATCCAACCACGAGTATTACTAGTTTGCCAATATCTATCTTTTATCCACTGCTTTGCTCGTTTGGGATGTCTTCTTTTAGCCCAACTCCACAATGCTTGAAAAATATCCCGATCTAGTTTTTGATAACTTGCTTTAGAACAGGCACTGCTGTGATAATTACACCACCCTCTAATTACTGGATTCAATATTTTAATCAATGTATCTTGATTTTCTGTGTTGTTCTTTTTGATTAATTCTCTGATTCTATTTATTATCGAGTGATAAGCTTCTTTGGCAGGTTTTATTAACAGTTTCCCACTGTATTTTCTAAAGTTCCAACCTAAGAAATTAAATCCCTGACTAATATGTGTTATTTGCGTTTTTCTTCTGGAGAGTTCTAGACCTCGTTCATTTAAGAAGTCCTCGATTAATTCTTTTATCTCTTCTAAAACTTCTTTGCTTCTTGCGGTAACTGTAATATCATCTGCATACCTTACTAGATTTACTTTATCATTGTTATGTCTTCTATTTATCGTTCCATTTGGGTTTGTCCAGTAATTTTTCTTTAGCAGTCTTACCATTCCATCTAGCGTCATATTAGCTAAAATTGGAGATATTATTCCCCCCTTGGGGAGTTCCTTCTTTGGTCGGGAATAGCTGTTGTTCCTGAATGTAGCCTGATTTCAGAAATTGGTTCAGTATTTTCTTTTCCATTGGAATATTTTCTTTTAACCATTTGTGGCTTATATTATCAAAACAGCCTTTTATATCAGCTTCTAATACCCACTGAGCTGACACTTTTCTGCCCAGTAGCTTAAAGAGATATTCTTTAGCATCATCACAACTTCTGTATTTCCTGAAGCCAAATGATATTCTGTCTGCTTTAGTTTCTGCTATAGGGTCTAAAGCAAGAGCATATAGAGCCTGCATTGCTCTATCGTACATTGTTGGTATCCCCAGCGGTCTTTTCATATCTGGGGTCTTATCTATATATATTCTTCTCAGCGGTTTTGCTCTGTATCTTTCATTGGTTAGTTTCAAGGCACTTTTGTATTTCGCAGCCGGAGTAGACCATATTTTACCGTCTACCCCCGGCGTTTTCTTTCCCTTATTTGTCGTTATTTTTCTTACTGCCAGTAATTTTGCGAAGTATGAATTTGTTAGTAAATATTGTAATTTCTTTGCTAAATTATCTTTACCTTTCTTTATTGCTTTGGCAATTCGCGATTGAAGTTTATTAACCTTCCTTTTTACTAATCCCCAGATTATTGTTTCCCAGGTTCGACTAGCTTCTGTGTGGTCTATGGTCGTCCACTCATATTGAGTTATTTGGCTTGCCATATTCATAAAGTTTCAATCCTTTCCTGCCTTAGGTAACCTTCTCTGGAAGTCAGCCTCCTTTCAAAGTAGGGCAAATTTTGAACCCTTATTCATCTTTTTACAAGATGACCTTCGCTTTTTCCAGTCTCCCATGCCCTCTAGATATTGTGTCACGAAACATAATTGACCTACCTGTTTCCAGGAACCTATTGGGTTTTCCCAGTTCTGTAATCTAGCCAATTCACACCGCCTTAGGCTCTACCTTTACTCCGAAGATTTTAGTCTATTTGTCAAGCAATACGAAAACTTACTTAACCTAATCTCCTACCTTTTGGTTACAGTGTATCAACCCCGTTTCACTGCTCACGTTTGACGAAGCTTTCAGTAATTCACATGTGTTAGCCTTTACGGTATATTTACTCTAGCAGGCACTCATTTTAGGGTTAGTAAGATATTCCACATTGTCTCTCCCGCTTAGCACAAATCCGTTACCAGAAATGCACCGGAAGATAGAGTCATTCCAAATAGAATGAATGGCTCAAAAGTCTCTCGACTTAAGCAGCCCAGAACACAGCTTATCCCTATTATTTCAACGGCTGGTCGCACTTTCATATAACGTTCCTGGTATTTACGACGCATCATCAAATCTCATCCGACTTCAATTTATCACAGCACTTACAATTGTATAACCCGAACAGTCTTACGTAAGTTATTACTAAGACTGCTATTATACACAGACTTAGTGTCGTAAATGGCATGTTATCTGAAGTAGCCGCCTCCCCCCACTTTTTCATTAAAAATTCAACACCTTCTTATCTAAAAATAGTCAATATTCTTCCATTGTTACAAATATTGGAATCTTAGTTCACTTTAGCTAAAATTTATGTTATAATAAAATTAATAAAAAGTATTATGTCATAATCTCCTTACTAGGAGGGAATTCAATTGACTAATCAAAAAAATTATTGGCTTCAAATTTCAGAATATGATTTAGAAACTGCAGAATCAATGTTAAATTCAAAGCGATATCTTTATGTCGGATTCATGTGTCACCAAGCTATTGAAAAAATACTTAAAGGTATTTATACAGACAAATTTAATAAAGTTCCTCCAAAAATTCATAATCTAGCAAGATTATTAAAGTTAACAAATCTAGATGAAGATATACCAAAAGACCTTTTAGACATTTTAAATGAATTAAATCCTTTAAATATCATTACTAGGTATCCTGATCAAGAATTAGAAATAATGAAAGAACTAGATTATGACTATTGTTCTACTTTACTTAAAAACACAAGGAGGTTATTCAAATGGCTAAAAATAAAGCTAAAATAAATAAGAAAATTGATGAATATATTGAAACTCTAGAGCAAAATGTCACCATAAATAAAGCAATCTTATATGGTTCATGGGCAAATGGTAATCCTCACGAATATAGTGATATTGATTTAGCCATTTTTTCACCTGACTTCGGAAAAAATAAACTTAAAGAATTACAATTACTTTCAAAAATCGCATGGGAAGTAGATTCATCAATTGAAGCTATCCCATATTCATCTGATAAATTAAATACTTCTGATCCAACCACTTTTGTATATGAAATTCTTGAGACAGGAAAAACAGTTTATGATAGAACTTCTAAGCATTAATCTGCTGGGAAGTTCTTTTTTTGCTTTTATATTTCTGTTTATGTATTAAACCCACAAGGCGGCTATTTCAGAGTCACGGTAGGAATGTTAGTTACCCAACATCCCCCGCACAGATCCCAGCGTGCGAGATTATCGCACTGGGCTCTTCAGTAAATATTCGCTTCCGTAGTCAAGCATTAACTAAACTCAAATTCTAACTGGTTTATCTCCATTATCCTCGGTTTTAATATTCTATACCTTTCTAATACTTTATCAAATTCCTGCCAGTTAAAGCTACGTCTTTGACTTCTTCGATTTAACCACTTATATAGTATTCTTTTTGTTATTCTATAAAATTGATTAAGACTTTCATAGTTCCCTATTATCCCATAGTAATTATAATATCCTCTTAGTTTTGCATTCAAATCACTAAACAAACTTCTGAGTCGCTTATTCCTATTTTCTTTGCACCACTTAGTAAAATTCTTAAGTGATTTTCTTAGTTTCTTGCGTGAAGTTCTCCTTTTAATTATGTCCTTACCTTTCCTTGAAGTTCCCCAACGCATCTCGAACCCTAGAAATTCAAAGCTATTATTTTCATATTTACGGAATCTAGAGAAACTGATTATATTTGTCTTTTCCAATGAAAGTGCTAGACCAAATTTATTTAGCCTCTTTTGTAACATGTGATAAAATCGTTCTGCATCTCTTTTGTACCTAAAAGCACAAACAAAGTCATCAGCGTAACGACATAGATGGGCTTCACCTGCACATTCTTTCTTAACTTTTCCTATAAACCAGATATCTAATACGTAGTGTAGATAGATATTTGCTAGAATGGGACTTATTATGCCACCTTGAGGAGTTCCTGTAACTGGATGAATGACTTGTCCATCTTCTTTTAATATCCCAGCTTT
>NZ_FOTT01000001.1:0-6892 GCF_900114655.1 Candidatus Frackibacter sp. WG13
CCCTGTTGGCTCCATTCCCACAATTACATCAGTTTTATTTTCTTTCTCACTTATTTTCTTAATCCAGTGTAGAAATTTTTTAAAACCTTCTTCTGTGTTTAGAAAGAATATTGCCTTATCATATTCGATACCTCGATAATTAAATGCTCTTGCTGCGTGTTTGTTTTTTGCTATGTCTACTCCCACTACTAATGTTGAATTTTTTACTTGCTTTATCTTGTCATTTTGAGTATAATACATATTAGATACCTCCTTGGTTTTTTTAGAGATCAGACTCGACCTCTGATACTCCGTATTATACCAAGGGGGTATTTTTTTGTCGACCCTGATATTTATTCATTACAGGAATGCTCCTTAAAGCTAAGTCATAAAACATCTCTTTTAGTTCATCTTTATAATGTCCATTTTTAAAGTCTTCATCTATAAATTGCTCAACGTCTGGCAAGCCTCTGATAAACAATAATTCATGCATTGTTTTAGAAAAGAACATCTTAATACTTTTATCTGCTGATCTTAGTTCTGCATACTCTAATCCATTCTGTCTTTGCTCTTCAATATCATATATTTGTTTGCCACTTGAATAGATTGCTACTGCTAAAAGGATAATCAATATTATTAATGCTAAAAAGAAGATTTCATTATTTCTTATGATTTTTTTAAGAATAGTAGTCGCCCCCTTCTATACCCCTAACTCCCCAATTATTGATTCATTTATTACTGAAAATAACACTAGATATGTTATAAAGTTACATAACAATCGAATTTTTTCCTGCATTTATTTAATCATTTTTTATGAATGTAACCTATTTATCTAATTTTTAAATATAAGCCTTCTAAGTTTAGAATTTAATTAAATAACCCCTTAATCATAAATGACTAAGGGAGTAACTATCTTTATTAATTATATTTACTTAATCAACTCGATAAACTCTTCAGTTAAATACGGGTCAAACTGAATACCAGCATTCCTTCTTAATTCTTTAATGGCTTTTTCATGTGAAACAGCTTTTCGGTAGGGTCGATTATTAGTCATGACATCATAAGAGTCAATAATAGATATTATCCTCGCTAAAAATGGGATCTCATCACCTTTTAATCCCTGGGGATATCCTTTTCCATTCCACCATTCATGGTGAGCTAAAATTTCATCTGCTATTGAAGTCAAGTTATCTGAAGCTTGAGCAATGCGATAACCTATTTCCGGATGCCTCCTTATCTCTCTCCAGTCTTCTTGTGATAATTTCTTCTGTTTATTGAGAATTCTATCAGATATTGCTACTTTCCCAATATCATGTAGAGTAGCAAGTAGCGATAACTTGTCCAAGGTATCTGAAGTGAATCCTAATTTATTACCGAACTTTATTACTAATTGCTTTAATCTTCTGGCATGGGCTTCCGTTTCATAATCTTTTTCTAATAAAGTCTTTTGTAGGGAAGATATAATCTCATGTCTGGCACTAGAACTATTCATTAATTTATTGCGATACATTCTATCTTCGGCTTCTTCAAAAATATCATAGATATCTTCTTTTAAATCTTCTTTTGTTGCTGCCCCTAATGCTATACTCATTGGAATCCCATCATCTTTAATAGTTGAACATGCTTCTTTAATTCTTTTACACACTCCATCAGCAGTAATAGAATCAGTCTTAGGTAAGATAATCGTAAATTCATCTCCACCCCAACGGGCAATAATATCTTCTTGGCGACAGGATGACTTTAAAATTTCAGCCATTCTTTTCAAACGCTGGTCTCCTGCCATATGTCCGAAGGCATCATTGACTAGCTTTAAACCATTCATATCTCCTATTATTAAGCTTAATGGTAACTGTCTTTTTGTATCTAATCGCTCTAATTCTTCTTCAAAATATACCCGATTATAAAGACCGGTCACTTTATCATGCAAGCTTAAATATTTAACTCTCTTTTCTGCCTCTTTCCGTTTAGTAATATCCCGTAGAATACAGATGAAAGTACTATTCTCTAATAAAGTTAATGATAACTCTTGAGGAAACTTACTGCCATCAATTCTTCTTCCAATCGCCTCTCCTCGCCATTGTCCTTCTGAAAAAAATTTAGGCATAATTTCTTCTTCAAATCTTTGTACTTCCTCTGAATCATAAAAACGTCGCCAGTCCTCACCTATTAAATCCTCAGGTATATAGCCATACATTTTAGCATGTGCTTCATTTGAATAAATAATCTTTTCATCTTGACCATGAATGGCTATTCCATCCATAGTAGCATTCATTGCTGCTAATTGTAAATTTATCTTTTCATTTATACTCTGCTGATCACTTCTACTATTAACTGATCCTTGAATAACAATCAACCCCCAATACAAGAAAATAACAATTATGCCAAATAGCTCAATAAATATTATTCTGTAAATATCTATTTTTACCTTCAAATAATTCTATTTTTTCACATTCTTTATTACCATTTGAAATAAGGTTAAATCGACTTTTAGAAGTTCTGCTTAAACTTTTAAGAAGAAAAGGTATTTTGCACTCATTACCTGAATTAAATATTTATGTACTACACCATACTAAAGATAAGTGCAATTAGAGAGGAGCTAATCAACATGAGTTTTAACCCTAAAAAACATCTCACCAAAGTAAAAGGGAAAGATTATCTAGAAGTAAAATGGAGATTAGTCTGGTTTAGAGAAGAACACCCTCATTATGGCATAGATACTGAATTTTTGATTTTAGATATGGATCAAGGAATTGCAGTTTGCCAAGCAACAATTAGCAATGAAGAGGGCCAAGATTTAGCTAAAGGTACTAAGACTGAATATAAAGCCAGTTTCTTTGACTTTGTAGAAAAAGCAGAAACAGGAGCTATAGGACGAGCATTAGCCGCTTTAGGCTATGGGACTCAATTTGCCCCTGAACTAGAAGAAGGTGAGCGGATAGTCGATAGCCCAGTAAATTTGAAAAATGATGAAAGACAAGATAACTATAAAGACAAATCTAAGCAAGATATTATTAATGACATTAACGATACTATTGAAAAAGAAGACTTTAGCCACGAAGAAGCTAAGAAGATTTTAACTGACAATCTTAATAAGAAAAGTTTAAAAGATTGCTCTAAAAAAGAATTAGTAGAATATTTAGAAATTCTTAGAAAAGAACGGTGTCAAAGCTGTAAAGCAAAGATTTCAGAAGCAGTTGTTAAATACTGTGAAAAGAACAAAGATAAATTTGATGGTCAGTGCCTATGTATTAATTGCCAAGATGACTATAAATAAAAAATAGTCAATATATCTCAACATTTAGAGATATATTGACTAATAAAATCTATCAAATGCTCACTTTATGTAAAGCACCATACTTCTTAATCTCTTGATTTTGAGCAAATTAACGAACACGATTTATTTCATCATAATATTGCTCTATAATTAATACAATTTCCGCATCCAATGCTGACTCTGAAGACATGTCCTTTAAAATATTTAATACTTTATCTTTCCTCATCCCTTTTCGGTAAGGTCGGTCTTCACTAACAGCTGTAAATACATCCGCAACTGCCATAATTCTTGAACCTATTGGTAAATAATCCTCATTATAATGGAAAGGATAACCTGTGCCATCAAGTCGTTCGTGATGAAGTGCAGCCCAATGATTAATTTCTTCTAATCCATTAACCCTATCTAAGATACGATAAGTATAGAACGGATGCTGTTTAATTATATTAAACTCTCTCTTAGTTAACTTAGCTGGTTTATTTAAAATTTCCGGCGGAACAGCAAGCTTACCTAAGTCATGGAGATAACCAGCTACTTTCATCATCACACATTCCTTTCTCTTAAACCCAGCTAACTCTGCTAATATCTCTGCAGAGGCAGCTACTCCACTAGAATGAGTAGCAGTAAACTGACATCTAAAATCTATAATATCACTAAATAACCTCGCTAAGCTAAGTAATCCATCCAAATTCAAATTGATTCTTTCACTACCAGACTTTTTAGCCAGAATTCTAGTCAAATTTGAAGAAGTAGTGTTAAACCAAAAAGCTTCCTTTTTAGATAAACTTAAAAATGCTTCTACTGCTTCTGGTATAAACATTTCATTACTTTCTCTTTCTATTCTCCGGCAAATATCATCTTTCTGATTAAGAATATCTATTTTTTTATTAATCAATACATCTACTCGATCAGCTAAATGTAAAATATGTCCGCCTATTGGAATAGCATCCCCGTCAATTTCAGCCCCTTTTCCTCCATCCCAAAGAACATGATGATACCGAATCAAAGGAGCTATCTTAGCAAACGGTTTAAAACGTTTTATTAATTTATAACCCATCTCCGCATGCTCTGACTTCTCTCCTTGATCATATTCACATGATTCTTCAAATTCTAAGGCATTAAGTCGTTCGCGTAAAGAAAAAGCACCAGCATCATGTAAAGCACCAGCTACAATTAAATCTCTCTGTTCTTGTTCAGATAACCCCATTTCAGTAGCTATACTATTCGCAATATAAGCAACCCGCTTATGATGACCATTTACTTCTTGACTAATTAAATCTATAGCTTCTGAAAGACAGATTATCATTTCAAATAAAGGAATATTTAATTCATCTTTCATATTTAATCACCTTCTTTATCAATTAGCAATTTATCAAAAATTCGTCAAATTATTGAGCTCTATAGCTATTTTTCTTGATTAAATCAGTTTTTCCTGCAATTTATATAAATAAATTCTTTTTCTCACAAATTACCTTATTGTTCGAGTCTTATTTTCTTATCTTCATTAGTATTATTACCTTAAACCTGTCCCTCAAGCTTCAAAAATATATTTTAACGTGCCATTAACATATTTTTAACATTTTATTTACATTTTTTTCTTATATAAAAAAGGACTTTGTCTTAGATTGTATAAATAATTATTTATGAGAGAATATTTGCTGATAATAAATTAATATTTGAGCTTTAATAATTAATTATGTAATTAATCCCCTAATATAGAGAAAAAGAAAGAGGGTAGAATAATGCGCTTAAGACTAAAACTATTTTTAATAATTGAATATATAACCTTTGCTTTAAGTTTCTCTTATCTTTATCAAAATCATTCTCAACTTATACCTTGGTATGACTTTGCTTTTTTTACAATAGCACTCTTTATATTAAGTAATCTAACTACTCTTGTTAATAAAGGAATTAGAGTAAATACTTCTCTTGACCTACCAATTTTATTATCAGCAATTGTAGTTTTAGACCCCTTTTGGGTGGCAATTGTTGCTATGGTCGCCACTATAAAAATCAACAAAATCAAAATTGATTTCACTTGGCATAAATTTATCTTTAATAGAACTATGTTCTTTGTAGCAACTGGAAGTGCTGCCTTAATCTTTCGAATAAGTCAAAAACATTTTAATACACCGTATTACTTTTTATCACTATTATTTACAGCTATTACATTTATTATAGTTAATAATATTCTTGTTTATCTAGTAATCAAATTTGAAAAAAAGAAGAATAACTTTTCTTTCTTACAACATATGATTAAAGTGGGTAAAAAAGCACCTAGTACTTATTTATTAGGGCAATTTCTTTACTTTGTTTATATTAACTTTGATAAAGGATTCTTTATTCTAGGTATTATTTTCACCTGTTTCTTATTAGAATTATTCTATACTCATGTACAACAAGTAAATCATTCGACACAGATTGTGAAGAGCTTCTTAAAAGTTATTAACTCTAAAGATAATTATACTGAAGGGCACTGTCAGCGAGTAGCAAGTTATACTAAGCTCCTATGTAAAAAGTTAGGCTTAGGACCTAGCCAAGCTAACTGTATCATCCAGATGGCAAAGATTCATGATGTAGGCAAATTAAATGTCTCTGATGAAATATTGAGTTCTTCAAGCCGCTTAACTAAAGATCAAAAAGAAGAGGTTAGAATGCATAGCCTTTACGGTTATCAAATACTACAAGATATTGAATTACTAAATGAAAATTTAGATATCATCTTATATCACCACGAATATTATGATGGCAGCGGTTATCCAGAAGGAATCAGAGGCGAAGAAATCCCTCTAGGAGCAAGAATTTTGGCTGTCTGTGATGCATTCGATGTAATGACTTATGGTCGCGCCTATCAAGCTCCAATGACTAAAGAGAGAGTTATCCAAGAATTCAAAGATTGTACTGGAACTCAATTTGATCCACAAATTAGTCAAGCTATGATTGAATTAATTGAAGCTGACAGCTTTAATCATATATTTGCTGACAATATTGCTAAATATGAACAACGATATGAAACAGTTGTAGAACTTTCTTCCTAAGGAGTGAAGGTCATGCGTTTACGATTAAAATTATTCTTAGCAGCTGAATATACTCTTTTTGCTATAGTTTTTGTTTATTTGTATCAGACTAGCGGTCATGCAGTTAACTGGAATAAACATTACAATGGTAATGGCTATCCAGAAGGAATTAACGGTAATGATATTCCTCTCGGCACACGAGTCTTAGCTGTTTGTGATGGTTTTGATGTCATGGCTAACGGTACTATTTGTCAAGTGCCGATGGATAAAGAAAAAGTCATCAAAAAATTTAAAGATTGTACTGGAACTCAGTTTGACCCACAGATTAGCTATGCAATAATTAAGGAAAATGGAACGTTTGACGATATCTTTGCCAATAACCTTGCTAATTATAAGCAGAAATATAATATAGCAACCACCGTTAATTAAAATTGTTACATAATTAATAATATCTAAAAATTAGAACTCCCCCCCCATTATAAAACTAACTCACTTAGCTTAAATCTCAAGGCGAGTCAATAATTTATTAATAATTCTACTAAACTCCACTACCAACTTACGAACTATCAACTTATCAACTTATCAACTTATCAACTATCAACTTATCAACTATCAACTATCAACT
>NZ_FOTT01000001.1:6972-297027 GCF_900114655.1 Candidatus Frackibacter sp. WG13
TATCAACTATCAACTATCAACTATCAACTATCAACTATCAACTGTCAACTATCAACTGTCAACTGTCAACTGTCAACTGTCAACTGTCAACTATAAATTGCCCTCAACTTCAAATCGTGAAATATTTCACCATATTTTTACTTATATTTAACATATTCTCTTCTATTTAAGCAGGTAAATCACTAAAACATGTACAATTATATTTATATATGAGAGGATATCTGGTGGCAAGTTTTAACAGAAGACTAGCTTAAAAAATTCGAGCTTAGCCTACCTTCGTTTGTTTCAGCCTAGAAATAAACAACGAAGGAGGCTGAAAAGTTATGAAAAAGTTATGGATTGCTATTTTAACAGGTTTATTTACTATTCTTTCTAGTTTGTCTACATTTGCTAGCCTGAGTAGATGGTAACAGATAAATAGACTCTGCCACCAGATATTTTTAACAAAGGGGGGACCTCAAATGAAATTAAGATTAAAATTATTTTTAACCTTAGAATACGTATTGTTCATTCTTTCCTTTGTTTTTTTATATAAATTTAATCAACAACCACTATCTATTAGTAAATTTATATTTTTTGCATTAACATTATTCATACTTAGTAATCTAAGTGTTTTTATAAATACAAGCAATAAAATAACTACTCAAATTGGAATTCCAATAATAATTCCCGCTATTATAATTTTAGGTCCATTTTGGTCGAGTTTAGTTACCCTAATAGGTACGATTCCAATTACCAAACTTAAAAATAATTTTGTATGGTATAAATTTATTTTTAATCAAACAATCTTTTTTCTAGCAACAGGATGTGCTGCCCTAACCTTTGAAATAACTAAATCTTTTTTATCCACTCCTTATTTTTTCTTACCATTATTAATTGCTAATGTAATATTTTTTGTAATTAATAATGGTTCAGTATTTTTAGTTATGTTAATTGAAAACTATAATCAAGACTTCTCAGTTTTATTATACTTTCTTAAATTAACAAAAAACATACCCATTGTATATTTTCTTGGACTATTATTCTATTATACATACATCAACCTAGGACAAAGCTTCCTAATCTTAGGAATAGTCCTTATCTACTTTAGCAAAGACATATTATACGCTCATATTAAACGGCTAAATCATTACACACAAATTATAGAAAGCTTTTTGAAAGTGATTGACTCCAAAGATAACTATACCAAGAAACATTGTGAACGAGTTTCTGAATATGCAGAAATCGTGTGTCGACAGATGCAGTTAAAGCCTTCGAAAACTAATCAAATTGTACAGATGGCTAAGATCCATGATATCGGAAAGATATGTATCCCCGATTCTATTTTAAAAGCTACCGGACATTTAACTGATGATCAGTATGAGAAGATGAAGGGTCATTCTAACTATGGCTATGAACTATTACAAGATATCGAGTTAATAAGTAGTAACCTAGACCTTATCCGTTATCATCATGAACACTATGATGGAAAAGGATATCCCGAAGGGCTTATAGGCAAAGATATCCCTCTAGGTGCTAGAATCTTAGCTACTTGTGATGCTTTTGAAGTTATGACTAACGGTCGACTCTATAAACCACCGATGACCAAAGAAAAAGTACTCGCCGAATTTAAAGAATGCTCTGGTACTCAGTTTGACCCTCAAATTAGCAAGTTAATGATTAACTTAATTAAAGCAGGAGAATTTGATTATATATTTAAAGATAATATTAAGAAATATGAAGAAGAATATGATGTAGCCGTTAATTTTAATTGAGGCTACAGTTAAGACTGAGGTTAAGATTATATTAATTTAGCAGATAATATTCAAAATAATAGAGGAGGAAACTCAATGTTTGATAAAATAGAAAAAGAAATTGAAGAGTTAGATGGAGTGATCTCATGTAAAGTTACTGGAAAAGATGAAATTGATGAAATACATATTGTAGCTAGCAAAAGTAGAAAACCTAAACGCATTGTTCGTGATATAGAGACAATAACTTTAGTTAATGTCGATGAAAAGATAGATCATAAAAAGATAAGTATTGCTCAAATTAATAATGGTAGTCCTGACCAAGCTAAAAATAGAGTTGAACTGATCTCTATCTATAAAGAGAATAATTCACCTACCTGTCATTTCAAATTAAAGATTAATGATAACTTAATTGAAGAAGATATCCAAGGTGAAACTGAAGCTGAGTTAAAGTTTATAGCTGCCGAAGGGATATTAAGAATTCTAGAACGTTATATAAACTTCAAAGGAAAGTTACGTATTGAGAATATCTTTACTACTGGTCTTAATGACGAATTAATCATCGTACAAATCATCTTACATCAAGGTGGTAAATTTGGTAACCAACAACGTTTAGTAGGAGCTTCGTATGTCGATCATAACCTTCCTTTAGCTACAGGGAAAGCCTGTTTAAAGGCTTTAAATCGGCAATTTAGTAATTTGATTTAAAGTATTCTATTATTTTCAAATATCTATCTACTTTTAATACGACTAAAAATTCTATTCCTCCACCTTTTATTAGGGAGTCTTCTAATAACCCGTAATATATATTTTGATTCTTTCGAAGACTGTTTAATACTAGCAGTTACCTTTGCCTCATAGGAAGTACCGTCAACATCTTGAAAGATGAATTTGATCGGTACTTCATCTTCTAAATCTAATTCTTCTTGATAATATAAATTAATTTCAAAGATAGCTGATTCTTGTGGTGCTAACGCAAACCAATGATTTTCAAACTGACTCTCACCTTTTAAATCAAATGGTACTTCTCCAAATGATATTAATCTAATATTTAAAGCTGGTCTACTTCCTACATTCTTGATAAATAACTTCAAAGGTTCTGCAATCGATCTTTGTGAATCTAAATTTGAATCATCCATACTCAAATTTACTGATGGTCTATGAATGAATATATCATTTTCTTCACTTCTAGCTTCTACTTTGGGATCTACTCCTATAATATATAAACAAGGCCTCAGTTGTGCTTTTCGACTCTTTTTCGTCTCATGAACCGATAAAAAAGCGGCAATTACCGATAGAGCGATAGCAATTAAACTTAAAGTTGGTCCGATATTGAACTTCTCTAATATATCTATCCAATCTGTTAACATTATTTAAAACTCCCTGTTAGAATAGATTAATTACTATTAATTTAACTATCAACACTCTTTTTTATTCAACAAAAAAATGTTCTCCCTGACACTCAACTAAGAGTGATAACAGGCAGAACATTTTAATGTATTAAATTAGAAAGCTCTTATAATTTTAGACTTCAGGTGGAGTTAACACACCTCCAAGAGCTTCAAACAAGAATTGGATGATAAAGATAGTAATGATTAGATTGATAAGGTTGCCAAGAGAAGTTTCTTGAGAGATACCCGCCATAATATGTCACCACCTTTCATTAATTGATTACCCAAATTAAGTAATATCACAATATAATATGTGCTTAACAAAAAAATGTGAATACTTAAAGAAGTAAAACATAGAAATTAAGATTAATGAATAAAATTTCAAAAAGGAGGGATTATTTTTATGAAAGAAAGACTAAACAACAAAGGTTCTTCTAATAAAGATACCTCTATAGATGATGGATTAGAATCTACAACGGAACCAAACGAAAAATCAAATCAAACAGAACAAATTAAAAAAGAGAAAGATAATGATACAGATGATAAAATCAACCTACCTGAAGAACTAAATGAAAATGAGACAGATAAGGAAGATATTAATGATGAAGAAGCAAATAATAAAAAAGCCCATATTAGTCCTGTAATTTCAACCTGCTCTAGTCTAAAAGATACTGCTTGTATGTTACGTACCTTTGCTGATGATCTCGACCAATTGGTAGATACTGTAGAGCCAATGATTCAACTCGCTAATAAAGATGCTACACCTTATTCTCAACAAGAAATAAGAGATAAATTAAAAGTTAGCTCTGATAATTCAACTAAAAAAGAGAATAATTCTAAGCAAAATAATAATTCGAATCTACAATCCTTAATTTCACAATCTGGAAGCCTAGATAAATCATCTCTAAATAACATATTAATGCAAGTAGTAATGCAATCATTATTAAAACAATTAATGCCTAATAATGATTAATATTAAATTATGAGTTTTGCGGTAAGGTCAATTTCAACTTAACCTTACCGCCTTTGTTATTTAATCTCTTTTATTAACTATCTTCTGAGCTAACTGCATTGTCTTCAACACATCTACTAAACCAGCTCCCTGCTTCTCTTTTGCTACCGAGGATAAAGGGGAAGCACCCTCTAATAATAATTTTTTAATTTCTTTAGGAGTCAGCCCTTTAAAAACGCTAAGCATTAAAGCAACAATTCCAGTCACATGAGCTGTAGCCATTGATGTGCCATCAAGAGTTCTTAATCTATTATTACGCCAAGTAGATAGTATATTAACTCCTGGAGCCAAAATATCTAGCTCTTCACCATAGTTACTAAAGTCAGCTACTTCTTTACTCTTATCTATGGCACCTACCGCTATCACTTCTGGATATTTTGCCGGAAAATCTATTTTATTATTACTATTATTCCCTGCGGCTGCTATCATTGTAATCCCTGCTTCATAGGCTTTAGCAATCGCATCTTTCAAAGTAGAATTATCTTCGGTAGTTCCAAAACTCATATTTAAAATTTGGATATCATTATCAATACTCCACTCTATCCCTTCAACAATTGAAGACAAACGACCATTACCTCTCCTATCAAAAGCTTTAATAGGATAAAGTTCAACGTCTGGCAGTATTCCTAATACCCCTTTACCATTCTTCCTACCTCCTATAGTTCCTGAAACATGAGTTCCATGTCCATGAAAATCATAGGGTAACCGTCTAGAATTAATCACATTGATTCCATTATGCACAGGCATAAGGTCATAATGGTCTAAATCAACTCCTGTATCAATAACACCTACTTTTACTTTACGAAAGAACTCCCAAGCCTCTAACGCACTAGTCGCTTGTAAGCCCCAAGGTATTCTATCCTCGGAAGAACTAACTTTTAAAACTACATCTTCATCCACTCTTTCAATTTCAGAAATTGATTGGAGGTTAACCGTATCTCTATCTTCTTGAAATTGACATACATATCCATTAACTAAATTTAATTTCTTTATTAGCCTTCCTCCTCTCTTTTCTATCTGCTGTTTAAATTTACTTTCATCAATCTTTTCATCAGCAAAAATAATATATTGAGTAATACTTTCATCCACAACATCATCCTTGCCCCGATTAGGTTGTAATTGCTTTAATAAGTTTGTCGCTAAAATTAATTCTAAAAGTTTGCCTATATTCATAAACTTTACCTCCTTAAATCCCTAATCTAATATATACTATGTAATCTATTGCTAAAATGGGAATTTATTGATAGAACATATAACAAAAAATATAGACATAGAATTACAGCAAGGAGGTGCAATATATGGTTTCTGATGAATTTAAAAAAGGCAGGTCAAAAGTTAAATTTAGAAAGTCTAAATTTAAAAAATGGCGTGAAAAATATCATAACCAACATGATTCTTCCTCTCTTAAAATTCGAAATAAAGAAAAGAAAGAACTAAATAAGAAATTCCCAAAAGATGATTCACCAACTAAGACTCTAACCGATGATTCTTCTAAAAAAGAGCCTATAGCTAAAACTAAATCTAAAGATAACCTTAATAAAATCAGCCCCCAAAATACTAACAAAGCTAAGAAAGAAAAATATTCACAAGAAAAAATCTTTAAACCAAGCGCAATTATGCAAACATGTTATAATCTAAAAAATTTAACCCCCGAATTAAGAAAAGTTGCTAATAATATAGAAGAACTAGTAAATAGTGTAGAGCAGTTATTAGCCCTTAAAAATAAAATTTCAAAAAGAAATTATAAATCCTCAAAATCCCACAACCCTAAATATAAAGCAAACTCTTTACCTAAATCTAATAAAGAAAATAATAATCAGAATAACTTTAACCAACTAATTTTAAAATCCTTAACCTCTACTAACTCCAAATCAAATGAATCCTCACCAAATAACATCTTAATGCAAGTAATAATGCAAATCTTATTGAATAAATCTAGAACTAATGATTAAAACATAAAACTCCATTTACACAAACTTCTCAATTAATTAATAGAATGAATTATAAAACAAGTATTAGAGGTGTCCCCCTTGTATAAAAGAAAAAATAATATACAATTATATTCCGGAAACGGAAATAATAATTTAAATTTACGTGAAATATTACGGTTAAGTATCTGTGGAGAGTTAGAAGCTATTAACCAATATGAAAGATACGCTAGAATAACCGATAATTTTGAAGCACAAGAACTCTTTTTAGAAGTGGCTAACGATGAAAAACATCACGTAGCAGAATTCTTAGCCTTTTGACGAGGAATTAGAAGAGGAACTTGAACGATATTTAAGAGATATTTTAGATCAACTATAAAAACGTTCTCTCTAGTCATAAAGGTAGAGAGAACGTTTTTATAGTTTGTATAATATTTTTTGCTAGCCACATCTTTAAACTGTTGGTGGAGTTAAAATACCTTCAAGTGCTTCAAATAAGAACTGAATAATAAAGATAGTAATAATTAAGTTAATAAGGTTACCTAAAGAAGTTTGCTGAGAGATTCCCGCCATATTCAACCCTCCTTTCCTTAATTACAAGAAAAGTAATATCATAATATAATATGTATAACCTTGCAAAAATGTGAACGTTCACCTCAATTATCCCCTAAATTATCCATAATAGATATTAGTTGAAGAAGAAGTAATATATCTAAAATATTACCTAAACGAGAGCTTCTTGCTATAGCAGCATTAATAGTCTCCTCAGAAACCGATGGCGTTCTAGTCAGCTCTTCAGCAGCACCAACAAAAAGACGGTAAGAATTAGTTAAAGAAGAGAAGCTTTGAGCTAAGAGATTAAAATCACTAGTCATTGAAGGCATTATACTCTCATCTTTAAACTGATCATCTGACATTTTGATCCCTCCTAAGCTTAGATTCTATTTATTTTTAGGGTTAATATTGGATAAAGTCCTTACATCTGGATTAAGTTCTTTAATAGATTCTAAAAAAACCACTTCATCTATAACTTCAGTAGCTAAATTAGCAAAAGCCTCAGCTACCGTTCTCTCTGGTATAGTTACCAATTTAATCACCTCGTTTAAAAATGTTCTTTTTTATTAAAATTATTCCTTTATAAAATATTATATGTAGCTAAACTAATATAGTTAATAAAATTTATACGACCAAAATATAATCAAAAAGTTATTATTTGCAGAAATTCTTCACACTTGCAACGGTAAGAACATAATATAACTACAAATCACATATTAAGAAATACACCTTTGTGATTACTTAAATTAAATCTTTTATTAGAATTATGAATAATGAAAGGAGGCATAACTTAGAATGTTAAACTTATCTAACCAAGATGCTAATGTTTCTCAAGAAACTGGTCTTACTGGGCTTATTGATGTAATCGTTACCATCTTTATAATTCAGTTCTTATTCTCTGCTTTAGGTGGTGGAGATGGAATCTTTGGAGGTGGAAGTGGTAATGGAATCTTCGGTGGAATGTTCTCAACTTCTTCCGAAGAGTAACTAAGGAGGTTAATAAATAGTTATGAATGGGATCCCAAAACCTAATTCTCTAAATGATATTAAGTTTCTTATTAATAACTTTGAAGGTGCATTATCAGAAGAAAATATTAAAGTATTTACAACGATTATAGATAAAATCGAATCCGCCGGCGGAATTAATCATGCAAACCCTAAGGAGTTAGAAGAATTAATATGCTTATTAGCCGAACAAAATGATATAGACCTATCAGAGTTATAGAAACTTAAAGCAAAAGCGAGGTGATTCTTATGCCTAATATCTCTCAGCAAACACCAACTTCTCTTGAAAACTTAATTAATCTAATCATCACTATATTCATCATCCAATTCTTATTTGAAGCTCTTGATGGAATCTTACAACCTTAAATTTAAAATAAAAAGAATTAGGACTTAATCAGAATAATCAAGGCTACTCTATTATAGCCTTGATTATTTTTGTTTTAAATTATCCTTCTTTATATTCTATTAAAAATTATTGAGAGGAGTGAAATCTAATTTTGATTAATAATAAAAACGAAATTATGAAAAATAAATCCTTAAACTTAGACTTACAAGCAAATATATCCAACATAAATAGTGTATTCGGATTTGGTGCTTTTGCATTAATAATTATCATCTTATTTGAAATAATAAATAATCAAGACTAATAATCTCCCCCTAATTTATTTATAGCTTAATATCAATAGGGGGAGATTAAAAAAGCCCTATCTGTTACAAAATCTATAACAGATAAGGCTTAAATTAATTGTTCATTCTATTTTCATTACATAGTATTTACTACTTCTAAACATTCAGCGCAAATTTCAGAGTGTTCCTCATCTTCTCCAACACTCTCTCTATATTTCCAGCACCGTTCACACTTTTTACCTGGTGCTGGCTTAACTACTACTTTAATAGCAGTCTCTTCTCCAGAATAAGCATCTTCTCCTACATCATCTTCTTGTTGAAATAATTCAACCTTAGAAACAATGAACAGATCAGATAGATTCTCAAATTGAGCTAAGAAGTCATAAATTTTCTCTGACGAATAGATCTCTACCGCTGCATCTAGAGAATGTCCCACAACTTTCTCACTTCTAGCTAGCTCTAATGCTTTAGAGACATCCTTTCTAATTGCTAATAATCTATCCCACTTAGCTTCTAATTCTTCATCTAAATAATCTTCAGTAATCTCTGGCCATTCCGTTAAGAATACACTCGCTGCTTCTTTACCAACTTCTGGTAAGTGCTGCCACGCTTCCTCAGCTGTATGCACTAAGACTGGAGCTAAAAGCTTGACCAATGTAGTAAAGATTTCATACATAGTTGATTGTGCTGCTCTTCTAATCTTAGACTTAGTACCCGAAGTATATAATCTATCTTTCAATACATCTAAATAAAAAGCACTCATCTCTACAGCACAGAAGTTATGAACTAGATGATATAATTTATGATATTCATATTCATCATAAGCATTAGTAACCTCATCTACTAATTTCTGTAGTTTGTGTAGCGCCCACTTATCAATCTCAAATAAGTCATCATAAGCAACCGAATGATCGATTGGATTAAAGTCTTCTAAATTACCTAAGATATATCTAAAGGTATTTCTAACTCGTCGATAAACTTCTGAATTCTGCTTTAAAATCTTATCAGAAATTCTTACATCTTCTTTAAAGTTAGAAGAAGCTACCCATAACCTTAAAATATCAGCACCAAACTGATCGATTACTTCATGTGGAGATACCACATTCCCAACCGACTTAGACATCTTCTTACCTTTAGCATCAACAGTAAATCCGTTAGTAACAACCGCTTTATACGGCGCTTCTCCTTTATAAGCAATAGAAGTTAATAATGAAGAGTTAAACCAACCACGATACTGATCAGTACCTTCTAAATATAGATCAGCAGGTCTCTCTAACTCATCATAGGTCTCTAATACAGCAGCATGACTAGCACCCGAATCGAACCATACATCCATAATATCCGATTCTTGTTCAAATTCTACTGCCCCACACTCTTCACAAGATATTCCTTCCGGTAAGATTTCAGATGCTGACTTCTCAAACCAAGCATTCGAACCTTCCGCAGCAAATAAGTCACGAACAACATCTAATGTCTCAGCAGTAGCTAAATCTGCTCCACAATCTTTACAATAGAAGATCGGAATTGGGACTCCCCAAACCTTCTGACGGGAAATACACCAGTCAGCACGATCTCTAATCATATTCGAAATTCGTTCTTCTCCCCATTCTGGATACCAATCTACGTCCTTAACTGCTTCCAAAGCATCATCTTTAATTGCATCAACCGAAGCAAACCACTGTTCAGTAGCTCTAAAGATAACCGGACTCTTACATCTCCAGCAGTGAGGATAAGAGTGATCAATAAAGCTTAAGTCCATAAGCAGATTATCTTCTTTTAACATTTCAGTTACTTTAATATTAGCATCATCATAATACATACCAGCAAATGGTCCAGCTTCCTCAGTAAAGACTCCGTTGTCATCCATCGGTGCAAAGACCGGAATATCATATTTCTGTCCAATTACATAGTCTTCGTGACCATGTCCCGGAGCAGTATGCACACAACCAGTACCTTGTTCTAATGTAACATGATCTCCTAGAATAAGTTGTGATTCTCTATCAAAGAAAGGATGATTTGTAACTAATCCTTCTAAATCTTCACCTTTTACTTCTTCAATAATTTCATATTCATCAATACCTACAGTCTCCATCATCTCATCCAATAGTTCTTTAGCAACTACTAATAAATCTCCTTCTGCTTCAACTACTACATACTCAAAATCAGGATGCACCGAAATCGCCATATTAGATGGAATCGTCCATGGAGTAGTAGTCCAAATAACAACATAACTTCTTTCATTAGTTAATTCAGTACTACCAATTGTAAAGGATTCTTTAACCGGGAACTTAACATAAATAGAAGGTCCTCGCGAATCATCATACTCTACTTCAGCCTCAGCTAAAGCAGTACCACAGTCCGGACACCAATGTACTGGTTTTAATCCTTTATATAGGTAACCCTTCTTAATCATTTCACCAAATACTTCAATCTGTTTTGCCTCATACTCTGGTTTAAGAGTAATATAAGGATTATCCCAATCCCCCCAGATACCTAACCGCTTAAACTGTTCCTTCTGTCTATCTACATACTTTAACGCATACTCCTCACACTGCTCTCTCAATTCGGCAGTACTTAACTCTTTTCGCTTTGCTCCTAACTCCTTAGTAACTTGGTGTTCAATCGGTAACCCGTGAGTGTCCCAACCAGGAATATATGGCGATTGATAACCTTGTAAAGTTTTGTAACGAGTCACAATATCCTTCAAAATCTTGTTTAAAGCGTGACCAATATGAATATCTCCATTAGCATACGGTGGCCCATCATGTAATATAAACTTTTCTGCTCCCTCTCTTTTCTTAAGTGCTGTTTCATAAACCTCATTCTCTCTCCAAAATTGCTGAAAATCCTCTTCCCGTTCTGATAAGTTAGCACGCATAGGAAATTCAGTCTGTGGTAAATTCAATGTTTCCTTATAATCCATTAACTTCTGCACCTCCAAATTAATATAAATATAAACTTAAAACTAAAAAAACCTTGCCCCTGGTCAGGGGCAAGGTTTTTTACCTCACGATACCACCCTATTTTAGAAATATTAATTTGCTAATATTACTCCTAACAATTAATATCTCTATCTCTAAAACAGATAACGGCTGTCAACCGGTCAATCCTACTTGAATATTTTTTCAGATTGACTACTAAGAGATGATCTTCAATAAGCTTTCGATTATCAGGCTTTCACCGCCCCTGACTCGCTAAAAATCTCCTGCTTACTTACTCTTCTCTGTCATCGTAGTTAAAATTATTATCTATTTTAACATATTTAACTATAGTTCATCTAATACCGTATTATAATATAATATTGTACCCCCGTCAAGCTTAATTAGAAAATATTTGATTAATAATCAAATTTCAAGCATAATCTAAATATTACGAAGCATTTCCTCAACTATCTCATAAGATCTATTAGCCGCTTTCTTCATAAAAGTAGGATAGTCAACTTCAGCACTACCATCAGCCTTATCTGACATAGAACGAATAATAACAAACGGAGTATCATTCAAAAAGCAAGCATGTCCTACCGCTGCTCCTTCCATTTCTGCACAATAGCCAGCAAAAGTTTCTCGTAACCAAGCCACCTTCTCATAGTCCGCAATAAATTGATCTCCAGATAAAACTCTACCTTTCACAACCTTAATATCAGCACCATCTGCCACTAACTTCTTTCCTGCCTCTGCGGCTAAAAGAATTAATTCTTCATCGGCTGCAAAGACTATCTTATCCATATTAGGTACTTCACCTAATTCATGGCCTATTACCGAAGCATCAAGATCATGTTGGATAGCATCAGTAGAAACTACGATATCGCCTACATCTAAATCTTCATCTATAGCCCCTGCTACTCCAGTAAAGATAACCTTATCTACTGCAAAATTATCAATTAATATCTGAGCACAAAGAGCTGCGTTCACCTTGCCAATACCACTTCTAACTAAGACTACATCTTTATTATTTAATCTTCCTTCATAAAACTTCATATTAACCTTCTCAACTGTATTCTCTAATTCTAAATCCTCTTTTAATAGTTCAATCTCAACGTCCATAGCACCAATAATACCAATCTTCATCTCTACCACTCTCCAACTATATTTTTACGCTGTAACTGCAGATTTAACCTTAACCCCAGACAGATTCCCTAACTTTCCAGCCAAAGAACCAAGTTGGTCATTAGTTCCATCTACAATTAAAGAAATAATACTGACCCCTTTCTCCTTATAGGGCACTCCCATCCTTCCTACAATAATCTCTCCATGTTCTGCTAAGATATCATTTACCTGATGGGCAATCTCTTCTCTTTCTTCAATTAAAATACCTACTACTGCTATTCTATTTTCCATGCCATCTCCTCCTATCCCATCTAAGCTTCTTCAATAGTCGCAACCTCTTCTTGACTAAACTTAAGAGTCTGCAAATCATCTTCATCCAAATCTTCTTTTAGATTTGCTTCAAATTCTTCATTAAATTCTTCTTTTAAATCATCCATATCTTCTTTATCTTCTAGCATTGTTAAATAAGTATTTAAAAGAGTCTTAAACTTAATAGTAAATAACTGCTCATGTTCTATTAAGTTTTTATACTCTCTTCTTTTCTCTGCTATCTGTTTATCTGCTTCTTTCAGAACTTTTTCAGCTTGCACCTCTGCTTTTTCAATGATTAATTCTGCTTTAGATTGAGCATTTCTGATTATGGCTTCAGCTTCCTGTTTAGCATTCTGTTGCTGATTATCAGCCGTAGTTTTAACTGTATCTATCGTCTTACTTAATGTTTCTTCTCTTTCTTTATAATCTCGCAACCGTTCTTTTAACTCAGTTAATTCTTTATTTAACTCTTCATTTTCTAAATATATATACTCATAGGCCTCACCAACTAAATCTAAAAATTCGTCTACTTCATCCACATTATACGACCAAACAGAAAAAGTTTTATTAAACTCCTTATTATAGATATCTAATGGAGTCATTAAATCTTCCATATCTAGCACCTCCTGTTTTTACTCCTCGAACTAAATAAATCGTTTTAATATTAACTTAATCCTACCTTTATTTGATTTTCCTAACCTTTCATCTATCTCTACCCTGCCTTGGCCGCGAATAGAAATGATATCATCCATATCAACCATCTGTGCTGGGTCTGTCTCCACTTTCCAATTCAACTTTACCTTACCCGACTTAATCTTCTTTGCCATCTTAGTTCGCGAAGTACAGAAACCAGAACTAGCTACTGAATCTAATCTTAAAGATGCTACAGTACTCTTTAACTCTTTTACCCTTTCTGGCTCTACATCTAATTCTTCAGCAGTAATCTCTTCAATTTGCACTGGCACTTGGTGTACTCGTTTGAAATTTAACATTAAATAATCCTTAATCTCTTCAGCAACAATGACTTGACAGCCATTCTTATTGACTACCAGATCACCAACCATCTCCCTTTTAATTCCCGTTCCTAAGATGGCCCCTAAAAAATCACGGTGGCTAACTGAAACAAAATCAAAATTACCGCTTATTTCTAAATAGACAAGCGGTTCCTCTACTATCTCTAACATATAGTAGTCCGGCATTAACCCAACCCTTTTACGTTCTGATTGTTTAAAACCACCATAAGAATGATACTTTAAGTCATAAATCTGATCTAACAGTGGTATTAACAAACTTCGTTGATATGGATTTAAAAAGTTAGTAAAAGTAGGTTCATGTCTCCTTAAAGCATACTCCGCTTTATCTAAAGCACTAGCCAAAGTTATCTCTTCTTCTTCATCTTCTATATGTGACATCAATTTCTCTCGGTCAAACAAAGAAATCCCTCCAAAGTCTAAAACAGAATTAATATATTAAAGTAGTCTAACTAAGATATTAATTACTGAGCTATGAATAATACTTAAAGCTATGAAAGCAACGATCGGTGAAAGGTCAATTCCCATACCACTAGTAGGCAACAT
The DNA here is from genome assembly GCF_900114655.1 of Candidatus Frackibacter sp. WG13. Classification (GTDB taxonomy): domain Bacteria; phylum Bacillota; class Halanaerobiia; order Halobacteroidales; family Acetohalobiaceae; genus Frackibacter. Next base: position 21,156 of record NZ_FOTT01000001.1, read on the forward strand.
TCTTCGAATCGGTCCTAATACTGGTTCTGTCATCTCATAGATGAATCGCAAAATCTTTCGAGCTGTCTTATGGTGAGTTGGTGGCTGCACCCATGAAGCCACAACCCTAGCAATTAAAATATAGTTATAGACCGTAAACGCCATATCAATCAACCTAATTAACAAGTACATTAAACCACTCCTTCTCTCAGTTATAACTCTTTTGATCTCTCTGTGGCAGCAATTACTGCTTCTATTAGTCCAGTTCGTACTCCATTCTTTTCTAATTCATATAATCCCTCTACCGTAGTCCCAGCCGGTGAGGTAACCTGGTCTCTTAAAGCGGCTAGATGTTGATCGCTTTCCGCAGCCAATTTAGCAGTACCAAGTAGAGTCTGAGTTGCTAATTCTTTAGCTTCTTTTTGAGCAAGCCCCATCTTGACCCCACCAGCTACTAAAGCTTCAAGTACCAATAATATATAAGCTGGACCACTACCACTCAATCCAGTTACAGCATCCATTAACTTTTCTTTAACCTGAACTACACTTCCAATCGGACTTAAAAGTGATTCTATCTCGATTCCTAATTCGTCTTTAGCATAACTTCCTAGAGCATAAGCAATAGCTCCTTCATTAACTAAAGCAGGCGTATTAGGCATCACCCGTACTACTGGTACCTGCTTAGCTTCAATTGCTTCTTCAATCTTAATCGTACTTACTCCCGCAGCAATAGAGACCACCTTCTGTATTTCAGTAATAGAATCACTAACTTCTGCTAACACTTCATCTATTATCTGTGGTTTAACCGCTAAAAAGATATAATTACTCTCTTTTATTACCTGAAGATTATCATCTGTTACCTTAATTTCATATTCTTCATTTAGTAAATTTCTTCTTCCTTCAGAAATATCGCTAGCAATAATCTCATCTTGACTCAACTTACCACTAGCAATCAAACCACTAATTAAAGCCTCCGCCATCGCCCCAGCGCCAATAAATCCTATCTTCACTTCAGCCATCTATCATCTCACCTCATACTCTCTATTATTAACTACAGTTTATTACCGAATACATCAATCTCTCTTAATATTGCCGCGGACCAAAGATAGCTGAACCGATTCTAACTATAGTTGCCCCTTCTTCTATTGCTACTTCATAATCATTAGTAATTCCCATAGAAAGTTCTTCCATCTCAATATTAGGAATCACCTCTTCCTTAGCTCTATCAAATAACTTCTTTAACTTTCTAAAATAAGGACGCACTTCTTCAGTATCCTCTACATAAGGAACCATGGTCATTAGCCCTTTAACCTTAATATTTTCGAAACTTGAAACCTTCTCTAAATATTCGATCGTCTCTTCCGGTTTTAAGCCAAACTTATTATCATCTCCAGCAACATTAATCTGCACTAAAATATTCATAACTCGACCATTCTTACCAGCCCGCTTATTAATTTCCTTAGCTAACCGTAGACTATCAACCGAATGAATCAAATTACATCTATCCATACGCATAATATACTTAACCTTATTACGCTGTAAATGGCCAATCATATGCCAATTAACTCTCGAACTTACTTCTCCATATTTATCCTGCATCTCTTGGACCCTATTCTCTCCTAAATTGATTATCCCCGCATCTACAACTTCATTAATCTCTCCTAAACCTCGTGTCTTAGTAACAGCCACTAATTTTACTTCATCACTATCACGACCTGCTCGCTTTGCTGCTACCGCAATATTATGCTTTACTTGTTGTAAGTCCTCAACTATTTCAGACATATTACAAACCTCCTTACTTTATTAAATTCGTGATATAGATTAACTATCCTTCTTCTTTTATTCTCTCTTTAATGATTAAAAAAGGAACACAACCCCAAGGCTGTATTCCTTAAAAAATCTATAAAACTGATGCCGCCAACTCTGCTAAAGTAGAACGTTCTCCTTTATGCAGTGTGATGTGACCAGCAATCTTCTCTTCTTTAAATCGTTCTACTAAGTAGGTCAAGCCATTGCTATTACTATCTAAATAAGGATGATCAATCTGATAAGGATCCCCAGTTAAGATTATCTTAGTATCCTCTCCTACTCGAGTTATGATTGTCTTAATCTCATGAGGAGTTAAATTTTGAGCCTCATCAACTATAATAAATTGCTGTGGAATACTTCGCCCTCTAATATAGGTTAAGGCCTCCATCTCTATTAGATTCATATCTTGTAAATCTTGAATTATATCAGAGGCATCTTCATCTCTTTGCCCCCCAACTAAGAACTCCATATTATCAAAGATTGGTTGCATCCAAGGTCGTAGTTTTTCATCTTTATCTCCTGGTAAATAACCTAGATCATTACCCATTGGTACAATTGGTCTAGTTACTAATAATCTCTTAAACGATTTCTCCTCTACAACCTTCTCTAAACCTGCTGCCAATGCTAATAATGTCTTCCCTGTTCCTGCTTTACCCACCAAAGTAATTAACTTAATCTCATCATTTAATAACAGATCAAAAGCACATTGTTGCTCCTTATTTCTAGGCTTAATTCCCCAGCACTCTGGCTTCTGAAAGATTAAAGGTTTAACTACACCGCTTTTATCGTCATATCTACATAATGCTGACTGAGAACTACCTAAATTATCTTCTAACAATATAAACTCATTAGGATAAAAATCTTGTTCTAAATTTATTTCTTTCTCAGAATATAACTTATCTATTAGTTTAGAATCAACCTTTAAATTAGTTAAGCCAACATATAATTCATCAATATTTACTTTGTTAGTTTCATAATCTTCAGCTTCTAACCCTAAAGCATCTGATTTAACACGCATATTAATATCTTTAGTTACTAATATTACAGGCTTCTCTATTTCAGGATCACGACTTAACCCAATAGCTGTAGCTAAAATTCGATTATCAGGTTTTTTCTTATCTAAACCTAAAGGAAGCAAGTCTCCATCTTGATGATTTAACTCTACTCTAAGCGTGCCACCTTTTTCTAAAGCAACACCTTCATAAAGCTTCCCTTTATCTCTTAAATCATCTAGATAACGAGAAACTTAACGAGCATTTCTCCCTACTGAGTCCTGTCTTTTCTTCTGTGAGTCTATCTCCTCTATAACTACAATCGGAATTATAACATGATTATCATCAAAGGCAAAGATAGCTGTAGGGTCATGAAGCAAAACATTAGTATCTAAAACATAAGTCTTTTTCATAGTTAGCCTCCCATCTTTTCTTTAGGTTCCTTAAGAACTTTAACTCCTAAGCTTATTCCTTTTACTATAGCTCTTTCTTGGTTCTTACTTAAAACCTTTACTTCATTAAATGTGAAAGTATCATTCTTACTGACTAAAACACCTGTTTTAGAATTCTTGTTGACTAGTGCTGAAACAGGAACTACAATACCATTATATGAAGAACGAATTAATTTTACATCTATTTTACGTAATTTAGCAAAGAGAGGTATAAACTTTTTAACCTGTAAAACTAATAAATTCTTATCTTGACTGGTAATAATCTCCTTCACATGAGCATTAAATTTATTATTGCTGTATTCAGTCAATTTAAAATTAACCCCCATACCAGATTCAAATAAATAAGTCTTAGTTTTAGAAATAGGCATTACTAGATATAAGGAAAAATTATTGATTACTTTAAATACTGGTCTACCACTATTTAATTTATCTCCATTCTGAACTTGATTAATTTTATATCGTATCTTTTGAAAATATCTATAAGTTAATTGTTCCAATTCTTTAGGATTTAAAGTTGATTCTAAACCATCTACATAGTAACTAATCAAACCACTTTCGTGATTATATAATTTATATTCTCGATTATTATTCTCTACTTTAGCTACCAAAGTACTAGCTTTAACTTTTTTACCTTCAGGCACTTCAATCTTTAATAGACCAGATATAGGGGTAATCACTGTCGTTTCATCCCTGATAAATAATCCTTCTCCTTCTAATGACTTTGTAACCTGACCATATTCAGTTAATACCGTTTTACTGGTAGTATGAATGAACAGATTAAACAAAAATGATAAAGCAAAAATAATAAGAATAAAGATAATTATACCTTTAGTAAATTTAAAGTTTTTATTTTTCTTATTCTTAGATTTAGAAGATCTATCCCGCTTCCGTCTCCTCTTCTGTCTCTGCATTGAATTCATTGTCATTACTTAATCATTCCTCTTAACAACACATTAATAATAGAAGCTATTCATTATTATATAGCATCAATAGCCTATATGTGTAACATTCTATATACAGTAACTAAATTCCTTTATAATAGCCACTAAACCTCCTAAATATTTAGGAGGTTTAGTGTTTAAATCTCTATTTAATTATAAGCTAACTCTTTCCCCTGTTACCATATACACAATTCGTTCACAGATATTAGTAGCATGGTCAGCAATTCTTTCTAAATATCTACCAGCAAACATCAGACGAGTAGCCTGAGTAATTGTTGAAGCATCCTCCATCATATAAGTTAATAGTTCCCTTAAAATCTGGTCATTAATCCTATCTACTTCTTCATCCATTGCTGCTACTTCTTTAGCTTTCTCTATATCTAAATTAACAAACGCATCCAAACACTCTCGTACCATCTCTTGTGTAATCTTAGTCATCCGTGGAATATCTACTAATGGTTTAATTAACGGCTCATTGGCTATCTCTGTAGTAATACGAGCAATATTATAAGCATAATCACCCATTCGTTCTAAATCAGTAATTATTTTAGAAATCATCCCAATAGTTCTAAGATCTTTAGCTACCGGTTGCTGTAAAGCAATTAGTCTAATACATTTTTTTTCGATATCAACTTCAAAATCATCAATCGCATCATCATTTTCTTTTACTTCTTTAGCTAACTCTACATCACTCTCTGCTAACGAAGTAACTGCCTTATGAATTGCTTCTTCTACCATACTACCCATCTTTAATAGTTCTTGATTAAGCTTCTCTAGCTCTTGATCAAAGTTTTTTCTTACCATCTACTCTCCACTCCTCTCTTCATTTATAAATTATCCAAACCGTCCAGTAATATAATCTTCTGTCCTTTGATCCTCAGGTCTTTCAAAGATTTTTTCAGTCGGTCCTGCTTCTACTATTTCCCCAGTTAAGAAAAAGGCTGTATAATCTGAAATTCTTGCTGCTTGCTGCATACTATGGGTCACAATTATAATTGTATAATTCTCCTTTAACTCTTCAACTAACTCTTCAATCTTTGCAGTAGCCACTGGATCTAAGGCTGAAGTAGGCTCATCCATCAAAATAACATCAGGATTAACTGCTAAAGCTCTAGCGATACATAACCTCTGTTGCTGACCACCAGAAATCCCAATTGCCGATTTATCCAATCTATCATGAACTTCATCCCATAAAGCCGCTCTCTTTAAACTCTTTTCCACAATATCATCTAGCTTATCTTTATCTTTTATTCCATGAGCTTTAGGTCCATAAGCCACATTGTCATAGATAGACTTTGGAAATGGGTTAGGATCTTGAAAGACCATCCCTACTCGCTTACGAAGACTAACTACATCTAAATCATCTTGGTATATATCTTCGTTATCGATTAATACTTTCCCCTCTACCTGTGTACCCTCAATTAAGTCGTTCATACGATTTAGTGTCCGTAAAAAAGTCGATTTCCCACAACCAGAAGGCCCAATTAAAGCAGTTACCTGATTAGCTGGTGCTTTTAGAGAAACTTTCTCTAATGCTTGAAAATCATCATAATAAAAGTCTAAATCTTCTACTATAATCTTATGTGTACTGTTAGTCATTCTTTCTACCTCCTGCTCCCAATTAAAAATAATAAGTTATTTATTCTTCTTTCTTAACCAAGAACGCAACAATATAGCGATTAGATTCATAGATAATACTAAAACTATCAAGACTAAAGCAGTCCCATAAGCTAAAGGTCTCACCTTAGCTATATCATGGTGCTGAGTTGACATAATATATAAGTGATACGGCAAAGCCATAAACTGACTAGAAAGTGACTGTGGCAAAAACGGTAAGAAGAAGGCTGCCCCTGTAAATAAGATCGGTGCCGTTTCTCCTGCTGCCCTTGCTAAGCCTAAAATAGTACCGGTCAAGATTCCTGGAATCGCATACGGCAAGACATTAGTCCGAATACTATGCCACTTAGAAACTCCTAAAGCTAAAGAACCATGGCGATAAGAATTAGGCACTGCCTTTAATGCCTCTTCACTAGCTGTGATAGTTACTGGTAAAGTCATTAAGCCTAAAGTTAAACCAGCCGATAAGATAGAAGTTCCAAAACCTAATACATTAACAAATAAAGCCAAGCCAAATAGACCATATACAATCGATGGTACCCCAGCTAAATTTCGAATAGCCATCCGAATTAATCTCGTTATCTTTCCTTGTCTAGCATATTCATTTAAATAAATAGCTGCAAAGACTCCTAAAGGAACTGCAACTACCGCTGTGATTACTGTTACATAAAACGTTCCAACAATTGCTGGCCAAATACCACCCTCTGTCATTCCATTCTTAGGTGCGGCAGTAATAAACTGCCAGTTAATTACTCCAATCCCTTTACTAATAATATCATATAGAATAACACCTAAAATTAGTAGGATTACTAACATTGATAACCGTAATATATTAAAACCTATCTTCTGTTTAAGATTACTAGATTCCATTATTCACCCTCCCCATACTTATGGAGAACTAAATCAGAGATTAAATTCACTACGAAAGTCATTAAGAATAGTACTAATCCAATCGCAAATAAAGAATAGTAGTGAGTAGTATTATAAGGAACCTCTCCTAATTCAACAGCTATAGTAGCTGTCATAGTTCTCACAGAATCAAAGATGCTTTCTGGAAAAGCTGGTGCATTTCCTGTAGCCATTAAAACCGCCATCGTTTCACCAATAGCTCGTCCCATTCCTAACATAACTGCTGCTATAATTCCTGATAAAGCCGCGGGTAAAGTAACTGTAATTAAAGTATGCCACTCATTCGTTCCTAAAGCCAAAGACGCTTGTTTATACTCTTCTGGAACAGCAGAAATAGCATCTTCAGAAATACTAATAATCGTTGGCAAAGCCATAACACCTAATAAAATCGAACCATTAATTGCATTAAGACCATTACTTAAATTAAAAACCTTAGCAATCATTGGTCCAACTAAAACAATTCCTAAAAACCCAATAACTACCGATGGAATTCCCGCTAATATCTCAACAGTCGGCTTTAGAATTTCTCTCATTCTAGGATGAGCCACCTCTGCTAAATAAGCAGCACAAGCTATTCCTAGCGGTACCGCAAATATTAAAGAACCAACAGTCACTAATAAAGTACTATAAACCAAGCTTACAATCCCATAACTACGATTAGAATAAGAAGTAGGATTCCAATCAGTGGAAGTTAGGAACTCTTTAATACTAACTTCTTGGAAAGTTGGCAATCCTTCTTTTAATAATAAGGTAAAGATTCCAATTAAAATTATAATAGCTAGAATACCGTTACCGAAGAAGAACCATTCGATAGCCTTTTCTTTAAACTTCGACAATTTGCCCCGCTTCTGCAATTAAAACCCTCCTGTCAATAAATTAACCAAAAAACAACCGGAGATTCCTTATGATTATTTTCGATAAAATTTAAGAATCTCCAGTTATTTATTATCTTCATATTTTACTCTATTTTTAACTATATTTATAATTAATGTATTAGCTAAATAGCAACTTACTTACCTAAATTTTTCTCATTAATCTTTTTAAACTTAGGACTTACAGGATAGAAACCCTGTTCAACGGCAATTGCTTGTCCTTCATCACTTAACTCATACTTAATAAATTCTAATTCTTGTCCTGTTGGTACTCCATTAGTATATTGATTTAACGGTCTAGCTAGTGGATAATCTCCCGTTTTAACATTTTCTGGCTTAAGAGGACTAGCTGGCTTTGAATTAGCATCCTTAGCTACATTAAGTATATTTAATCCCTCTATTTCTTTATCATTATCATTTACTACATAACCAATTCCCACATAACCGATTCCGGCTTCGTCTGCTTTAATTCCTTCTACAATTTGAGCGTTACCATTCATACGCTTCATATTAGCAGAATAATCACCTTTTAATACATTATTTCTAAAATAAACAAATGTTCCAGAGTTGCTTTGACGCCCATAAAGAGATATCTCTTTATCTAGCCCTCCAACCTCTTTCCAATTAGTAATTTCACCTTTGAAAATATCACCAATCTGGTCAACCGTTAGATTTTCTACTGGATTACTTTCATGAACGATAACTGATAATCCATCCATAGCAACTACAAATCGTTTAACATCTACTCCATTTGCTTCTGCCTGTTTAATCTCTTCTTCTTTCATCACTCGTGAAGAGTTAGCAATATCTACTTTATCATTAATTAAAGCTGCAATTCCTGTTCCGGATCCTCCTCCGGTTACAGAAAGAGAGACTCCTTCATTTTGTGCCATATACTCTTCTGCTAAGACTTGTACCATATTAACCATTGTATCAGAACCCTTAACTTGTACATAACCTTGCTGTCCTTCTCCCTGGTTTTGAGCTCCCCCACAACCTACGAGAAATAGACCTGCCATTGTTAAAATACTTACTAAAATAATTGCTCTTTTGTTAAGTAACCTTCCCATTATCCAACCTCCTAAAATTTTGTTAATTAAGTCACATCTGTATCCACTTTTATTATAACAAGCAAATGTTAAAGCTATATTACAAGAATGTTAAATTTATGTTAACAAATGTCGACTTAAGCTTTAATTATCCTTCCCGGTTATAAATTAATTTATAACCGACACCTCGTACAGTCTCAATTGTTAACGCTTTAATATCATAATTGTTAAACTTTTTACGCAGCATTCTAATATGAACGTCCACTGTCCGAATACTACTTAAAGTCTCATAACCCCAAATTTTTGCTAACAATTCATCTCTTGAGCATGCTTTACCTAATTTATTAATTAAATAAGTCAGTAGACTAAACTCTTTATTTGTCATCTCTACTTCTTGTTCATCGATTAAGACCCTATACCCTTCTAAATCTAAAGTTAATCTTCCGTACTCAATAAAAGACCCCTTAAGTACTGAATTATTTAAATCTAATCTCCTAAAGATTGCTCGAACTCTAGAAGTTAATTCCCGCGGGCTAAAAGGTTTAGTTAAGTAATCTGTAGCTCCTAATTCTAACCCTCGTACTTTATTCTCTATTTCAGTCTTAGCACTCAAAAATACAATTGGAACCTTTTGTATCAGATTCTTGTCTTGTAAAAGTCTACAAATTTCAAACCCATCTAATCCCGGTAACATAATATCTAAAATAATTAAATCAGGAAGACCTTCTTTTAACTTTTCTAGAACCTGCTGCCCATCAGAAGCTAAAGAGACTTGATATCCATCTTGAGTTAAATTATATTTAATTAATTCCAAAATATTCTCTTCATCATCTACTACTAGAATTTTTTCTTCACTCATCTATTTAACCTCCCTACCTACTTCTTAATAGAATTATCTCATATTTATGTTACAAAAACTTTAGATAAATGTTAATATTCCGTTAAAATTTTAAGACATAGATAAACCCAGCCTATCTATTGATAGCTGGGCCTACCAATCTATTTAACCTCAGGGAGGGAAGTAACTATTATCTCTTACATCTTAATCATATCAAATTTAGATTACGAAAATATTAAATAATTATTAATGATTAGAACACAAAAAGGTCATATTGAGCAAATTATACATTTTTCGGTCAACATCTTGGTGAGTAGGAGCCGAAAATATGGCCGAACCACAGGACGTGGTGAGCTAATCTCAGGACAGGACGGCCTATAGATTAGGAAGCCTTATTTTTGGCGGATACGAACCTTAGATGTTTCGAAAAATGTATTCTGCCGCGAAAGGTGACCTTTTTGTGGTTGTACCATTAATATTTTGTTAACAGTTAGCTAGCTAAGACTCTTACATAATTATAAAATTCGATTAACTATTAATTAAATAATTACTACCTTCAATTTTCTTTACTTTATCCTTTAGCTGAGCTGCTAATCTACCTACTTCAAATCTTGTCTTTAAATCATAATCCTGATTAGTAATTACAGCAACAGATATAGTCGGTTGATGCAAAAGTAAAGCTTGATTCTGTGAAGTATTGACTGAAGATCTAGTTGTTAAGTTTTCATTAACCATTAATTCTTGAGCAACTTCTCTTTCATAACGTTTAATTATTCTTTTAGATAATTCTTCTCCCTTCTTAGGAGTCGTTACTATTAAGAAGTCATCACCACCAATATGACCTATAAAATCTTCACCATCAGCTACTTCGTTTAAAATATTAGCTGTTAATTTAATTAATTGATCTCCGTTTTCAAAACCATAATGATCATTAAAAGCTTTAAAATTATCAAGGTCGATATAAAGTATGGCAAATGGTTGTTTTTTCTTTAAAATCTTATCTAATCGTTGTTGAATTAAAGTATTACCTGGCAGCCCAGTTAATGGATTTAAATTTTGTGCTATATCTACTTGTAATTTTGTCATACTCTCCAGTAACCTTCTTACTGATAAAGTACCTATATATTTCTCATCTTTAGTCACTATAATATAATGATACAGTTTATTTTCATCTCTACTCATAGCCTTTTTAGAAACTCGTTCAATTGAATCATTGGCTTCTACAATTAATGGATGCTTATCCATTACTGATTTAATAGGCTTTTTTATAAATAATGAAACACCAAATCTCTTACCTAAACGATAATACAGCTCATCTTTCATTACTAAACCAATAGGATAATCCTTTTCATCAACAATTACTATTCCATTTAAATAGGGATCTTCTTCAAAATATTTCACTGCCTCTTCTACCAAATCTTCTTTCTGTAAAGTAGCATCATGTCGAACAATATCTTCTATATTTAACTCATTAATACTGAATCTACTTTCTAATCTATTATTCTTCCAAGTAATAAATCTTCTTAATTTATCAGTTATCGGTTCAGGATGTCCTACAGGATGTTGAATTAAATAACCTTGACCATAATCTACGCCTAATTCGATTAATTTCTCCAATTCATCGTAAGTTTCTATCCCTTCAGCTACCACTTTAGTATTAACTTGATGAGCAAAATCAATTAGTGCTCTTATTAAAGCCTCTTTAGTGGAATTTAAATTAATATTTCTAATTAATGACATATCTAATTTAATATATTGGGGGTGTAATTTAGATATAGTCTGTAGGTTAGCATATCCACTTCCTACATCATCTACTGCTATCTGATAGCCTTGTTCATAATAATGCTTAAGTGTCTTATGGAAAATATCAAAATTATTAATAGCCGTCTTTTCAGTAATTTCAAAAATTATATTCTGCTTCTCGATCCCTAACTTAGAAATTATCTCCTGAGTAACACCTTTTTTAAAATCATTTGCTTCGATTACTTCTGGACTAACATTTAAAGATAGTTTCTTCCCTGCTAAAAATGATTCTGCCTTCACTAAAGCTTGTTTACGACAAAGTCGTTCTAAGTCTAATAATAGATTCGTTTCTTTGGCAAAATCAAATAATTGATCTGGTCTCTCAAAGTAACTATCTTTAGGACCACGAGTCAAAGCTTCATACCCAACTATTTCTCCTGACTGCAAAGAAATTAAAGGCTGAAATAAGATTCTTATTTCCTCATTAGCAATTATTTCAGCTAAAATATCTCTTTTGCGTCGCCATTTATTATATTCTTTATCTTTAGCTACTTGTGCTGCTTCTTTAATTGTTTTATAGACTGAATTTTCTACTCTTTTTACTTTTTTACCTACAATTACTGCATGACCTAAATGTAAATCTAAGACTTCTTGAACATGAAGTTGCTTATTTAACCTAGTTACTACTGCAGATTTAATACGATTAGCTATAACTATCAATTCTTTTTCTGCCCTCAAAAATTCATCATCTAATCCCGCTAGAAAAATAACGAAATCATCTCCACCCTGATTACTAATCCCTATCTTGTCTTCTTTCCTCAATGTATTTGTAGATATATTTCGTAAAATTTTACTTAAACTAGCTAATATCTTTTCACAGATTTCTTCGCCATATTCTAATTCAATTTGACTAAAGTCAACAATATCTAAATAAATAACCCCAATATTTTTCTCTTCTTCTTTCAAATACTTACGTAATTGACCATAAAATGCAGGAATCACGGGAAAACCTGTTAATTCATTAGTTAAACTTTTTTGTGAACAGACACAAACTTCATCATCTAGGAACCACTTTAATATATTTTTGGTTCTATTTAACATCACTTGTGCCTCCTAATCTCTTAGATTTATCTAATCGCCTCTATTAAAGATTGAATTCTTGAATTAATTCATTCAAATTGTCAGCCATTTTAACTAATTTATTTGCTAATATAGTAACTTCTTGTGAAATAAAAGTCACTACTATGGTCTCCTTCCCACTTTGAAATGACCTTTAATATTTAATTTTATCGTTGATATTTATTTCTTAAAAAGATTGCAAATCCATTAGTTGATAATAGTATGACTAATAAGACAATAATTCCTGCTGCTGCAACATTTTGAAACTCAGCCTGTGGTCTTGAAACCCAATTGAAAATTTGGATCGGTAATACTGTGAAAGTATCCATAGGACCTCGAGGTAAGAAAGGTACATAACCTACTGCTCCTACCAAAATCAATGGTGCCGCTTCACCCATTGCTCTTGAAACAGCTAAGATAACACCCGTAAATATTCCTGGTGCCGCATATGGTAAGATAATTCCTTTAATCACTTGCCATCTTGTTGCTCCTAAAGCATAAGCTCCTTCTTTAATATTGCTCGGCACTGACCTAATTGCTTCCTGAGCAGCAACAATAATTACCGGCAAGATAAGTAGACTCAAAGTAGCTGCTCCTGCTAATATACTCCTCCCAAAACCTAAAAATTCAACAAATACTGCTAACCCTAACATACCATAAACAACCGAAGGAACACCAGCCAAATTAGCTATATTTAATTTTAAAATTCGAAAAAACCAAGAATTTTTATCCGCATACTCTTCCAAATAGATGGCAGTTCCTACACCTAATGGAAATGAAATTAATGTAACAAGTCCAATAACCCAGATGCTACCAACAAGCGCTGACTTAAGCCCTGCATTTTTAGGAAAACGAGAAGGAAAACTATTAATAAAGTCTGCATCTAACCAACTAAATCCTGTCCGGAAGACATCAAATAACAAGATTACTAGCACAACAACTCCAAAAATTGTACATAAAAATAGAATCTTTTCAAATAACATTCCTTTTAATCTTCTTCGTTTTTCTGATTTATCTATCTGAAACTTAGTTATATTTGGTTCATCAACTTGTTTTTGTTTTATTTGCTCTTCCATTAATACCCCTCCTCATGAGCCTGCACAATTAACTTGGCAAATAGATTCATAATTAAAGTCATAACAAAGAGTAAGGCACCAACGACAAAAAGTGTTTTATATTCAATCGTTCCTCTAGGAGTTTCCCCTAAACTAGCATTAACCATAAAACCAGTCATCGTCTGTATACTCTGTAATGGATTTAAATTTAGTTCACTACTAGCCCCCGCAGCAATAGCAACAATCATGGTTTCACCAATAGCCCGCGAAATCCCTAGAATAAATGAAGATATAATCCCCGAAAATGCCGCTGGAATAACAGTCTTAACTACCACTTGAAACTTAGTAGCTCCCAAAGCATACGCCCCATGGCGAATAGAATCAGGAACCGAACGCATAGCATCTTCACTTAAAGAAGCAACCATCGGAATAATCATAATTCCTACGGCAATGCTTGCACTCGCTGCATTAAATACTCCAGTCTGAGGAAGTATCTTTTGAATTAAAGGAGTAATAAAGGTTAAAGCAAAAAAACCATATACAACCGAAGGAATCCCAGCTAGAATCTCTAATATCGGTTTAATAACCTTACTCCATTCCTTAGAAGCATACTCACTTAAATAGATTGCACTTCCTAATCCAATAGGGATAGAAATAATACTCGAACCAACAGCAATCATTAATGTTCCTACCACTAAAGGTAGAATTCCGAAACTTCTTGGTTTAATCATTGGAGCCCAAGTAGCACTAGTAAAAAATTCAATAATAGATACTTCATTAAAAAAGGCAAAAGTTTCTTTAAATAAGATTATAATAATGCCTAATGTTGTTAAAATAGAAACAGATGCAAAAAATCGAAGAATCCATTTTATTATTTCTTCTTTTGCATATAATAAACTCTTATCTTGTGAATTGAGCAATTAAATTCCTCCCTCTCAAATTAATTCAATTATATATACATAAGCGCCCCCAATCTTTGGAAGGCGCCTACATATACAGTATGTTATTGGGTTATTGACTCTATATTTTTAAGTTGTTCTTGATACTTGCTACTTGATAAGGGAACATACCCTACTTGTGGCACGATTACTTTTGCATTATTTAAATAAAATTTTACAAACTTCTCTACTGCTGGTCTCTTTAAAGATGCTTGATTGAGATAAAAGAATAGTGGTCTTGCTAATGGTTTATAAGTCCCATTGCCAATAGTCTCCATTGAAGGTTTAACTGGACCATTACCACTATCTATTCCTACAACATTTAATTTATCTTTATTCTCTTCATAATAAGCATAGCCAAAGTAACCTAAAGCATACTTGTTCCCGGCAATTCCTTGTACTAATACATTATCATTTTCACTTGGTGTATAGTCAGTCCGACTAGCGCCCTCTTCGCCAACGATTGCCTCAGTAAAGTAATCAAAAGTTCCAGAATCAGCTCCAGGTCCATATAGGTCTATCTTCTTATCCGGCCATGAAGGTCGAATGTCACTCCAAGTTTCAACATTACTTCCTGGCTGCCAAAGTTTACGTAATTCATCTACAGTCATACTTTTAGCCCATGTGTTCTCCGGATTAACAACTACAGAAATTCCATCATAAGCTACCGTTACGGGAATAGATTCAATACCATTCTGCTCTGCTAACTTACGTTCTTCGGGTTTAATTCGTCGTGAAGCATCATTAATATCAGTCTCACCTACTACATACTTCTCAAATCCACCACCAGTTCCAGATACCCCAACAGAAACTCGTACATCTGGATACGGCTTTCTAAACTCTTCTGCGATTGCTGCTGTAATCGGATAAACAGTGGAAGAACCATCTATTTTAACTTCTCCTGATACTGTATCCCCTTTCTTATCATCACCAAAGATCCACCACGCATCTGCTTGTCCAGTCGCAGCAAATACAACTCCCACCGCTAAGAATAATACTAAAGTTAATGCAATTCCTTTCTTTTTAAACATTTAATCTCCTCCTTAGAATGTTAAAAATATTATTTAGCCGAGACATCTAACCTGTCTCACTATTTTAACTTTAAATAAAGTATAGCATAGCTTTTTTACAAAGAGATTAAATCTTTATTAAATCCATGTTAAAAAATATGAAGCTGATAATATAGTGCATATGCCCTATCGACACTCTGTTTTGAGTAGGACATTTGTCACAAAGTTATTTATTTCACTTACACATATTTACAACTAGCTTAAAATATAGTATAATAAATTTGTGAGTTAAAAACTTGTTAATAATTTTTCCTCTCCCTCTCTTCTTCATAAGTAAAGGTATCTGTCTATCTATTATAAGGCAGATACCCTCTTTTTTTATGCAAAAAAGCTTGCTATGATATCATAGCAAGCTTTTATTATATAATTAAATAATTATATGCATACTTTCTTTTGGCAGATTAACCACTACCTCTTCATTTAACTTTAGTTTTTCTGCTAATAGAGTAGGAATATCCACAATTAAATCAAAGTCTTTCTGATTAAAAAGGTTGATAAATAACCTAGTAACTGCTCCTTTACAAAGCTCTCTTCTTAAAATGCCAGAATAGATATTATCTCCTTTAAAATTAGAATCTTCAATTAAAAGATCAATAAATTCAGGTCTTATAGTTGCTATCACCTTATCTCCAACATTTAAATCCTGTTTTGTCTCTACTGTCAACTTTAATTTATCATTCTTTACTTCAACTGTTGAATCAGAACATTTACTTACTACTAAATCAAATATATTCTTGGTCTCAACAAAGCGAGCCGTATTTCTAGTCTGCGGTCGATAAAAGACATCATCTTTAGAACCAAACTGCTCTATCTTTCCTTCATTATAAATTGCTACTTTATCAGCCAACTCAAAAACATCTGTTAGATTATGAGTAACATAAATGATGGGAATTTTAAACTCAGCGTGAACCCTTAATAAATCCTGCCTAAGCTTTTCTCGCACTAAAGTATCTAAGGCTGAAAAAGGCTCATCTAATAATAATATATCCGGTTCCACAATTAATGCCCTAGCAATTGCTACTCTCTGTTGTTGTCCTCCAGATAACTCACAAGGATAATGATCAGCTAATCCTTTTAACCTTAACTCGCTTAACAGTTGATCAACTTTTCCTTCAATCTTTTTTTCTGAATATATGCTATCCTGAATACCGTAAGCTATATTTTCAAAAGCAGTCATATGCGGAAAAAGACTGTAATCTTGAAACACATAACCGATCCTTCTTCTGTTAATAGGTAGATTTACTTTAATATCTTTCCCGACCTTATGAAAAAAGGTAGAATCTTGATTAAATATTCTTCCTCTATCCGGCTCTTTTAGACCAGCAATTAACTCTAAAGTAGTACTCTTACCACAACCACTAGGTCCAAATAAGACTAAGATTTCATTATCCAATTCAAACTTTACATCAAGTTCAAAGTCACCCAACCTCTTATATACGTCAACCTGTAACATATGACCACCTACCTTATAGTTGCTTTAAAATGCCTTTAGTCTTAATTCCCCAATTATTAATCTTAAAATAATTAAGATAAAAATTACAACTAAGATTAAACCAATTACTAATGGCAAAGCCGTCTGTAAACCTCCACTAGTGAATTGTACCCAAATTTTAATCGGTAAAGAATATGGATGATAAGCCAGAATTATAGTAGCCCCAAACTCACCAATAGCTCTAATCCAAGTTAATAAGATGCCAGCAATAATCCCTTTCTTTGCTAAGGGGAGGGTTACTTGCCAAAAAGTCTGTCCTTGACTCTTACCTAATAATAATGAAACATTTTCTAGCTTCTTATCTACTTTTTCAAAAGCTACCTTAGTAGTAATAATTAAGTAAGGGGCAGTAATAAAAGTTTGCGCTAAGATCGTACCCCAAATAGTGCCGGTAAAACGCAAACCATGACTAGCTAATACTCCTCCGATTATAGTCCGCGGTCCAAAAATCATCAATAATAAGATACCACTAACAATTGGAGGAATAACTATTGGAAAGAAAATTAAAGCTTGTACAACTCCTTTACCTGGAAATTCCTTTCTAGCCAATAGATAAGCCACTGGAATCCCCCACAAAATATTAATTGTTAAGGTTATTAAAGAAGCAATTAACGAAACTCGAATGGCATTATAAAAATCAGAAGTTAAAATATTAGTCAATATATCTAAAGATAAACTTCTTAAGATTAGATTAAATAAAGGTAAACTAATAAATAATAAAGCTATAGTTGCCAAAACATAAAGAAAAATTTCAAATAAGCTATTATCTCTACTCAAAGTCTATTTCTCCTTCGATATATTTTTTTAATTTTGTTGGAAGTACTTTCTTTTTCCCCTTAAGTTGAATAGGAACCAAATTAAAGCCATTCTCTTTAAATAATTTTCGCCCTTCTTGAGATAAGGTATATTCTACTGCCTTAACTGCTTCCGACTTATTCTCTACTTTATTCAAAATGGTAATCGTATATAAAATTGGTCTCCCCTTAAAGACTTCTCCTTTGTCAGTCTTATAACTAACTTGATTGTATAATTCTGCAAACTTCGGATTACTTAAATTAACCTGGTCTGGCAAGCTAATATACGATAAGTTTCTCTCAATTGCCTCATTCCTATAAGTTACAGCTGCATCAATCTGTCCAGTCTCTAGCATAGCCATTAATTCAGTTTCAGGAAAGATTAACTGTTGATTATTGGTATTCAAAACTCGTCTTTTTAAATTTGGCTCATTATAATATTTAGCTGCTAAATCAAGCATAAATAAGGTTCGGTATCCTTTCGGGTCTAAATTAGGATCAGTTCTACCTAAACGAAATTCGTCATTTAATAATAATTTATACCATGCTATATCTCCTGATTCAACTTGTTTGATTTCATCTCCAAATTTGTTACCTGAATTATAAGCAATCACTAATTCATTACTCAAAAATGATATATACCAATCGATTAAGTTATCATTCTTATCACCAAATAAAAGCTGTTCATTTACAGTTGGGTCAGCACTTAAATAAATATCTGGGTAACGTAATCCCTCCTTGATCATTCTAGCCCCACTAACCGAACCATGACTCTCCCCAACAACCTTCAAATTCAAATTCTGCTCCAACGCTGGATTAACCTTATTCTCCATTACGTTTAGTAGTGAACCAGCATATATCTCTTTCAAATTTTGTTCTGTAATAAATAGACTAATGTTAGTTATCGAAGTAATAAGTACTAAGCCGATTAAAATTAATATAAGAACCCATAATTTCTTCATAAAATTTCTCCTCCTAAAATAGGAAATACTCCTTACTGAAAAGGAGCATAGATATACCATGATATCTCCTTTCCAAGTAGGGAGGCATAATCCTTTCGAATTATACCCTATCGCATTTAAGATACCATAGCCATTAAATTCTTTAGGTTATCTTAATTCGAAGATAAATAAAGTAAGTGCTATTTATTTTTTAATTATTAACTCAATTACTATTATAAAACATTTCAAATACATCGTCAAGATATGTCGAAAAATATCTTTTTTATTTAGGAAGAGAAAAAATAAATTTAGTTCCTTCTTCAACTTCACTTTCTACTTCAATTTTACCGTTATGCCCTTCTAGAATATGCTTTACTATAGATAATCCTAGACCAGTTCCACCCAATTTACGAGACCTAGCTTTATCAACCCGATAGAAACGTTCAAATATTCGTTCTAAATCTTTCTTAGGAATCCCCATGCCTGTATCAATAATCTCAGTCCAAACCTCTTCTTCGTCTTCATTGACCTTAATTTCAACTTTGCCACCATCAGGGGTATACTTAATAGCATTATCGACTAAATTAATGTATAGTTGTCTAACCTGACTTCCATTACCAATAATTGTAGATAACTCTTCTGGTACATTAACCTTCAATGAAATATCTTTATCCATGGCTTTAGGAATCATAATTGTTAATACCTCTTCAATAACCTCATTTAAATTAATCTCTTCCTTATCTAAACCATCACTCATAGCTTCAATCTGTGATAAATCTAACAGGTCAACAATTAATTGTTCTAATCTATCGGCCTCATCCTTAATAATCTGCAAAAATCTTTTTAAAATATATGGTTCATAATCATCACTATCTAATAATGTTTCCACATAACCTTTAATTGAAGTTAATGGAGTTCTTAATTCATGAGAAACATTACCTACAAATTCAGTTCTCATCTGTTCTAACTTTCTCAATTCTGTAACATCACGTAAAACGGCTACTGCACCTTGTTTATCGTTATCTTTACTCTTAATTGGGGTTACATGAATGCGAATAATTCTTTCATTTGGATAAATAACCTCAACTTCTTCCAAAACCTCTTGTTCATTATTGAAGGAACTCATAATCACCTCATCCAGCCTATGATTTCGAGTCACTTCCATAGTATACTTCCCTAAAGTATCTTCCTCATTAACTCTAAACATCTTCTCAGCTGTTGGATTAAAAAGAATAATCTTACCAGTTTGGTCTACTGCAATCACTCCATCAGCCATATTACTTAAAATAGCCTCAATTTTATTCTTTTCACTAGAAATCTCATTAATCTTATTCTTTAATTTATCAGCCATATTATTAAATGCTTGACTTAATCTCCCTAATTCATCTTGGGAATTAATTCTGATTCTTTGGTCTAAAAACCCTTGTGCCATCTGTCCAGCTACATAAGTTATCTTTTCAATAGGACTACTAATTCTTTTAGTCAATATCAAGACTAATAATGAAGAAATAGAAATTGCTATTAAACCTGACTTAATTAGCTTCCATAATATTTGTGAAAGAACTTTTTGCACCTGACTTAAAGACAACGCTAATCTAACTATACCAACTACTTTATTCCGGTCTGTAATTGGTAAAGCTACATATTTCATATCTATTTGCAAGGTTTCACTGTATCGAGTCGATTTGCCTACTCCATCCTTTAAAGCTTCCTGTACCTCAGGACGCTGAAGGTGATTTTCCATCTGCATTGGATCTTTAGCCGAATCTCCTAATACTCTTCCATTTACTTTAATAATAGTTATCCGAGCTGAAATATCTTTACTGTATTCACCTGCCAATCTATCAATAACTTCAACCTTTTCATCATTGAACACTTCATCTTCTAACAACCTTCTAACTAACTTCGTCTCTCTAATTAAATTAGTTTCAAATTTATTTATAAAATAATTTTCTAAAAAACCTTTTAAAGTAAAGCTAAATAGTATCAAAGCAGCTAGTATCAGAATTAAATATAAAGCAGTAATCTTCCACCTAATACTCTTAAACATAGCTTAGTCCAACTCCTTAAACCGATATCCAACTCCCCTAACGGTCTCAATATATTTGTGCCCCTCACTAATATTACTCTTTAGTTTTTGTCTCAAACGTCTAATATGAACATCTACCGTTCTTGTATCACCACTATACTCATATCCCCAAATTCTTTTTAATAAAGAACCACGAGTTAATACTTTCCCTGAAGCAGCAGCTAATAATTTGAGTAATTCAAATTCCTTTGGTGTAAAACTCACTTTCTTACCTGCTAATAAGACCTCATGTTTATTTAAGTCTATCTTAATCTCTCCCACTTTGATCTGTCTATCATTTTTCTTCTTTGACCGAAAATTAGCCCGCCTCAAAATCGCTTTAACTCTTGCTACCAATTCACGAGGACTAAATGGTTTTGTAACATAATCATCTGCACCTAATTCTAACCCTAAAACACGGTCCACTTCTTTCTCTTTAGCAGTCAACATAATAATAGGAAGTTCATTCAATTCTTCATCATTCCTAATCTCCTTACAAACATCTAAACCACCCATCTTAGGCAGCATTAAATCAAGGACCAATAGATTAACTCCTCTTTCCCGAACCTTATTTAATGCAGTTTGTCCATCATAAGCCACTAAAACTTCGTATCCTTCTTTCTCTAAGTTAAACTTAATTAATTCTACAATATTCTCTTCATCATCTACAACTAAGATCTTCTGTCCCTCCATAATGACACCCCATCATTAATTTATTTTAACTGAATTAGACTAGCCATTCTGCCAGTAGTCCCATCTTCCTTACGATAAGAATAAAATTGATCTACATTACAGAAAGTGCAAAGCTCACTTAGTATAATATTCTCTTCTAAAACCCCTATATCCTGCAACTGTCGACTATTCGTCTGCCATAAATCTAACTTCCACTTGCCTTTTTCGTCAGTTTTAGCCACTAAATCCTGCCAATAATCAAAATTATTACTTAAAGGTTCTACCACATATTCATCAACTTCATAACAACAAGGACCTATTGAAGGACCTATCCCTACTAGAATATCTTTCGGCTTCGAGTTAAACTCTTTTTCTATCTTTTTTACCGTCTTCTGTCCAATTTTTTTAACTGTTCCCTTCCAACCACCATGAGCTAATGCCACCACTTCTTGCTTAGGGTCTAAAATAATTATAGGTACACAATCAGCATAATAAGAAGTTAAAGCTACTCCCTTTTCTGCAGTGATTAAGGCATCTGTACCTGAAATTGAGCTTTCATAATCTAAAGCTCCTTTCCCTATGTCTGCTTTAGTTACTATCTTAATAGCATCAGAATGTATCTGTTCACCAGCCACTATCTCTTTGTAATTTATTCTTAATTCATCACATATCAATTTGCGATTTTCTACTACTCTTTCTTGATCATCTCCTGTATGAAAACCTAAATTTAAAGTAGCAAAATCCCCTTCACTTACTCCTCCTTTTCGTGTCGAAAAAGCATGATTAACTAAATCAGTCGCTTTAAACTCCTCTATAATATAATACTCTAACTCTTGATTAGTTGCTAATTTGAACATTAATACTCCTCCTTTTAATTTAAATAACAATAAATGATAAATATCATTGTTAATTATTCCATTTAAGATATAATATTACTACAGAAAGGAGTGATTCGATGCTTGAAAAAGATTTATCATTGACCAATTCTTCGAAAAATACATTTAATAAATTATATAATACAATGATTTCTAAACTAGAGATTAACATAATTAATACTAAACTATTAGATCTTTTTTGGTCGTTCTTAGGAGCCTTTTTAGGAATTGGAGCCATTACCTATCTAACCTATACCCATAATATTACTCTACTGGCCCCTTCATTTGGAGCCTCAGCGGTATTAATTTATGGTGCGTGTGAAGTTCCTATGGCCCAACCTAAAAATGTAATTGGCGGTCATTTAATTTCTGCTCTTGTAGGAGTAATAGTCTATCAATTATTTGGTCTAAATTGGTTAACTATTACCTTAGCCGTCTCTTTAGCTATTACATTGATGCTAAGTACTAATACAGCACATCCACCTGGAGGTGCTACTGCTTTTATAGCTGTTTATACAGAACAAAATTTCGCTTTTATCTTTAAACCAATCTTAATTGGAGCACTAATTTTAGTCTTAATAGGACTATTAACTAATTACATTAGTGAAGATCGAAAATACCCTAATTAATACTATTTCATAATTAATTATGAATAAAATTTACAAAAGCCTTGTAGAAGGTATTCCTACAAGGCTTTTGTAAATGAAAATTATGACAAATCTTTCCCAGTCGAAGTGATAGTTAACTTCCCATGCTTTACTCCTTTAATTCCAATTAATCTTTCAGCTACTTCTCTAGTTTCACCTGCTTTACCCTTAACTACTAAGACCTCCAAACAATTATGATGGTCTAAATGGACATGGGTTGTAGACAAGAATAGATCATGATAATCATGTTGTAGTTCATTAAGTTCATCACTTAAACCACGCACATGATGATCATAAATTAAAGTAATTGTCCCAGCTACTTCTCTTTCTTCATCCTCCCATTCATTCTCTACTAGCCTGTTTCTGATTAAATCTCTAATTGCTTCCGATCGATTTGAATATCCTTTTTTTACTATTAAATCATCGAATGTATCTAATAAATCTTCGTTCATAGAGATACCAAATCTAACTAAGTTATTACTCACATTAATCACCTATCTTTATTAAAATTAGTTTCAGGATTAAATTTTAAACCTAATTTAACTACCTTCTTTAAAACAAGAAATACATAGCACTTCTCCTTCTTTTAGCCTTGCTTTAGTTTCCATAACTGGTTCTGAACAATTGGCACACTGTACTGAATCCCGAATAGCAGCTTTAGGAGGAAGTTCAATATCTAATTTCTCTACTGTAAATATATCTTCAGCTGGCTTATTATATAATTCCTTTACTCTAACCTCTTTATCCACATTTTCCTCAAAATCTAAAGCACCATACTTTAAAGCTACTCTAATTGCTTGTCCATTATTACGATTACCAACTGTAAAGGCCTGTTTACCATAATTTTTTATTAAAAAGTTACCTTTCCCAGCTGTACAACCGGTTAATGTCTGAATAGCATCTATACTACATGCATCTGTTTCTACAATAGCTACTAGTTCCTCATCCGCTGACCTCGCTACTCCTAGTTCCTCCAATGCTACTTGCCCAGCTTTAAAGCCAATCATTAGACCTGGACAGAGATGCCCATGAAAATCGACCGCTTGCTTTAATTTAGCGTCATTCAATTCCATTCTATTGCCTCCTTTCATATTTAACTGATGGACTTCAACCTTAGTTACTCATAATTGCTTTTAGTTACTAATATAGAATTCACGAAATTAATAAAAAATTCCTGTAAATATAGTAATTTATTCAATTTGATTATTATCTGGATGAATAAAATCATTTAAATCAACTAAAATTACATCCTGTCCTATCTTCTCAATCTGTCTCCAATTAATAACTAAATCATTCTTACCCGAGAAGATGCTCAAGAACTTTCTCTCACCTGGTACAACGATTGATTTAATCTTTCCCTTTGCTAAATCCAACTCTATATCTTTAATCATTCCTAATCTCTGCCCATCATTAATATTAATCACTTCTTTTGCTTGTAATTCTGAAGTCTTAATCATTTTAGGTCCCTCCTCTATAAAGAAGCTTGTTCATTATATATATATGTTTTAAAGATTAATTATGTTACTGACTCCGAATAAAAAAAGCTCCTATTAATAGGAGCTTTAAAACTGAATATATAATTTAAACGTAAAAGCTTATCTTAAGTTCAATATAACTCTTTATCTTAATCATTTGGGACATTGTTAGCAAACAGATTATTTAAATTAGTAATTGAAACTCTTAATAGGCGTTTTATTTTTTCTTTCTTTTTAATTAACTGCTGATTACTCTCTATATATTCCAATAATTTGGACTCCACTTTAATTTCTATATCCTCAGCTTCAACATCTGCTACTTTCTGTTTCTTACTCTCATTATTAACTGCATCTATATAACAGAGCGGAGGAAATAGAACGCACCACCAGTTTTCCCCTTTTCCTTCGCCAAGAACCACTCTTAAAGCATCATAATCTCCGGTTGGTAAAGTTACATTACCGTAAGTTCTTTTAGGGAAATGAAAATTATCTAGATTTAATCTAACTTTATACTCACTATTCATCTTATCCAATTCAGATTCTACAACCTTTTTTATGTAGCCCAAATTCTTTTTAACTACTTCCTGGGCTCGCTTTGCACTATTAACTTCTTTAAATAATCCCTCAGTTTGAGCAATAATTTTATCCCTAATTCGTCGTTTTAGCTTTTGGTCTTCTAATGAGTTACTATTAGCAATCACATGCAATCTTAATAGGTTACCACTATTATAAGCAGTAGTCTTTAACTCTTTATTAACTACTATTGCCGAGGAAGACCCTAAGCCTGCTAAAATAACTAACGCTACCACTGTAACCGTTATCAATCTAATTCGTTCTCTACATTGCATATTCGAATCATCCCTCTCCTTATTCACTAACATGCTTCTTTAAATTCTTTAAAGCTGCTTTTTCTAAACGTGATACTTGTGCCTGTGAAATACCTATATTATCTGCAACTTCCATCTGGGTCTTACCCTTATAAAATCTCAAACTTAAGATTAACTTTTCCCTATCTTCTAATTGGCATAATGCTTCTCTAACTGCAATGCCTTCTAGCCACGATTCATCTTCACTTTCATCATCACTAATCTGGTCCATAACATAAATAGGATCACCACCGTCATGATAGATAGGTTCAAAGAGAGAGATAGGATCTTGAATTGCATCTAACGCATAAACAATATCTTCGCGAGGGATACCTAATTCTTTTGCTATATCTGTTAAAGTTGGTTCTTCCGATTTCTTATTTAATAATGTTTCTTTCATTTGCAATGCTTTATAAGCTGTATCTCTTAAGGAACGACTTACTCGAATTGGGTTGTTATCTCTTAAGTGCCGACGAATTTCACCGATAATCATTGGTACCGCATAAGTAGAGAACTTAACATTCTTACTTAAATCAAAGTTATCAATTGACTTCATTAACCCAATACAACCTACCTGAAATAGATCATCAATTGGTTCGCCTCGATTATTAAACCGCTGCAAAACACTTAATACTAATCTTAGATTGCCGCCTACTATAGTCTGTCTTGCTTGTCGGTCACCATTTTGCATCTTCTTAAATAATTCTCGCATTTCTTCATTAGATAATACTGGTAGTTCTGATGTATTGACGCCGCAAATATCTACTTTATTTCCCAATTCAACCCCTCCATTTATTGCCAAGTGTTATCTTCTATTATCATTATTACCGTGCTAAAGTGGATTTATACATACAATATTTAGAATACTTTGGGATTAAATTGCTTTATGTAATATTAAAGTAAAGAAAAAACCGCACCCAATTTTTAGGTGCGGCAAGTACTTTTATTTTGTTTTAGTGGACAATCCCACTATCATTAATATCATCAAAACTATACCAAATTTCAGTTGATAAAGCTCCATCACCATTGTTAACATTAAATTCTAAAGCTAACTCTCCGTTAGAATTACAATATATAAAAGTACATTTACGCCAACAATCACTACACTTTTTAAAATTTTTATTAGAATTAAATTTAAACTTCTGCTGCCTTTTATTACTTTCATTTTTACATATAACTAAGCTATCACCTGAATCAAGCTTTTCATGAAATAAGATCAAGTAAAACTCCCCCTTTTTTTAATTTGTATAACTATTAATTGATACATAATACTTGACCACAATCACAACATAGCACTTGATTACGTACAAAAATTAAAAATTTTCTACCAACTATATAAATATTTCTACAACACTACCTAATTCCCTGCATAATACTAAATTTCACAAGTTTGTTAAGAACAAAAAAACGGTGTATATCGTAATCATCCGATATACACCGGTCCTCCTTAATCATATTATCCTCCAGCAACCTGTGGGAAGATAGTCACTTTATCATCACTATTTAATTCTGTTTCTAACCCATCAAGATAGAGAATATTTCTACCATTAATTAATATAGTTATTGTCTCATCTAACTCTCCATCTTCTAACAGTTCATCTTCCATATCTTTACCATAATTGTCGATTAGAATATCTATTACTTGCTGTAAATTTTCTGCTTCTAACTCTACTCCTTTACAATCAGTTATATTACGTAGCGTTGCTAATAATCGCACCTTCATTTTTGATCACCTAAATTCCTAATTCAGCAATCTTTTCCTCTGTAACTTCACCATTAGAACTCCAGCCGCGCAATTCATAATACTCATCTAACATAGTCTCTAAATCTACTACTTTACCTTCGGCTGGTCCCTCTGGCATCGGTTTTTCTACTAATCGCTTGGCTAATTTATCTTCATCAGGTTCTATACCTGCTTTAGCATTAAATACTCGTTCTAAGTTCCAAATTCTTTCGCCAGCCTGCATCATCTCTTCCTCTGTATAACCAGCTCCCGTTACTGATTCTAATAATTTATAAATATCCTCAGCATCTAAAGCAAAAGTGGTAAATAGACAAATTCCACTAGCATCGACCACTCCAGTTAAATCTTGGAATATCTTTGTCCATTCTGCTTTACCTTCAACTGTAAATGGATCGAGAGATTCTGGGACGCCTAATATTTCAGGAGAAGTCATATAACCTCTTACGTGACACCCACCTCGATTAGAAGTAGCATACTCTAACCCCATACCTTGTGAACCACGCGGGTCATAAGCTGGATACTCTTGTTTCTTAGTACTCATTGAGTATTCTGGCTTACCATACCTTTCAGCTAATCGATATGAACCTTCAGCTAATAAATCACCTATTCCTTCTCGCTTTCCGGTTAGTCCTACAGCTTCTACCATTGCTTGCGCATTCCCAAACTCTAAATTTAATCCTATTTCTTCATCTGTAAGCACTCCATCTTCATACATTTCCATTGCACAAGCGATGGTCGTTCCCATCGTAATAGTATCTAAGCCTAATTCGTTACAGATAAAGTTAGCTTTAGTTATTGCTTTTAAATTATCAATATCACAGTCTGCACCAAAGGCCCAGATTGTCTCATACTCTGGTCCTTCACCAAAGCCTTCATATTCACCATCTGGAACTAAGGAAACTCTACCACAACCTATAGGACATCCTGCACAAGCCTTATTCTTAACTAATAATTCATCAGCTAAGCTTTCACCACTAATCTGCTCTGCTTCTTTAAAAATCCCTTCTTGAAAGTTACGAGTCGGTAGATTCCCATGTTCATTTACAATATTGACCAATACCGCAGTCCCTAATGCTGGTAATCCTTCATTAGTTACTCCTGATTCTTTAATCTTATCTAAAGATTTTTTTAATACTTGCTTAAATTTATCCTTATTAGCTACTTGTACTCCTTGTGTTCCTCTAACCATAACTGCTTTTAGATTTTTAGAACCCATTACAGCTCCTACGCCAGAACGACCAGCGGCTCGCTCACGATCATTCATAATACAAGCAAACTTAACTAAATTTTCTCCCGCCGGACCAATGGTAGCAGTCTTAAATTTATCGCTATACTCAGACCTTAAATAATTATCAGTTTCTAGAGTAGTCTTACCCCATAAATTATCTGCAGACTTAATTTCAACTTGATCATCATCAATCACTATGTAAACTGGTTTCTCTGCTTTCCCTTCAAAGACAATTGCATCATAGCCTGCATATTTTAATTCACTCGGAAAGTAACCACCTGAATTAGAAGCAGCAATTGTACCAGTTAAAGGTGACTTAGTTACTACATTATATCTACTTCCGGATACAGCTGCTGTACCAGTTAGAGGGCCGGTAGCAAAGATAAGCTTATTCTCCGGAGCTAAAGGTTCAACTTTTGGGTCAACTTCGTCATAAAAGAGTTTAGTACCTAATCCTCGTGCACCAATATAATCTTTTGCTAACTGTCGGTCTAGTCTTTCTACGGTCACTTGCTCATTATCTAAATCGATTCTTAAAATTTGTCCCATCCAGCCACTCATTATATCGCCTCCTCTAGTAAGTTGCGTAAGTGTTTAGCCATCTTTTTCTTTCTTTCCCATAACACTTCATCAGGACGACCATACTCTAAAGCACCACCTGGACAGAAGTCAACACACTCTGGCTCTCCATCACAAAGATTACATTTAGCATGATGAGATTTAGAACTACTGCCAGCCATACTAATTACACCAATCGGGCAGACCATAAGACACATATTACAACCGATACATTGATTGTCATCAATCACTACTGCGCCAATTTCATCATCCTTCTCAATTGCACCTACTGGACAAGCCTGTCGACAGCTTGGTTCTTGACAATGAAAACAAGTTACGGGAATAGTAACTATCTCCTCTGGGAAGTTAATCATAGTCACTCGTGATAAACTAGGATTAAATTCCCCTTCATGCTCTAAAGAACAGACTAATTCACACGTTCTACAACCAGTACATTTCTTGGGATTAATTAATAAAGTTTTTTGCACAGAAACTCCTCCTTTTTTGTTTTAGACCCAACTCACCCACATTTATACATTTATGTATTTTTTCTATAACAAATTACAATTACCTCCTAGATGCGATATGTCAATTTAGACATAAAAAAAGTGGGCTGTAATTTTATCTACAACCCACTTCACTTAGATTTATTTATTCTTTTATGCAGCTTCTTCACCTGCTTTGATTCCAAGTTTTCTTCTAAAGTCTTCTCCTTCTATACTTTCTTTATCTAATAGCTCTTCTACTACCTCAGTCATAAAATCTTGATTATTAGTAATTATCTCTTCTACTCTTCTTTCTTCCGCTTCAATGATCTTATTAATCTCTTCATGAACTTTCTGTTTTGGTAGATCATCTTTACTTACAATTCCTAATTCAGACATACCAGAAAAGATAATCTTTTTAGCTAATTTAGTAGCCTTTTCAAAGTCATTAGCGGCTCCAGTACTACGGTTTCCTAAGATAATCTCTTCAGTAATAGCCCCAGCAATACATACCGCAATTTGACCTTCAAGATAGTCTAGTGTCTGTAGATAGAAGTCATCTTCTGGATTATGACGAACATAACCTAATGCTTTACCACGAGAAGTAATAGTAATTGTAGACACAGAACCTGGCTTTACTTTTTCTGCAATTAAGGCATGACCTGTCTCATGATAAGCAACCCGCTTTAGTTCTTCATCTTTTGGGCGACGATTTAGTTTTTCACCCATCATCACTTTATCGATGGCTTCTTTAAAATGCTTTGCCATAACCTTAGTAGACTCTTCACGCATAGCCATAATAGCCGCTTCGTTAGCTAAATTCTCTAAATGTGCTCCAGAAAAACGGAAAGTCTCTCTAGCAATCTTATTTAAGTCTACCTCTTCAGCTAACGGCTTATTATTAGTATGAATCTCTAGAATTTTCTTTCTACCATCTTTATCTGGCAAGTCTACTTTAACAATTCTATCAAAACGCCCTGGTCGTAAAAGAGCTTCATCTAAAATATCAATTCGGTTAGTCGCACCAACTACTAATACATTAACATCATCATCAATAGACATTCCGTCTAATTCTACTAATAATTGGTTTAACGTTTGGTCATATTCTAAATGACTAGAATGTTGTCCACGCTTACCTCCTAAAATATCAATCTCATCAATGAAGATAACCGCATTAGACTTATTAGCTTTCTTAGCTTGGTCTTTAGCTTTTTTGAAAAGCTCTCTTACTCTTTTAGCTCCTACTCCAGCATACATTTCAATAAATTCACTCCCGGAAGTAGAAATAAAGACTGAATCTATATAACGAGCAGCAGCTTTAGCCATTAAAGTCTTTCCAGTTCCTGGCGGACCACTAAGCATAATGCCTTTTAACGGTCTAATCCCAAGTTCTTTAACAGTTCTTACATCTTTTACAAACTCTAATGCTTCTAACAATTCATTCTTAGCTGTATCTTGTCCACCAATATCTTCAAACTTAACCTCCGGAACATCATCTTTTTTACCACTATAGGTATTAAAACTTTTATTATTCCCTATTCCTTGTTTCCCTACAACTTCAAAAAGAACATAACCCAAAATTCCGAAGAAGAAGATAGGGGCTACATTAATACCTTGAAAAGCTAAAAAGATAACTAACGCAAGTCCAATACCTAAACTAAGTTCTTTAACCATTAACCCCACCTCCTTGGAAAGTAACCTTGTTTAATCCAGGATATTCACGTTCAATTACTTTATAGAAATAATCTTGATTATCACTTAATTGCAAGTAGATATTATTCTGATCAACACTAACTTCAGCTTTCTTTACCCTTAATTTATTACTAATGGTATCTAATCGACTAGCCATCTTTGTAAATTCACCAGTCATCATTGATTCATAAATAGATAAATGCATTCTACGATATAAGCTATTCAATTTTTCATTATTAGAATTATTTAATTTAACGCTATAATTATTCTTACCAATAGAATTAATTAGAACTTCATTTATCTGTTGATAAGTCTTTTGTAAATCATCAACTGCTACTAAAGTTAGATTAATCTCTTTACCCTTATTTGCATCTTCAATCTTTACTTTCTCCACTCCGTTGATTACTGTTAACTTTTCTGTCAATGAGTTTTCTAATCGATAATTGTTTAAATAGTACTGAGTACCAAAGAATAATCCTAAAGAAATAATCAGTACTATAACGACTAATTCTACTTTAACTCCTTTAATCTTCATCTCTTTCCACTCCTCTCTAGTATGATTTATTACTAAATATATATGACTTTTAGTTTTTACTCTCCCGTTTTCTGTAGCACTGATTATTATAGCATACCTTCTTGCAGGTAACAACTGTTATAAATATGTAAATAGTGGTAGTTGATTAATGGATGAAGGAGTTCAGGAGTTGGTGTTGAAGTATTAAGGTTGAGACTAAGGCTGAGGAAAGATTAGATATAGACTAACACAGACCAAACTAAAAAATAAAAAAGAATAATTAAGGAGGAAACTATAAAATGTCAGTAACTAAAAAGAGGTTTAATGAATTAAAGAAATTAGCAGAAGAATTAGGAGTCGATTTAGTAAGTAGTACTTCTTTACATGAAGCTAAAGATTTCATTGCCAAACAAGGAGATAAAAATTTAGTCCAATTACCTTATGCTATTAGCATTGCTATCCATTTACCTGAGCCAGTGGTTAATGAGTTATCAAATACTGAAAATGTACAGAACTTACTCACCTATGATTACATAGTCTATAATATGGTCAACCCTACTTTAGATAGAATCACTACTAGATTAGCACAGAAGATTCAAAGCTATGGCTTTAATGCACTACCAATCCCTAGTTCTCATCGTAC
The DNA here is from genome assembly GCF_900114655.1 of Candidatus Frackibacter sp. WG13. Taxonomy (GTDB): domain Bacteria; phylum Bacillota; class Halanaerobiia; order Halobacteroidales; family Acetohalobiaceae; genus Frackibacter. Next base: position 53,233 of record NZ_FOTT01000001.1, read on the forward strand.
AGATGAAACTAACCTTAAAGGAATATTCTCTCATAAGTTAGCTGCTCATTTATCGGGATTAGGCTGGATTGGTAAAAGCTGTTTATTAGTTACTCCCGACTTTGGACCACGATTGCGTTTAGGTACAGTGCTAACTGACTTACCGTTACCTAATAATGAGCCACTACGAGATAATTGTGGTCAATGTAGTATTTGTGTTGATAACTGTCCATCTAAAGCATTTACTGGCAAAAGCTTTAATATAAATGAACCCCGAGAAGTAAGATATAAATTCCAAAAATGTGAAAAATATAGAAATAAGATCAAAGATAAGATTGGCTGTCGTAGCTGCGGCATTTGTGTGCAGATTTGTCCTAGAGGTAGGTAAAGACCTTTACTTGCCTAGACTCTTCCAATGGTTCTTTGTCTCACTCAATTCTATTAAAGATGACAATTTATCTTTGGCTTCAATTGCCCCTTCTAAGCGAGCTAAATTATTACTTAAGTCTTCAATCTCGCCATTACTTGCAGCAAATTGTATTCTACTACGCACTTTCTTCCATGCTTCTTTAAGTCTTTTAAAATTCTCATCAGCTTGATTCCATTTCTTAGCTTTTATATCGCTTTTAATTAATTTTACATACTGCATCATATCATCTGATTTAGCTAAAGGCTGCTTCAAATAAGAGATTGAAAGCATTAAAACAGCAAAGATAATAAGAATAATAACTGGAACCATATATCCTGTAATATTTCTCATTAATTTCACCCCTTAATTTGCTCCTGGATAGTCACTAACATTGACTGGAATTTCTACCTCTTCATCATACTTATCAACGTATAACTTTCCTTGTGTATCTAATAAAGCTAAATTAACCTCTGAAGGATCCTCAATATTAAGTAAATTCTTTAACTGAGATTTTAACCATTCTTCATCAAGTCCAACTTGAGCAAGATTCTGTTCAAGAATTATACCATCATAAATTAATTCAACAGGTAAACCTTTATACTTAGTATCTAGGTTCATATCTTTAGGAGTTAAATTTTGATACTGAGACTTTTTGAGCACTGATAACTTACCATTAGTCTCCAAAATAGCAAATTCAACTTGAGATGGGCTGAAGACTCCTTTAATTCTTAATTGTTCTAAAAGATCCGTGATTCTATAACGCATATTACGCATAGCATCCTCCATTATTTTACCGTTCATAATGACTATTGTTGGCTCACCATCAAAATATTTGGAAACTTTTCTTGATTTTAATGTAATAACTTGTAATATTATAGCTGCTAAAAACCAGATGAATAAGCCAACCCAGTGAGCCCAAGGCCGAATACTTAAATCTGTGGTCAATGAAGATGCTGTTGAACCAATCGTAATTCCTAAAATATAATCAAAATAAGTTAATTGACTTATTTGCTGTTTTCCTAATATTCGAGTAAAAATTAATAAAGTAGTAAAAGCAACTATTCCTCTAAATATTACCACTAGAGTTTCATTCACCCTTATCACCTCCTAAATGCTATTATATCCAGTAGTAAAATTAACATTCATAAAAAAAAGAACCTAGTCTCCTAGGTTCTTTTATCACGTAAAAAATAGTATTAAATTTATTAATAGATTCGCCATAATTCCAGCTACAATATCATCTAACATAATGCCTAAACCACCATGAAACTCCTGGAAGTTTTTAATTGGAGGTGGTTTTGCTATATCGAAGATACGAAACAGAATAAAAGCAGGAATTAACATATTAATCCCTAACCCGAACATAGCCACAAAATAACCAGCCCACTCATCAATCACTATCTTAGGACAGTCCTTTTCTCCATAAATATCTTCCGCCCAGTGAGAAATTACTATCCCTACCACCGTTAAAATTACTACTATAGGTAAACCTATCGTATATTTTTGCAGCCAAATTAAAGCTAAAATCATAGCAACTATAGTTCCAATAGTCCCCGGAGCAACAGGACTCAATCCACTATAGAATCCCGTAGCTAAAAATTTAATTACTTTATCCTTCTCCATCTGCTTTTATCACCTGCTTAGACTTCCACAAATAATCCAATCCAGAAGCAATAGTTAGTAATACTGCTAGCCAAAGTAGTTTCATACTATACGGTAGATTAATAATTACCGCAATAATAGCTATAATCTGTAAAGTAGTCTTATACTTACCTAACTTACTAGCAGCAATTACAATCCCTTCGGAAGCAGCTACCACTCGTAAACCAGTAATAGCAAACTCGCGTCCAATAATAATAATAGCCGGCCAAGCTGTAATTTCGCCCATATCTACTAAAGCAATTAACGCTGCAGAAATGAGTAGCTTATCAGCTAATGGATCAATAAACTTCCCTAATTTAGTAATTAACCCTTGTTTGCGAGCAATATAACCATCTAAACCATCAGTAACCGCTGCTAAAATAAACGTACCTACAGCAAAATATCGAGTATAACTTGAATACTCACCTTCTGGTCTAAATAATAAGAAGAACATAAAGATAGGTACTAATAAAATTCTTAAAAGCGTTAATTTATTAGGTAAATTCATTCTAATTTCTCTCCTATTAAATCATATTCATATGCATCTGTTACTTGAACCTTTATCAAATCACCTGACTTAGCATCTACATCCTTAATATAAATAAAACCATCAATTTCAGGAGCATCCCGTTCAGTCCTACCGATAACTAAAGTCTCCCCTGCTTCCTTTTGTATCTCTTCGACTAAAACATCTACTTCTTCACCAATCCAAGCTTGATTTCTTTCTAAAGCAATCTCTTTTTGCAGCTCCATAACCCTTTCGTATCTTTCTTCCTTAACATCTTCCTCAACTTGATTAGGCATCTTAGCTGCTAAAGTACCCTCTTCCTGAGAATATTTAAAAGTTCCTAAACGATCAAACTGCGCCTCCTGAACAAAATCTAATAAATTTTTAAACTCTTTTTCTGTTTCACCAGGAAAGCCAACAATCAAAGAGGTTCTAATCGTCATTTTAGGAATTCTATCTCTTAACTTCGAGATTAAAGTTAGAATCTCCTCTTTAGTTCCTCGTCTATCCATCTCTTCTCTTATTCTATCATCAGCATGTTGAATTGGGAGATCAATATAATTGCAGATTCGTTCATGTTTAGCTATCATTTCTATTAGCTCATCACTAAAATCATTAGGATAAGCATATAATAATCTGAACCATTTAACATCTTCTATCTTAACCAATTCTTTTAATAATTCTACTAATTTAGACTCACCGTATAGATCAATTCCGTATTTAGTAATATCCTGAGCAATAATATTTACCTCTTTTACTCCTTGCTTAGCTAACCCTTTCACTTCTTTAACTATATTATCAATCTTTCTACTACGCAAATCGCCTCTTAGCTTGGGAATCACACAATAACTACAACGGTTATTGCATCCTTCAGCTATCTTAACATAAGTAGTATATCCTACATCTAACCTCTTCCTAGGTAACTCTTTTTGATAATCAAAATTAGGATCAGTAACTTCAAATTTATTCCTACCATCTAAACCCTCATTAATTACCTCTACAATTTCATCAAAATTACCTGTTCCTAAAATAGCATCTATTTCTGGAATCTCTTCTTTTAACTCTTCAGGATAACGCTGAGTTAGACATCCGGTTACAATTAAGACTTCACAATTATCTTCTTTATATTTAGCTAACTGTAAAATAGCCTCTATTGACTCTTCTTTGGCATCACCAATGAAGCCACAAGTATTTACAATTAAAACCTCTGCTTCTTCATAATCATCAACCAACTCTAAACCTGCCTCTTCTACCAAGCCAATCATAATTTCTGAATCAACTTGATTCTTAGGACAGCCTAAACTTACTAAACCGACACTTGACATTAATTAATTTCTCTCCTTTCACAACTACTTCAGATATTACAATAATGACTATCTCATGTACGTTAATTTAATACATATTCTTCTAGTTAACTACTATTAATATTTAAATTATCCATATACTTATTATTTATCAGTAAGACTATTATATTCTAAAGAGCCTATCTATCTTTCTTTATAATTAATTCAATATACCGTTTGAAAGTCCTTTATTAAAACGAAAATAGTCAATATATCTCATGACTCATTAAAATTTCAGAGATATATTGACTATTTATTAATAATTTTAAATATTTTATAATTAGATTTGAAACTCAATTATGTTTAGAATTTGATAATTAATCTAATCAATCTTAATCAATTCGTAGTCTCTACTTCCTAAACCTATTCTTTCACCGTGAGCTAATTGAGCTGTCCAATCAACATTAGGGTGAACACCTCTAAATTTATCTTCACCAGGCTTAAAATTCTTCTGTAGTGCGCTATTCTTACGCCCTAATTGTTCATTAACTAAATCAGCTGATGCTTGGTCAATTGCTACTGGGTCTTTTGAAGCTAAAATCCCGATATCATCGACTATCGGTCGGTCACTCCAACCGCAACAATCACAAAGCGGACTAATATCCATAACAAAGTTAATAAATCCTACTTTATCTTTTTTATCTTTCAAAATTCCTAATGTATACTCAGCCATTCTTTCCTGTACTGCTACCGGGGCATCGTCCCACTGTACTGTAATAGCATCGGTTGGACAAGTAACCATACATTCACCACAGCCTATACATTTTTCAGAATCTAATTGACTAACATCTCCAATAACAAATGCGTCTGCTGGACACCATTCACTACACTTTCCACAAGCAACACACTCTTCATCAACTACTTCTGGACTAACCGTAGCGTGCATCATCTGTTTACCACTTCTACTACCTAATCCCATACCTACATTCTTGATAGCGCCACCAAAACCAGTTAATTCATGGCCTTTAAAATGAGCTATACCAAACATACCATCAGCACTATAAATTTCACTACCAATTCTTACTTGCTCAAAATGCTTTTGGTTAATCTCAATCTCTCTATAGTTCTTCCCTTTTAAACCATCAGCAATAACTAAAGGAGCCTGTACTGTCGAATAACCAAATCCATTAGCAATTGCAGTATTTAAATGGTCTACCGTATTAGACCTTGTTCCAGAATAAAGAGTATTAGCATCAGTTAAAAAAGGTTTTCCTTGGGCCTTCTTAATCTCTTCAACTAACCTTCTAATAAATACTGGTCTAATAAAACCTGTATTTCCTTCCTCACCAAAATGAAGTTTGATTCCAAATAGTTCATCCTCTTCAATCAGTTTATCAAAGCCAGCTTCATTAAATAACTTAGATAACTTATTAATTAAATTACTATCCTTATCTTTTGCTTTCATATCTGTGTAATATACTTTACTCATTAAAAAAATTCCTCCTTCAACGACTGAAATAATTGATGCTCTCACTAAATAGAATGCATTATTTAATAAAAATTTATTAATGAAACTAGATTATACCAAAAATTAATCCTTAATTAACTTTAAGGCCTCAGCTCTAACAGCTTGGTCTTTATGTAAGATTCCTCTTACAGCTGAAGTAGTAGTAAATGAACCAGGCTTCTTAATCCCTCTCATAGTCATACACATATGTTCGGCCTCGATCACAACAATTACGCCACGAGCATCTATATTATCCATTATAAGGTCTGCAACTTGGCTTGTCAACCTTTCTTGTAATTGTGGTCGTTTAGCAAACGAATCAACAACTCGTGCTAACTTACTTAAGCCAGTCACCTTACCACTTTTAGGAATGTAACCGACATGTGCCTTCCCATAGAATGGTAAAAGATGATGTTCACACATAGAATAAAAAGAAATATCTTTAACCAAAACTAATTCTTCATGCTCCTCGGTAAAGAATATCTGTAAATCATCTGATGGGTCTTTGTGTAATCCGCTAAATACTTCTTCATACATTCGAGCTACTCTATCTGGTGTCTCCTGTAGTCCTTCTCTTTTTGGATCTTCTCCAATAGCTTCTAAAATCATTTCTACTGCTTCTCTAATTTTATCTCTATCTACCATAATTAATTCTCCCTCCGCAATTATCTTTTTATAGTATTTCATATACTGAATATCCTTAATAATATATTTCCCCATTAATCTAGAATTTCCTGCTCAAAATCAATTTTATTACTAAATTATGGTTCTATTATTCAGATATTTTTAAAAATTAATTCTCTTTCAACAAGGAAATTCATTAACAATAGATAATTATATATAATATAACTATTAATTGGAAGAATAATAACTCTAAGGAGGCTTTTAATTTATGGAAACCCCGAATTTAAAAGAACTTGCTAAAGAATATGAACAGGATAATGATATTATAGCATACCAAAAGGCACAAGAAAAATTAAGTAAGTTAAATCCAGAAGAAGTAGCAGATAAAACTGGTGCTAAATTTAACTCAGAAAAAAGTAGATTTGAATTAAATATGATGGGCAAAAAGCATTTCATAAGTTATCCTGATGGAGAAATACGAACAGCAGAAGGTAAGGACGTACACTTCCCAATTAACGTCTTAATTCTTCATTACTTAACTGAAGCCAGTGGACAACCATTAGAAGATAAGCTAATATCCTATCGTGAAATTCCAGAAGGTGGAGAAATTTACTACGGCCCTTTTAAACGAAGAGCAATCGACCCCCTAGTTAAAACTTTTGGTGAACGACCAAAGACTTTAATTGAGGCTAGCAAACATTTAAACGGAGAAATAGCAGAAGTTGGCGATTATAGTGTTTCTATTCCTGTCTTCCCTAATATCCCTGTTACCTTTGTTATTTGGGAAGGAGATGATGAATTTCCCCCATCAGGAAATGTATTATTTGATGCTTCAGTAGCATCTTATTTATCAGCGGAAGATTTAGCATTCGTAGGTAGTGTTCCTCTATGGAGCTTAAGTGGAATTGCTAAAGAACTGTAAACTAGATGTATTAATTCTACTACTTTATATGATAATAAATAAAAACTATTAATAACTAGAGGGGGTAGTAGATATTGAGAAAACATAGCAAACTATACTTACAAGAAGCGACTAAACTACTAAGAGAAATAAAGATGCATAAGTCTAAAAAATTAAGTAAAAATTGTGGAATTTCCAACATTATTGCTGGGTTTTACTTGTTGATTGGAAGAATTCAAAGAACAAAATAAGTCCGTGAATTCACGGACTTATTAAATTTTTATTCTTATACTTTAAACTCTTTTTAGGTGAATTAAATAGTTGTTCTTTCCCTAATCCATTAAAACTTCGTAATGATTTAATGATTATCTCAACCTCAGGAAACTCTCTTATATAAACTAAAGGATAAGAAATGTAGTCATTAGGCTGAATAGTTGCTGGAATGACTACTTTAAATTGATAAGTATTATATACTGATTCAGTTCTAGGATTAATAATATTAACTTCATAATTAAGCTGGATGTGGGAGATTAGTCGTCTTCCTGAATTAAAAAGATTGATATATAGATAAGTTTCATCCGGAGCTACTGACATAAATTGTTTATCATTATCAAATTCACCGACTAATAAATCTTCGTTTTCTATAAACTCCTCTTTAACCTCATCCCTTTTTCTTTCAATAAACATAAATTTAATATCCTCTTCATATTCTTTTTCAAAGGATTCTTTCATAAAATTTAATGTCTTCTCCCCCATTTTTACATACTTCCAGGTAGCATAAGCTAATATCAAACTAGTTAAAATAGACAATAACCCTGCATAACGATTTCCAAGCTTCATAGTCGTTATCAAAGCTAATTTTAAATTACTAAATTCATAAATCCCTAATATAAATACTACTAATAATAAAATAATGACTTCTAAAATTTTCATTCACCTCTTAGTGAGATTATCTAGTTAATAATATTCGCAGCTAAAACTAAGATTATACTATCATATTATTCTTTACAAGTTATATATTTTCTTAAGAATTGTACATGATTATCTCTTATGCTGGAAACAATAGAAATATAACTTGAATCCTTAGTTGGGAGGTGAAATATGGAATATAAAGATGAACTTCAGGCTAGAATTAAAGAAGTAAAGAAAAGATTAACAGATAAAGACATCAACCAACATACAGAGAAGAAATTAAAAGAAGAGTTACAGACCTTGCTTTTAGACTATAATGAACTACAAGCACCACAAAAAGTTACTGTTGAGGATACTAATCATATCCCCTATGCTGTTTTTGACGCTGAAGATGTTAATAAATATTATGAATAACTCTTATCTAAATACATTATTTTAAATATTTAGGATATTATATTCATAACAAGATAATCAAAGGAGTGAAGTATTAGATATGTTAGAATCTTTTAAAAGTTTTCGTAACTTCCTTGCTAAACAGGTGGGTATGGCAGAAAAGATGGGAGTTTCTGATAACTCATTAAGTAAAGCGACTAATCGACTTGCTGATTTTCTAGCCGACAATGTAGAACCTCGTAATAAAGAAGAAAAGATTTTAAAAGAATTATGGGCAGTAGCTTCAGAAGAAGAACAATCTACTTTGGCCAAATTAATTTTAAGAATGATTGAAGATACCGAACAGAAACATTAAAGAAGTTAAATTTAAGCGAAGGGTGGATATTCATATAATATTCATCCTTCTTTTTATTCAATTTTATTTATTCTTAGTTAGCCTTTGATAAGCAATTATCTTTTCATCTAAAGTCCTACTTAAGTCAATTACTTTTTCTTTCAAATTAGCAGTCGTAAAATTGGCTTCGTATTGATTTAATTTACTGCGTAACTCTGAAATCTCCTGGCTTAGCCTCTGTTTCTTTATTTGCTCAAGCATCTTTGCTTTTCCTCCTACAATATAATTCACTATCTATTCATTCTATAGGCTCTATTGTATAAAGTCTAATACAAGATTACAATGATAATTATCACAATTATTGCTATTATTCACTAGTATGACTAATTAGCAAAATAATTGCAAATAAAAGAAGGATTTCAACCTCTTCTCCTTAAAGTTTATCTTATATAGACTAATATACTTCAAATGGAGTGAAAAGCAAATGAAATTAATCTTTTTAGTATTAATTACGATATTAATTAATCTACCTTTCGGTGCTTATCGAACTAAGACTAAAAAATTCTCATTAAAATGGTTTTTATCTATTCACATTCCAATACCTTTTATTTATTTAATGAGAATTAAATCTGGATATGGACTCAAAATTATTCCACTTATGGTTCTAGCAGCATTTACTGGACAATTATTAGGAGGAAAAATAATAAAAAAGAGGGATTAATCTATGTGATTATCATAGTTCTCATCTGTTAATTGAATACTTAAAATATCTTCTATATTAAACATCTTTTCTTGTTTACGTAAATGACAGTAACCATATAATTTTTTATCTGTCATTTTATATGGATCTACTTGTTGATAGCGAATATCGCCTTGTGTATTCTTGTAAACCATCTTTACAGTCCGCTTCTCCCTAATACCAGTCTGTAGATCCTTCAACATAAGTCCTCCCTCCTATATCCTAATTTCTATTTTACCATTTTCTCCTCTTTCATTAAATGCATAGTTTTATCAGGATGATCCGTAACAACAAAGACTTCTTGGACCGAAGAACTAGTCTTAGCCAAGACTTTAATTCCTGTTGGTGTATTATATTTTAATTGTAAATAAGGCTCCATTCCACTACCACTACGTCGATTAATACGTCCTGGAATAATACTTTTAATTGTTTTTAAAGTCGCTAAATCTTCTAATAAAGGTAGTATATCTTCAATTATAGTATGTTCTTGTTTTATCTTATTAATTCGGTACTTCCCACCCAAAATTATCACTCCTTTCGCAATAGTCTCCTAACCAATAATTTTATTTATACTAAATTTTATCATATATAACTAGTATGATAAAGCTTTCACATAATTAATTATACTTAAATTAACGCACATGATACCTAGCATATGTATATTTCTATATATAATAAACAATTACCTGCTTAATTTTGTCGAAAAATTACCAGTATTAATTTTATTAACTCTCCAAAGAATAATGTTAGAATATCAATAAAAAAGGAGTTGAAAATTTTATGTTTAATCATGACAAGGAATTACTACACGAAGTTAAAGTAGACCAACCTAACCCTGCTTATGCTGCTATGTTACAGGAGCAGTTAGGAGGCGCAAATGGAGAACTAAAAGCGGGCTTACAGTATTTCTCACAAAGTTTCCGTATTCAAGACCCAGAGATTAAAGATGTTTTCTTAGATATTGCTGCTGAAGAGTTCAGTCATGCTGAAATGGTTGCTCAAATGATTACTATGCTAAATGGACATGATGTGGCTAATACTAATGATACCGTTGGCCAAATCGAATCACAAGTTCTTGGTGGTCTTTCCCCAATGCTAGCTAATGCTTCTGGAACCCCTTTTACTGGCAACTTCATTAACGTTACTGGTGACATTGCTGCTGATATTTTATCTAATATTGCAGCTGAGCAGCGTGCTAAAGTTGTTTATGAGTACCTCTATCGCCAAATTGACGATCAAGGAGTAAGAGAGACTATTGATTTCTTGCTTAATCGTGAAGAGGCTCATAATGCTTTATTTAGAGAAGCACTAAATAAAGTACAACAGAATCAAAATTCATCTAACTATGACTTTGGAGTTACTGAAGACTCTAGGCTTTACTTTGACTTATCTACCCCAGGTAGATATTTTGATAATCCTAACCCTACTCCTCCGTCTTTCAGTGACCCACAAGGCGATACTCAAACCCATACTTTTAATGACCCTGGCATGCATTAAAAGGAGTATAATAAAAACAAATCAAGGGCGATATGCTTAATTGAGCATATCTACCCTTGATTAATCTAATCCTAAAGCTTCTTTTTCATTTGTAATCACTCGTAAAACTTCTTCTTTTGCCGGACCACCTATAGAACTTCTTGCATCTACAACAGCCTCTAAAGCAATCTTATCATAAATATCACTAGTAAACTGATTTGAAAATTGCTGCCATTCATCTAATCTTAAATCAGATAACTTCTTCTCTTTTTTTACACAATGGAGAACCGTCTTCCCTACCACTTCATGGGCTTCTCTAAATGGTAGACCTTTTTCAACTAAATAATCAGCTACATCAGTTGCATTAGTAAATCCATCTTCAGCTGTTGCTTCTACTCTTTCTTTCTTAAATGTTGTTTTAGATAACATCCGAGCAAATAATTCTAACGCTCCGGTTAAGGTATCTACAGTATCAAATAATCCTTCTTTATCTTCCTGCATATCTTTATTATAAGCTAGTGGTAATCCTTTCATCACGGTTAAAAGTTGCATTAAATGACCGTAAACTCGCCCCGTCTTACCTCGAATTAGCTCAGGAACATCGGGGTTCTTCTTTTGTGGCATAATACTACTACCTGTACAGAATGCATCATCAATATTAACGAAATTAAACTCCTGTGAAGTCCATAAAACTAATTCTTCACTAAACCTACTTAAATGCATCATCAATATTGAAGATGCAGATAAAAATTCAATTACAAAGTCTCGGTCACTAACTGTATCCAAACTATTCTGACTCACTCCATCAAATCCTAGTTCATCAGCTACAAATTGACGGTCAATATCAAAAGTTGTTCCAGCTAAAGCACCTGCTCCTAAGGGTAAAACATTAGTCCTTTTATAACAGTCAATAAAACGTTCATAATCTCGTTTTAATTTGCTATAATAAGCTAATAAATGATGTGCTACTCTAACTGGCTGGGCTCGTTGTAAATGAGTATAGCCTGGCATTATAACATCAACATTCTCTTCAGCTAAGTTCAATAATACTTTTTGTAATTTCTCAATTAATCCTTTAATATCCTCAATTCGATCTTTAAGATAAAGACGCATATCGAGAGCTACTTGGTCATTTCTACTCCGAGCAGTATGTAACTTTCCTCCTACCGCGCCAATCTTATCAGTTAACCTCTTTTCAATATTCATATGAATATCTTCTAAAGCAACTTCAAACTCAAATTCACCGGCTTCAATCTCTTCTAAAATTTCTTTTAATCCAGCGATAATTTGGTCTTTTTCTTCTTCAGTCAAGATGTCACAATGGGCTAACATCTTTACATGAGCAATGCTTCCTTGAATATCATATCTATATAATCGTTTATCAAACCCAATTGAGGAAGTGTACTCTTCTACTAATTGGTCTGTTTCTGCTTCAAATCTACCTCCCCATAATTTCATATCCTTCTTCCTCCTTATCATCTTCGGAACCTTCAGTATTCAATTCTTTACTAATTACTGCTCTTGTGTAATCAGCATCTTCTTTTAAATCAACAACCTTATAACCTAAACTTTTATAAAAATCAAGTAAACCTTTTAATCTATAAGCAGAGTATAGAGTAACTCGCTTGCCGCCTTTAGCTTTAACTCTTGCTTCTACTTCATTAATTAACCTCTGACCAACATTTCGATTTTGATATTTAGCTAATACACCTAGCCTACTTAAATAAAATGTCTCTCCATCTGATGAATGATAACGAACTGAACCAACAGGTTTATTATTTAAATAAGCAATTAATATCTCTTTCTTTTTAATCTCTCTTTTTACATCTTCTCTAGTTTCCAATAAAGCTGGCGTAGTCGGAAAGAGAGATGGATCATTATAATGTTGAAAAGCTCGTTTAGTTAAGTTAAATACCAAATCGCTATCAGCTAGCTCTGCTTTCTTAATTTTAATATCCATGCTCTCTTCCCTCCTTATTTTAAAGTTTAAACTATTATTCATTATTGACTTTACCATGCACCTTTAATGGCAACCCAAATAATTCAATAAAACCGATTGCCGCATCGTGATTAAATGTATCTGATTTCTCATAAGTAGCTAAGTTCTCTTGGTATAATGAGTTATCAGATTTTCTACCAACTACTGTAGCATTTCCTTTATATAATTTTACTCTAATAGTACCGTTTACATACTGCTGAGTGCTATCAATAAATGCATCTAATGCTTCTCGTAAAGGTGAGAACCACTGACCATAATATGTTAACTCTGCATACTTTTCAGAAATTAATTCTTTATAATGATAAGTCTCTCGATCTAAAACTAAGTCTTCTAAATGTCTATGAGCATCTAATAAAACCTCTGCCGCTGGTGCTTCATAGATTTCACGCGACTTAATTCCTACTAATCTATTTTCAACCATATCTACTCGACCAACACCATGTTTAGCAGCAATCTCATTTAACTCATTTACTAATTCAACTGGCCCTAACTCTTCGCCATTAAGTGCTATTGGCTCACCATTTGCAAACGTAACCTCTATGTATTCTGCTTCATCTGGAGCATCTTCTGGAGCAGCCGTAATCTGATAAACCTCTGCAGGTGGCTCAGCCCATGGATCTTCTAAAATTCCACATTCAATACTAATCCCCCATAAATTACGATCAATACTATATGGATTTTCTTTCGTAGCTCCTACTGGAATATCATTCTCATTAGCATAATCGATCTCTTCTTCTCTAGAGCCAAATTCCCATTCTCGTAATGGAGCAACAATCTTGATATCTGGATCTAAAGCATGATATGACACATCAAACCTAACCTGGTCATTACCCTTTCCTGTACAGCCGTGAGCAACAGCATCTGCACCTTCCTTCTTAGCAATCTCAATCATCTTCTTAGCAATTAATGGTCGTGAATAAGCTGTAGCTAATGGATATTTCCCTTCATACTTAGCTCCTGCTTTAAGCCCTTTAAAAGCATAGTCCTTCAAAAACTCTTCTTTTAAATCTTCAATATATATCTTGCTGGCACCTGTAGCCAATGCCTTCTCTTCTAAAGGCTCTAAATCTTCATTCTGTCCTACATCAGCGGCAAATGCAATTACTTCGGCATCATATTCATCTTTAATCCATTTAATTGCTACCGATGTATCTAACCCTCCTGAATACGCTAAAACAATCTTATTAATATCTTTCTTACTCATTATGACTCCTCCTTGAATATTATTATATTTTATCTATCTCTTCTAATCTATTCATTAATTATAGATCTTTTCCTTCATTATCTGCCATTAATTTTGCCATTATTGCCTTTTGTACATGCATTCTATTCTCTGCTTCATCAAAAACAACTGATTGTGGTCCGTCGATAACTTCATCAGTCATTTCCTGTCCTCTATAAGCAGGTAAACAATGCAAGAATATAGCATCATCTTTAGCTGTACTCATTAACTCTGTAGTTACTTGATAGCCATCAAAATCCTTCATTCTAGCTTCCTTCTCATCTTCATCCCCCATACTAGCCCAAGTATCGGTATAGACTGCATCAGCATCTTTAACTGCTGCCTCTGGATCGTCAATAATCTCTACTTTACTACCACTTTTCTCTGCTTGTTTCTTCGCTTTAGCGATTATTTCTGAATTAGGCTTATAATCATCTGGAGTTGCTATGGCAACATCCATTCCTACTTTAGTAGTTCCTAATAATAATGAATTAGCTATATTATTTCCATCGCCAAGATAAGCTAGCTTCTTGCCTTCTAAATTCCCTTTCTTCTCTTGAATAGTATATAAATCAGCTAAAATCTGACAAGGATGTAAGAGATCAGTCAATCCATTGATAACTGGAACTGTTCCCTCTTCAGCTAACTCCTCTACATCACTATGGTCATAAGTTCTAATCATAATCCCATCAATATATCTAGATAGAGTCTTAGCCGTATCACTAATTGACTCTCCTCTTCCTAACTGAATATCGTTAGAACTTAAGAATAAAGCATGCCCCCCTAATTGAAACATACCTGTTTCAAAAGAAACTCTAGTTCTTGTTGATGATTTTTGGAAGATCATCCCTAAAGCCTTACCTGCTAAGATTGGATGATCAACTCCATTCTTTACTTCTTCCTTTAGTTTATCTGTCAATTCAAATATTCCCTCTATATCCTCAACTGTCAAATCCGCAACTGTTAATAAATGATTCTTCATTACCTTTCACCCCTTGCATCTAGCTTTTTTATAATTATACATGCTATAGAATAATTATGCAAGGGGTTTTATGATTTTATTTGAAATTATATTCATTAATAAAATTTTCAACTCCAATTCTTGTTTTTGGGAAATCAATACCCTGCCTCTTTACTTTGCTACAATCTAACCTAAGGTCTCTTGGCTTATTAGCACTATATTTTTCATAATCAGGAATCAATATTCTTTCAGTCTTCTCTTCTGGCATTTGCAACTCTTCAAAAATCAACTTAGTAGTTTCATATCTACTTAATTCATTTTCACTGCCAAAGTGGTAGGCACCATAAGGTAATTTAAAAACTTCTTCAATATTCCCAATCAAATCGTATACATACGTCATTCCTCGATATTCATTAACAGCAACCTTAATCCCTTCATTCCTCAAGATAGCATTGAAGACTTGACTAAATATATTACTCCCCATCGGCATCTTACGTTCATAAGCACCATAAACCCAATTAAATCTTAAAATCCATAATTCATCTATAACTTCACGTAGTTTTTCTTCTGCTTTTAATTTTGTTTTTCCATATGTAGTATTAGGCACAGGATTATCCTCTTCTATATAAGGGCCAGTCTTTTGATTACCATTAAAGACTTGCTCTGTCGAGTAGAATACTAATTTAGCACCAATTTCTGCTGCTATCCTACCGATATGAACCGCACTTTTGGTATTAACTCGATAAGCTAAATCAGGATTCTCTTCACAGGTATCAGTAGCCGCTATTGCTGCCCCATGTAAAATAATATCTGGATTCTCTTTTTTCAAAATTCTTTCTATCTTTTTGAAATCAGTAATATCGGCATCTTTCCTAGTTAAACCAACTATCTCATACTTATCTTCATAATATCGTTGTAAACGAGAATTAATAAATCCTGTTGCCCCGGTTAAAAGTAACTTTGTCTTTTGCTTCATTGTTTGTTTCAACTCCTTATTATTCATCATTCAAGTTGCTTGCATCTTCAATTGATTATACTTATAAACTAATTATTTAACTGATATTACTCTATTATTTTGAAACTACATCAATTTCTTCTGTTGTTAATTCATAAATATTATAAACCATTCGTTCTATCTGTTGCTCAATCTTCTCAATACTAAATTCTAATTCTTTAATCTTCTCTTGGGTCTCATTCCAGTCACTAACTATTCTTTTTACTATCTCATCTTGATTATAGTTAGATATTTCAATCTGTAAAATTTTTTGAATTAAACCCCCACTAAATCTATTCACTTCTTCTAGCTTCTCATCACTCAAGTTCTCAAAATAATACTTAATATACTGTTGTTTAGCTTCATCTTGAACTTCAAATTTTATCAGCTCATACTTCCTATTACTCGTTTTATCAGCATAAAGCGTTAAAATAGAATCTTCAATATTAATCGTCATTGCTCTAACTTTACTTGCCCGACCAGAATAAACTTTATCATAAAACGAATTATCCTTTCCTACTATATCTGCTAATTGCAAACCACCTTTAGAAATGTGTCCATTAATTAAATCTATAAAGCTGGTATTCTTTAATTTATTTAATACCTCATATAGCTCTAATAACCTATTAACTAAATTAACAAACTCTTCTTGCTTCTCTTTTTCCAATTCCAAAATAGGAAACTTCTCTAAATGATGATTCTTTAACTGTGGCATTGACTCTAAATTAGTAACTAATCGGGTTGTATAGTAAAAACTGAATAATCTACTATTCATTAAAGCTAATATATATTTTAAGTCATATTCTTGTTTAGGCTCATAAAGAAAATATAGAGACTGTTCAGGGAAAACCCCACTATCATCATAAGTAGCAATAATACTTCTCCCTGTCTTTCTTAAGAGTACCTTTTCTGGAAATGATAATTTTTCTTCATCTCTTGTTCTTCCAGTAATATTTTCATCTTTAAATTCAAAATAATGACATCCTTTAATCTGATATCGACCTATATCTTCTCCTTTATAAACTTTAAGCTGTTCTTTAGATTCTTTTGTTTCAGCTATTTTAAAGGCTTTTCCTCCGAAACCAGAAGTAGATTTAACAATAGAACTTAACAAGATGCTTTTTTTATTCTCTTCCATTTTACAGATAATATTATAAGCTTCTTGGTTATCAAAATAATCAAACGTAAAATTATCATGACATAAATAATCTTGCTGTTGAATCTTTAAGTAATCATTTCCGTATGATTTTACTTCAATTATATGATCTTTTTCAGGTTTTGACTTTTTAATAGTATAAACCATTGTATCAGTCGTAATCCTTGGGAAGTCAACCCTATACATTAATTTCATTAAAGTATAATTCTTTAATATTTTTTCTCGCAAATTAACAAATTGTTGGTTAAACCCTAGTCGATCTGGCACAATAAAAGAATGAACTCCCCCATCTTTTGTTAACTGTAGTGATAATTTAACAAAGTACTCATATAAATTCGGCATATAAGTATTAGATTCATATCTGTTTATTAAGTAATCTATTTCACCTTCAGAAATTTGATTAGCAAATTTTCCAGTTAGAGAGACCCAAGGTGGATTCCCTAAAACTATGTCAAAGCCTCCATTATCCATAATTTGAGGAAATTCCTGATTCCATTTAAAAGCTTTATCTCCAGCTATCTCTTCATCTTCAATTAGCGAATTCCCAACCTTAATATTGCTATCAAGACTAGCTAAAGATTGATTTTGGCTTGCTGTTTTTAACCATAAGGATAACTTAGTAATCTCTACTGCTTCTTCATTAAGGTCTACACCATAAATATTATTCTGTAAAACTTCTTTCTGTAAAGGAGTTAAACTAAAGATACTTCTTTGTCCATATTCATTCCTAAGAAAGTCAATCTTTTCATAAACTTTTTGATACTCTTCTAATAAATAATCAAAAGCTTGAGTTAAAAAAGCCCCTGATCCACAAGCGGGATCTAAGACTTTAACTTTCTTTAGCTGCTCTTCATATTTTCTATAAAATTCTAAATGTGCTGCTTTATACTTTTCTTTTAACTGAGCTGTAGATGCAGAATCAACATCTGGTAAATCACTCTCTCCTAACTCTTCTCTAACTTTCTTCAAATATACATCAATCGAATTCTTTACTATATATTTAGCAATATATTCTGGCGTATAAAAGATACCTGTCTTCTTCTTTTGAGTAGCCTTAACCTCGTCTTCATCACTGAAAATATTAGCTTTTAGCTCTGCAATATCAGTAATAGACTGCTCAAAGATATGCCCTAAGATATTAACATCTAAATCATTATTAAAATCATAATCAGCAATTTGCTCTATTAGTTCAAAAAAATCATCTTTAATTAATAATCCATTTAAAACTTTATCTTCTTTAAATAATCCTCCATTATAAGCATTAATATTATATTCTGAACTTCCTTGATCTATAGCTTTAAAAAGTCCTCTAATCTCATCCCAAACCGGTGTCTTGCTGATTGTAAAGGAATTATTAGCTCTCTGAATTACTTTTTGTAAAATATTAGCTGGTAATAATCCTAAGTCTTCACAAAAACAGATAAAAATAATCCGATCTAGTACTTTTTGGGATTTTTCTAATAAAACCTCTTCGTCACAATTAGAATTATACTCTTTTAAATGTTTAAATAGTCTTATTCGCGTCTCTTTATATAAATTATAGAATTCTACTACTATATCTTCCATAACTAGAAATATCAACTCCCTTATTTTAACACTACTATGATTTATTCTTTAATCTTTACCAAATTTCCTTTAGACATTATAAAACCGAAACTAAAATTATAAAATTTACTTACATAAAAATTTATAACTTAGAAAAAAATAAAAGAGACCTAAAAGTAAGAAGGAGGTGGCCTCGATGTCTAAAATCAAATGCAATGTAGAAGAATGTCAGTATAATACAAGTGACTTATGCCAAGCTTCTACAATTCAAGTGAAAGAAGGAATGCAAGATCATATGATTAGTACTTCAGATGATACTGCATGCAAAACTTTCACACCTAAAACAGATTTAAGTTAATCATATCAAAAAACTCCTGGTTAGAAACCAGGAGTTTCAAATTATGATTATAATATTTTCAATCATTCTCTTGCTTTAATTTACTGACACTTGCTTATAGACTAAGCTAAATATTTATCCAATGATAAGACCTGAAAGTTATCTAAGTCTTCTTTTAACATCTCTACTAAAGCTTTAGCCGTACTAATCGAAGTCAAACACGGAACATTATATTCAACTGCTGTTCTTCTTATCTGAAACCCAGTTCTATTAGCAATCTTACCTCTAGTAGGAGTATTGATTACTAAATCGACCTCATTCTCCTTAATCAAGTCAAAAACATCTTCACCCTGACTATGCTTAAGTACAGTTTCTATTTCAATCCCTACTTCAAATAACTTCTTAGCCGTATTAGTAGTCCCAATTAAACTAAAACCTAATTCAATAAGCTCATTTGCCAAATCAATAGTCGCTTCCTTATCTCTGTCAGCTACTGATAATAGCACTTTTCCTCCCTGTGGAAGATTAAAACCTGCTGATAAGATAGATTTATATAATGCTTTTGAGAAAGTAGTGTCAGTTCCCATTACCTCCCCAGTTGACTTCATCTCCGGACCTAAAAAGATATCTACATCAGCTAACTTTTCAAAAGAAAATACTGGTGATTTAACAGTGATTAATTCTGATTCTGGTACTAAGCCATATTCGTAACCTAACTCCGGAAGTTTCTTCCCTAACATCGCTTTAGTAGCTAGTTTCACCATCGGCACTCCTGTAACCTTACTTAAGATTGGAATCGTTCTACTAGCCCTTGGATTAACTTCTAATACATAAGGCTTACCTTCCTGGTCGATAACAAATTGTATATTTACTAACCCTTGTACTTCTAACCTTCTTGCTAACTTAACCGTATAATCAACAATCTCATCAATCTGCTTCTGACTTAAGGTCTGTGGAGGATAAACAGCCATGCTATCGCCTGAATGAACCCCTGCTTTCTCAATATGCTCCATAATTCCAGGGATCACTACATTCTCACCATCAGCAATTGCATCTACCTCTACCTCTTTACCAAGAATATACTTATCAATTAAGACTGGATGCTCCGGAGAAGCCTCTACTGCTAACTCCATATATTCTAGAAGTTCTTGCTCTTTATAAACAACCTCCATAGCGCGCCCACCTAGTACATAAGAAGGTCTAACTAATAATGGATAGCCTAAATCTTCTGCAATTTCTAAAGCCTCATCAGTTGAAGTAGCTGTAGAACCTTCCGGATACCTAATCTCTAATTCATCTAACACTTCACCAAACTTCTGTCTATCTTCTGCCAAATCTATACTCTCTACGGAAGTTCCTAAAACTTTTACTCCTCTTTCAGCTAATGGTTTAGCTACATTAATTGCTGTCTGTCCTCCAAACTGTAAGATTACTCCTTTCGGGTCTTCTCTATCGATGATATTCATTAAGTGCTCCGGGGTTATCGGTTCAAAGAATAACTTATCTGAAGTATCATAATCGGTACTAACAGTTTCTGGATTATTATTAACAATTAATGATTCTATATTCTCTTCCGATAGAGCCTTTACCGAATGGACACTGCAGTAATCAAATTCTATTCCTTGTCCGATCCTAATCGGACCAGAACCAACTACTAATACACTATCATTCTTAGAATCGAAAGTCTCATCTTCTAACTCATAAGTAGAATAATAGTAAGGGGTAGCAGCTTCAAACTCTGCTGCACAGGTATCTACCATTTTAAATACCGCTTCTACTTCTAACTCTTTTCGTTTAGTTGATACCTCTTCCTCATTAGAGCCTATTAAGTCAGCAATATAAGCATCAGAAAAACCATTCCGCTTCAGTGTTCTAAATTTATCTTTATCTAATTCTTCTAAGGTAGTATTCTTTAAGTTAGTTGCTTCCTCTACTAAATACGCTACTTTAAAGAGAAAGAATTTATCGACTTCGGTAATTTCAAATATCTCTAGTAAATCAAATCCTCGCTTAAGAGCCTCTACAATAATAAATAGCCTTTCATCAGTTGGTACTGCTAACTCCTCTTTAATCTCGTCATCGGATAAATGACTAAAATCAGCAGAGATTAAATCAATATCGGTATCTAACGAATCAATCGCTTTCATCATAGCTTCTTCAAAATTTCTCCCAATTGCCATTACTTCGCCAGTTGCTTTCATCTGAGTAGCCAAATCTCGATCAGCAAAACTAAACTTATCAAACGGCCATCTTGGAATCTTAGCTACTACATAGTCTAAAGTTGGTTCAAAACAAGCAGTAGTCTCCTTAGTAATTGAATTTTCTATTTCATCTAATCTCAACCCAATAGCGATCTTGGCTGCTACCCTAGCGATCGGATATCCGGTTGCTTTTGATGCTAAAGCACTAGAACGACTCACTCGTGGATTAACCTCAATTACACAATATTCTAAGCTATTAGGATTTAAAGCAAACTGAATATTACACCCACCTTCAATTTCTAACTCTCTAATTATCTTTATTGAAGCTGAACGTAACATCTGATATTCTAAGTCTGCTAAGGTTTGACTAGGTGCTACCACTATACTATCTCCGGTATGAATTCCGACTGGATCAAAGTTCTCCATATTACAAACGGTAATGCAGTTATTATTACCATCTCTTAAAACCTCATACTCGATCTCTTTCCAGCCTTTAATACTTCGTTCAATCAAGACCTGACTAATCGGACTATTATTTAGACCTCGACTCACTATATTCTCTAACTGTTCTTGATCATCAGCGATTCCTCCGCCGGTACCACCCATTGTATAAGCTGGTCTAATTATAACTGGATAACCAATCTTTGCTACAAATTCTTCTGCCTCTTCTAGGCTACCTATTATCTCGCTTTCTGCCACCGGCTCTCCAATCTTCTGCATGGTACTTCTAAATCTATCTCGGTCTTCAGCCTTTTGAATAGAATCTAAGGAAGTACCTAATAGATTAACTCCTGTTCTTTCTAAAACTCCAGCCTCTGCTAAGTCTACAGCTAAATTAAGTCCGGTCTGCCCTCCTAAAGTCGGTAAAATACCATCAGGCTCTTCAATTTCAATTACTCTCTCTACAAAATCTATAGTTATCGGTTCTACATAAACCTTATCTGCTATATCAGTATCTGTCATAATTGTCGCTGGATTACTATTAACTAATACTACTTCTATTCCTTCTTCTCTTAATGCTTTACAGGCTTGTGTTCCAGAATAGTCAAATTCGGCTGCCTGCCCAATAATAATTGGACCGGAGCCAATGACTAATACTTTATTTAAACTTTTATTTTTTGGCATAAAGAATCCCCTCCTAAGCTGCTGAATCAACTAGTAGTTTAATAAATTCATTAAACAAATACTCTGAATCATTCGGTCCTGGTGCTGCTTCTGGATGATACTGCACCGAACAGATAGGTAGCTGTCTATGCTTCATCCCCTCTATCGTCCCATCGTTTAAATTTTTATGGGTAACTATAATTTCTTTCGGTAACGAATCTGCTTTAATAGCATAACCATGATTCTGGGAAGTAATATATACTTGCCCAGTACTCAAATCTTTAACTGGATGATTCGCTCCTCGATGTCCGAACTTAAGTTTATAAGTATCAGCCCCTAAAGCTAAACCAAGAATCTGATGTCCAAAACAGATCCCAAATAGCGGCACTTTCCCAACTAACTTCTTTACTTCTGTTACAACTTCTGGTACATCTTTAGGGTCGCCTGGACCATTAGAAATGAAAACACCATCAGGATTAATTTCTAAAATCTCATCAGCCGATGTTTCTGCTGGTAAGACAGTTAGCTTAACATTACACTTTCTAAACGACTCTAAGATATTATTCTTAACTCCTAAATCTAAGACTGCAATATGATATTTAGCTTGGTCAGTAATAGCATCTAAGGAGTATTTCTCATTAGTAGTAACTTCATAAACTAAATCACTACCTAAACTACTTGCCTTTGCTTTCTGAATTAAGCTTTCTGGATTTAAGTCCTCAGTTGAAATTACTGCTTGCATCATTCCATGATCTCTAATATGCTTTGTTAAAGAGCGAGTGTCAATTCCTTGAATGCCAACCACATTATGATGCTTTAAAAATTCTTCATCCGTCTCTTGACAACGCCAATTACTAGGATAATTACAACTCTCTCTAACTATAAAACCACTAACTTGTGGTTCTTTAGATTCATTATCTTCATCATTAATCCCATAGTTACCGATTAATGGATAAGTCATATTCACAATTTGACCGCGGTAAGATGGGTCAGTCATCACTTCCTGATAACCGGTCATACTAGTATTAAATACTACCTCACCATCTACCTCACCAGTAGCACCAAATGACTCGCCAATAAAATATGTGCCATCTTCTAAAGCTAAAATCGCCTTCATACTATCCCCTCCATCTATTTAAGTTAAGTTTTTAACAGAATTGGTTATTGCTTATTAATTGTTGTTAATAATTATACATCATAATGTATAAAGATGCAAACGTATTATTAAATTTTTACAAAAATAAAAAGACACCACTGAACTGGTGTCCTCTATTCTAATATTTAATTATATATTATTAATAAATTACAACTAAAAAATATTCAAATTTATTTTCTCGCCATAATAACTTGCCACTTTAATTGATAAGTCAGCCTAATTTACAATAATTTCCTCTCCTACAATTAATCTTCTCTTATATACAGTACTTCTCCTTCTTCTAAGACTTCTTTATAAAGCATAGGTCCTAATCTAGTTTCAGGAGTTAGTTCATCAGGAGTAAATACAAAAGGATTAAAAGGCAATTTACGGTTAGTAATTAAATTAGAAACTACTGTTCCACGTTCATAACTCCTCATCTCAGTTTCTTTAACAATTAACATATTAATCATAACCTGATTAGTTCCAAAAAGAATAATCTTATCCGGTTCATACTCTTCTTTAATTATTTCTGTAATACGCTCAACCTCACTTCTATACAGATCCGTTGTAGACATCTTATCTCCTCCCTAATCTTTTAAATAATATTATCTTAAATTAGAATTATTTTCTATGAAGAATATCACAGAGATTAGGTAAATTTATCCTTGTATGAATTATAAATTTATAAGGAGAATAATAATAACATCTAAAAAAGAAGGAGCTAAAAATGATAATGAATTATTTTATTGGATTTCTATTAGCATCATTAGCACAAGCAGGAATAGTTTTTACTGGTGAAAGTCTTAATATATCAACATTAAACCCTAAGTTTTCATTAGGTCAACTTTTAATACACATTATCGTTGGACAAATCGCAGGTTGGATTCTAGTTTATTTAGTCAATAATGTTAAATCTATCGCCTCTTTAAGCAAATGGTTAATAGGTATAATATATGGTTTTTTAGTATGGGTAATTGTCTTACCTATTGCCGCCAGCCAAGGAACGATAACTACTACTTGGATGCAAGGAACAAACTTAATCATCTCATTAACTGCGTTTTTACTATTTGGAATAATAGTCGCTTATACAGTTTATCTAGGTCAAAGAGCTACTACTAAATAACTTCTTTATTAAAAAAGACGAAGGCATACTACCTTCGTCTTTTACATTAATGATATATTATTATGAAGCTATTTCCATACTATCTTCTTCCATTAATTCATCAGTTTTAGCTAATCTAGTTACTTCTTCAAATTCATCTAAAATCTCTTCATCTTCTTGAGTAACAAAAGTATTAACAATCAAAATAGTCAAAGCATTAATAATAAAACCAGGTACTATTTCGTACATAGTAGCACCTAAACCGATCTGCTTCCAAACTACCAAAACAATAGTTCCGGTAACCATTCCTGCTAAAGCAGATTTCCAACTTGTCTTTTTAGAAAAGAGCGCAAATAAAACTATCGGACCAAAAGCAGCCCCAAATCCTCCCCAAGCATAGGCAACAAGACCTAAGACGGTATTATTAGGATTTAAAGCTAAGAATAAAGCTACTATCGCAATTAAGATTACACAGATTCTACCAATCTTCATTAATTTCTCTTCCGACGCTTCCTTATTTATAACTTTTTTATAAAAATCCTCAGTCAAAGTAGAAGATGAAACTAATAACTGTGAATCTATAGTAGACATAATTGCAGATAAAATAGCCGCTAATAAGATACCACCAATCCATGGGTTAAATAATTGCTCAATCATATAGATAAATACTTTCTCATTATCTCCACTAGCCAAATTTTCAAACATAGGAATCGAAATAAGCCCTATAATCACTGCCCCACCTAAAGAGATAAAGACCCAAACAACAGCAATAGTCATTGCTTTTGGAAGCTTTTTAACTGATTCAATACTCATAAATCTAGCTAAAATATGTGGCTGTCCAAAATATCCTAATCCCCAAGCCATAGTTGAAATAGTAGCCATAATAGAAAACTCTTTACCAAATAAACTAGTTGAAACACCTTTAAGATTCATTGCACTTGTAATTTCAGTCGCTCCACCTACATAATTATAAGCTAAAAAAGGCACAACTATTATCGCACCAAACATAAGTAATCCTTGGAAAAAATCAGTCCAACAGACTGCCATAAATCCACCTAAAAAAGTATATAAAACAATTATTAATCCGCCAATAAGTACCGCTAAAGTATAATCAATACTAAACATCGATTCAAATAGCTTACCAGCAGCTACTAATCCAGACGACGTATAAATTGTAAAGAATAATAAGGTTATAATCGCTGCTATAATTCTTAATAATCCTGTTGGGTCTTTAAAACGGTCTTCAAAAAATGATGCTAAAGTCATTGAATCTGTCTTTTCAGTATACATTCTCAACCTAGGAGCAACAAACTTCCAATTTAAAGCTGTTCCAATAAATAGACCGATAGCTATCCATGCCTGTCCCATTCCACCTATGTATATAGCGCCAGGTAGCCCCATTAATAACCACCCACTCATATCACTTGCCTGAGCAGATAAAGCAGTCACCCAACTACCCATGCCTCGTCCACCTAATAAGTAATCTTCAATATCAACTGTCTTCTTATAAAAATAAAGTCCAACTCCCATTAAAAAGATAAAATAAAATATAAATGTTATTAAAGTCTGCATCTTAATCATACTTCTTTATTCCTCCCTGCTAAAATAAAAATTATATGATATTAATGATAACATAAGTCATCTTTTTATTCAAATCTATTTATAATTATAAACTTGTTTCCCGTTTATTACTAAACTATCTCTTCTTCAATAATAAGATCAACCTTTTCATTTAAATCAATTGTTATTGGCTCAGGTAATTCTTCATCATCATGCTTTAAAACTTTAATTACCGGTCTTGAATTAGCATGTTTTCTAGCTTTAATAACTACACCTTCATACCCATTATTTAACTTAACTTTTGTCCCAACCGGATAAGGAGTTAAATAATTTAAAAACTCTTCCATCAATCTATCATCTAGTTGCTGTTTAGTTATCATCGTATATAGATATTCAATCACTTCTCTTATACTACAAGCAGGTCTATAAACTCTATCACTGCGCATAGCATCAAAGACATCAGCAATAGCAACTACTCTTCCGAATTCATGAATCTCTTCTTGCTCAATTCCTAAAGGATAACCCGAACCATCACATCGCTCATGATGCTGATAAGCAATACGTGCTGATAATTCATCAATATCAGTATGCTTTGTTAAAAGACTATATCCATAAACAGTATGCTTCTTCACTACCTCAAACTCTGCATCTGATAACTTCGCTGGTTTATTTAAAATTTCAGCCGGCACTAACGCCTTACCGATATCATGCAAAAAAGCACCTATTCCTAATAATTTCAATTCCTCTTGAGTATAATTTAAACTTTCCCCAAGAATTAAAGAAAAGATAGTAACATTAACTAAGTGAAAGAATAACTCATCTTCTAACTTTCTAATATCTCGCAAATTAATAATTATATCACGATTATTCCTGATATCCTCTAAAATTTCCTCAACTAAATTGATAATCTTTTCAGGTTGAATTAATCTACGAGACTCTTTATTCAAATTAACATTTTTTAAACACTCTTTAGCTATAACTACTGCTTCACGTTTGATTTTATCCGAAACTATTTCTTCAACTTCTATATCATCTTTTAATTTCTTATCTTTAACATAAATATAATTTATATTTAATTCCTTTAATTTTTCTATGTAATTTTTGGTTAATTTAATATCTTTTTTAAGTAAAATTTTGTCATCAGCAGTATATATATCCTTAGCTAATTTAACGCCAGGGTCTAACTTTGTAACTTCGGCTAAATACATTATTGTCAACCCCCATTGCTACAAATTAAAACTCTATTTTCATTTTATGTATTCTATACAAACAATAACCTTTTCACTTTGCTTTACTATATAATTCTATATTAAATTATATTTACCTGCAATTTATGTGCTGAAAATCACTAATGAATTGAGCTATAACCATTCATTACTACCAAGTTAGATTTCTAATTTATTAAGAATCATTTATATTTAATACTTTACAATTACGTAAGAGTTAGTTATAATTGTGAGTAAGGTGGTAAAATAAAACACAGATTACATATTAAGGAGGTAAAAGAGTGAAAATTATAGGTTTTAGTGCCGGAGCAATTGGAAGGAAAACAAATGTTGACCGAATGGTTAAAACTATTATGGATGAAAGTGGATTTGAGGCTGAATTCGTAAAGCTTACTGATTTGAATTATTCTGGCTGTAAAGGATGTGCAAATCTATGTGCTGAACCTCAGGAATGTCGACTTAAGGATGACCTCTACCCTTACTACAAAAAAATCAAAGAAGCAGATGCAGTAGTAGTAGGAAGCCCTATTTACTTTGGTTCAATTAATGCAATGACTATAAGCTTTTTAGAAAGATTCTTTGGCTATCGACATGTAAACAACACCATTGCTGGTAAACCCTTTGTTCTAGCAGTTTCTGGAGGCGGATTCCTTGAAAAAATAGAGGAACAGTTTAATCGATTATTGGACCCCTTCGATGTTGAAATTCTTGAGTTTGTTAAATATGAATCAGGAATAATGCCTTGTTTTAAATGTGGTCGTCATCAAGAATGTAAAATTGGAGGAGCTTACCATAAATACGGAGAAGAAGTATTTGACATGGATATTACTCAAGATATGTTTAATGCCTGGGAAGACAATCCTCAAATTCTATCGCAAGTAGAAAATGCAGTTAAAAAATTAAAAGATATTTAATAATTAGGAGGGATAATAATAAACCCCTCCTAATTCATATAGTATCTATCTCCCTTTCTTATTAACAATTAACTATATTTTTCATTTCCTCAACTGTGTATAAATCATATCCAACCTTTATAGTTCACTTCTGAATTTTTGAGCTAATTCTTTAGCCTTATCAGTTACTTCATCTTGCTCTTCAATAGACGTAAACTTATCATCAGTGATCTCACAATCTTCACCAAATAACATAGGCAATGCACTGACCTCACATTCTTCTCCGTAGCCACAAGAAAGACAGGTAACATTCCCATCAGCCATAACTGTTCCTAAGAGATTCATCTGTTCCATTTCAGCAAATGTTGCAATCTGATTTACTGCATTTTCTACGCTACCCATTCCTTTCATTCCTACAGCAACTGCCACAGCTGGTTTACCTTGGTTCATAACTTTCTGGTGCCGCATAGAATACATTCTTTCCATCAAAATCTTTGTTCTTGCATCTATTGCATTATAAGGCGCATAACCACCAATTACAAAACCATCCGCTTCTTTAATCTTAGGTGCAACTTCTGACCACTCATCATCTTGTTTACAGACATTATCTGATGCACAGCCTAAACACGCTTGACAAGGATTTAAATCATAATCGGATAGCTTAATTAACTCATAGTCTTCTCCACTATTCTTTAATATTAATTCTATTAACCGGTCTGTATTACTCTTCTTAACTGGACTTCCGCTAATTCCTAATAATTTTGGCATTTAATTATTCCTCCTTTACTATAAACCAGCCTTATCTAATATTGTATCAGCAACATCTTCAGCACTTGTAAATGGAAAATCATCGCCAGTCAATAATTCTCCTGCTTCTCCAGCAGTCATCTCCACATCACCAGCTTTGCAAGTGGTATCAGCTCCTTGTGGAAATGCTCCTAGCAATGCTTCTGGCGTTTCAATTGGAAATTCAGCTCCCTTTAAAGCACCAACAATTTGACTCTTAATCTCTTCTTTTACTGACATAATAACTCCTCCTTGTTATTTTTATTTAGTTAGACTTAATCATCAGTCTAACTTATTTAAAATTAATCTTTCAAAATGACTCAAGTCAGTTGTAAATGGTTCAATAGCAACCTGAGCATATTCAAAGAATTCTAGTATTTCTTCATCTGGAATCTCTCTAACTCCAGTATCTATTAATAATATTCGATCATAAAAACCAAAGTTTTGCCTCCCATCTATTTCATCCCAACCTAAGCCCTCAATAAATATCTTCCGCCAATTATTAAGCCAGCCACTAGTTAAATAAAAAGTATTTGCTTCCTTATCTAATTCCTGTCGTTTTTCACCAAGTAAAGCACCAATACAATCTTTTACAGCTAATCTTTCTCCCTCAAATTCTTTAATTATTGCATCAATATCTGGATGGCAACTTCCAAAAACTACTAGTAATTCTTCGTGTTTCTGTGCAGCCTCTTCTAAGGTTTGTACTAATCCTTCTTCTAATCTATCTAAATCTACATGTAATGCTGGATTTACGTAGTACCTTGTTAATCCTATATCTTCAGCTTGGCATACTGCTTCTAACTCTTCCTTTAAGATTCCACAAGCTACAAGACCAATATCTTGATTCATTTTTCCCTCCTTTCTTGCTTTCGTTAAATTAAGTATATAAGAATGATTAGTTTAATTCTGTAAAATATTTAACTAAAACTGTAATTAAATTAGAATTTCTTCATAATTAAAAATAAAATAACCAGTAAAGCCATCTTCTTTAATCGATAGCTACTGGTTATCAATCTCCAGCTATATTCAAATATTCCTATAGCATAGCATTCTTATGTTCACATCCCGGAGGACATTTATCGACCTCACAATTCTTACACTGATTCAGAGAATCTATTGCACTCTTAATATTCGCTTTTGTATCTCTTAAACTTTGAATCTCTTCTTCGACCTGTTGTAATTGTTTGCCAAGCAATGAAAGACTAGCTGAGACTCTTCCTGACTTATCATCACCAATTTCTATAGAATCAATTAACTCTTTTATTTTATCTAATGGAAAGTCTATCTCCTTAAACCTATTTATAAATAGAAGTCTAGATAAATCATTTTCGTTATATAATCGAAATCCTCCTTCACTTCTTTCAGAAGGGGATAATAGACCTAACTCTTCATAATAACGTATAGTTCGTTTAGTCACTCCAGCCCTTTCAGCCAATTCACCTATCTTTAATAATTCTTGTTTATTTCTCCCCACATTAAGGCCTCCTTAATTAAAGACTACTTCCTACCATTGAATTCATTATATCAAAAGGAGCCTTGTACGGCAACACTTTTAACTACTTATGTGCTAAATTCGGCAAACTGAATTCACTTAATCAGTAAATGGACAAGCTTTTATACAAATCCCACATCTATTCCCGCCTAATTTAACAAAGATTTTATGATAGCATCTTTCCTTATCCATTCGCCACCCTTCTTGTGAAGTATAATTATCTTCCCAATCATCTAAGGCATTCGTTGGACACTCTTTTACACATTGCAAGCATTCATTGCAGACTTGTTCTACTTCATAGTTCGTCGGTTCTAGTTCAGCAGTAGTAATAATCGTTGTAAAGCGTACTCTAGGTCCATATTCAGGAGTAATGACTAAATTATTAAGACCAAACTTTCCTAAGCCAGCAGCTACTGCAATATGTTTATGAGATAAGTCTGCTGCCAATCTTTTAGCATCACCAATGCTAGCTGT
This sequence comes from Candidatus Frackibacter sp. WG13, assembly GCF_900114655.1. Classification (GTDB taxonomy): domain Bacteria; phylum Bacillota; class Halanaerobiia; order Halobacteroidales; family Acetohalobiaceae; genus Frackibacter. Next base: position 84,132 of record NZ_FOTT01000001.1, read on the forward strand.
TCCTGGTACCCCTAACGCTAAATATCCTTTTTCTTCTAAGAACCTACCTACTTGATGATTAATTAAGTTAAGTTTTCGATTAGCAAGATTAAACTCTAACATATAACTATTTCTACTCGTTGGTAAGTTTAGAATTCCACCTTTATTTAAACTACAAGCAATAGAAATTGCACTTTTAGCTCCAGATAAATAACCCGTCGGATGATGTCCTTTAGGGAAGTTAATTTTACTTATATCAACTATCCCTACTAAGTCAGCACCTTTTTGTTCTGCGAACTTAATGATCTCTTTACTTAGATCTTTCATAGCAGTTCAACTCCTTTACTCTATTATCTTTACGTTAACGTCAATATATAATTAAAAATATAGCTACTAGGCTAAGTCTATCATCCAAGTAAACTCTAACTAATCAAACTTAGTAAAGAATCCGGTTCATTAATTATAAATTTCTTATCCTGCTTAACAATACCGGTTAACTGATTTAAAGCTTTAGTTACCATCACCCGTGAAGCACCAACAAATTCAGATAAATCTTGATGCGTTAATGTTAAATCAATCTTAACTCCTTGTGATGTTTCAATCCCATACTCTTCACTTAGGTGAAAGAGTAAATTAACTAATCTTCCCTTGACATCATAAATTGTTAAGCTATTTACTCGCTCAGTCAATTGTGATAGCTTTTGCCCTAAAGTTTTAATGATCTTCATCCCTACTTGAGGGTGCTCAGTAATTACCCTCTCAAACTCTTCTTTAGTACAAGCACATATAAAAGCATCCTCAACTACTTTAGCAGTAAAAGAATGTGTGGTATCACTAAACAAGGCATTTTCCCCTAATACTTGGTCATTATTAATTAATTGCAGAGTAATCTCTTTCCCGTTTTTAAATACTTTAGAAAGTTTAACCTGGCCGCTCTTAATTAAATAGATAGCCTCCATTTCTTCTCCTTCGTTAAAGAGAATTTCCCCTTTCTCATATAACCTTCCTTGAGCAAATGAAGGAATCATCAATAACTCCTTATTAGATAAGCCTTCAAAAATTGACAACTGACTCATACAACTAAGATTTTTCATCTTATCCCCCCAAATTCACTAAAATATTATCAACAATAATCGTATATTTATATAAGTTGGTCGCAAGCCTACGATAGACTCTGCTTCTAATTCGAAAGCTCTTTTCTGGGCTTCACTGTCAATTATCGTTACCTAATCTTACCTGCTGCCTCTTGAGCTAGATCATCACAGACTTCATTCCATTTATTACCAGAGTGTCCTTTAACTTTTACAAATTCTACTTCATGTTTGTTGACTAAATCATCAAGACAGATCCATAAGAATTTATTCTTTAATTCTCCCTTGCTTTTTTTCCAACTCTTTCTTTTCCAGCCATCGATCCAACCTTGTTGATAAGCATTTACCAAATATGCGCTATCGGAATAGAGTTTAACCTTAACTGGTTTTGTTAAAGCGGCTAACCCCTTAATTGCAGCTAATAATTCCATCTGCTGATTAGTTGTATCCTGCACTGAACCACTTAACTTCTTAATATTATCTCCAAATAATAAGACAACACCCCAACCTCCAGGGCCTGGATTATCCAAGCAGGAGCCATCTGTATATATCTCTACCATCTGTGTCATAAATATTCTCACCCCATTCATCTTATTATTTCTCTGTTTAGCCTATTTCACCTGCCTACTATTTAGGAAAACTAAAAATTAATGCTATACTAATTTATGTGCCTTTCTTAAATTATATACAAAGCTAAAGAATAAAACCAATATAACCATAATTTGAAATTAAGCATAATTTCCTATGTATAATAAAAAAGACCGTCATTACAACGGTCTTTAGAGATCGTTACATTATGTTCAAGCAAGCCTCTTCTGACTTACGCAAGACATGCTGGCAGGTTGCCTAACTGGCGATGTGCTTCAATACAAGCACAACAAACTCCATGACGTTCACAATCTGCTTCACAGTTGCAGTCTATATCATTAACTTCAATATTTGGACACTCTTCTCGCTCTTTAATTTCTGCCATTATAGCCTTTCACCTCCTCCTAACTTATTCAAATAAAAGAAACATCTTCAAAAAATATACTAATTATATTATAGCAAACCCTATCGTAAACGTCAATGTATAAAATGATTATTCTATCTGCAATTCTATGAACCATAAGAGACAGGTCTTTTGACCTGCCTCTTAAAAATTATTTCTATTATAAATACTTTGCAAATATTCTATCCAAGATATCAATTACATTATCAATATCACCTTTTTCCACGATTAATGGCGGTAAAAATCGTAGAGTCGTCTCACTAACTGCATTAATCAATAATCCCTTCTCTAATGCCTCATGAACTAATTTTTTAGCATCTAAGTCTACTTCTAATCCAAGCATTAATCCTTTTCCACGTACACTATTAACAAAATCATATTTTTTAATTAATTCACTTAGCTTTTCTTCAAAATACTCTCCTATCTCAACAGTATGCTGCACTATATCTTCCTCTAAAATAGTCTTAACCGTCGTATAAGCCGCTATACAAGCTAATGGATTACCTCCAAAAGTGGAACCATGATCACCAGGTTCAAAGGCATCTGCTACTTCTTCCTTAGCTAAGAAAGCACTGACCGGAACTCCATTGCCTAACGCTTTAGCCAACGTGAAAATATCCGGTTCAATCCCGTAGTGCTCATAACCAAAAAATTTACCCGTTCTACCTAACCCTGTCTGAATTTCATCTAAAATAAGTAAGATACCTTCTTCATCACATAGCTTTCTAACACCTTGTAAATACTCTTGATCAGCTACATTAATGCCGCCTTCACCTTGAATCGGCTCTACCATAATTGCACAAGTTTTATCAGAAACAGCTTCTTTTAAGGCAGCCAAATCATTAAACGGTACCTCTTTAAAACCTTCCGGTAAAGGTGTAAAAGGTTTCTGATACTTCTCTTGTCCAGTAGCAGCAATTGTTGCTAAGGTTCGTCCATGAAATGACTTAGTCGTAGTAATTACCTCATATCGTTCCTCATCTCTTACCTTGAAGTATTTACGAGCCAACTTAATTGCTCCTTCATTAGCTTCTGCACCACTATTACCATAAAAGATTCTATCACCAGCAGAGTTCTCTACCAATAACTTATTTAATTTAGCTTGTGGTTCAATATAATAGATATTAGTACAGTGAATGACCTTATCAATCTGTTCCTTTAAAGCTTGATTAACCTTAGGATGGCTATGTCCTAAAGCATTAACCGCAATTCCAGCTAAAAAATCTAAGTATTCATTTCCTTCTTCATCCCAAACTTTAATCCCTTCTCCTTTATCAACTACAATCGGTAACCGACCACCAAAGACATTCATAAAATAAGCTTCATCAGATTGAATGATATCTTCCTTATTCATACTATTTCCTCCCTTACTTAGTCACCATTGTGCCTATCCCTTTATCTGTAAATATCTCCAATAATAATGCATGGGTTACTCTACCATCTAAGATATGTGTTCTCCTAACTCCCTGCTCTAAAGCATTGATACATGAATTAACCTTAGGAATCATACCTCCAGCAATTCTACCTTTCTCCATCATTACCTTAGCATCACTAATATTTAATGATGAAATTAAAGAGCTTTTATCTTCTTCATCGGCTAAGATTCCTTCAACATTAGTTAATAAGATTAATTTATCAGCATCTAAAGCAGCCGCTAAATGACCAGCAACTAAATCAGCATTAATATTATAACTTTCTCCTTTATTACCTACTCCAATCGGTGAAACTATCGGCAAAAAGTCATCTTCAATTAAATTATCTAAAACTTGAGAATTAATCTTTTTCACCTGACCTACATATCCTAGGTCAACATCTTCATCAGCCTCTAATTCATAACTTTCAGCCTCAATCAAATTACCATCTTTACCACAGATGCCTATTGCCTGACTTCCAAATGCATTAGCTAAAGAGACAATCTCTTTATTAATCTTTCCTACTAAAACCATCTCCACTATTTCCATAATCTCTTCAGTAGTGACTCTCAAACCTTGATAGAACTCACTATCAATCTCAAAACGGTCTAAAGTCTCACTAATCACTGGGCCTCCACCATGAACAATCACCGGATTAACCCCCACATACTTTAAAAGCGTAATATCCTCTAAAACTGATCTTTTAATTTCATCATTAACCATCGCATTACCACCATACTTAATCACAATCGTCTTATTACGAAACTTACGCATATATGGTAACGCCTCAACCAATATATCAGCCTTCTTAATTAAATCATCCATTCCCCATCACCTCTACTATAAATCAACTAATATTCCGTATACCCTTAACCTTAACCTCAGCCTCAACAACACCCCTGCTTCTAACTCGAAAGCTCTTTTCTGAGCTTATGTATGATATTCCGCGTTAATCTTTACGTATTCATAAGAAAGATCACAAGTCCAAACTCTATACTTCCCTTGCCCTAGATTAAGATTGACTTTAATATTAATCTCATCTTGAGCTAATAAATCTCTTAATCGATCGCTATCAACCTCTGTCTTCTGTCCATCAACTAATAACTTTAATCCATTAATCTCAATCCCTAATCGGTCTAACTCTACTTGACCACCAGAATAACCAGCAGCGGCTACTATTCTACCCCAATTTGGGTCTTCACCAAATAAAGCGGTTTTAACCAATTGAGAATTAGCAATTGCTCTCGCAATCAACTCGGCATCGCTAAGAGTTAAGGCATTGATTACTTCGATCTCTACAAATTTAGTAGCACCTTCACCATCCTTAACAATCTGTTGTGCTAGATTCTTAGTTACTTCCTCTAAAATACCTAAGAACTTATAATAATTATCATCTTTACAATTAATTAACGAGTTACCCGCTGTTCCGTTAGCCAAAATAGCTACTGTATCATTGGTGCTTTGGTCTCCATCGACAGTAATCCGATTAAATGAAGAGTTAACTGCTGTTGATAATGCTTCCTGTAATAACTGCTGTGAAATATTCAAGTTTGTCGTTAAGAATGATAGCATAGTAGCCATATTTGGTTCAATCATACCTGAACCTTTAGCCATACCACCAATAATTATCTCTTGACCATCTATTTCAAAGGTAACCGCTATCTCCTTAGGATAAGTGTCAGTTGTCATGATTGCTCTTGCTGCTCTCTTACCTCCAGCAGGGTGAAGATATCCTGTAATCTCTTTTATCCCCGCTTTCAATAATTCTATTGGCAAAGTTTCACCAATTACCCCTGTTGATGCTGGAAATACTAAATCAGGAGCAATTCCTAAATGCTGTGCTGTTAATTCAACTATCTCTTCTGCATCTTTAAAACCTTGTGCTCCTGTACAAGCATTAGCATTACCACTATTAATAATTAAAGCCTGAGCTCTACCATTACTCCGTAATCTTTCTCCAATGACTACCGGTGCAGCTTTAACTTGATTCTTAGTAAAAACAGCTGCTAGCTTTGCTTCTTCTTCACTATATATTAAAGCTAAATCTTTCTCATATTCTTTTAAACCGCAGTTAATTCCAGCTCCTGAAAACCCAGGAGTATTAGTAATCCCACCAGAAATATCTTTAAAATTAATCTCTTCTAAACTACTTACCATAATCATACCTCCTTATTTATAACTACATTCATTACTTTATGGAAATATTCCTGCAAACTTCAAACCAGTTTCTTCCGCAAACCCTGACATTAAATTAAAGTTTTGAATTGCTTGACCACTTGCACCTTTAATTAAATTATCTATAACTGAAACAATTATTATTCGCTTAGTCCTTAAATCGACCTTTAAACCAATATCACAATAATTCGATCCAGCCACATATTTAGTATCTGGCATCTTATTAATATCCTGAATTCTAACAAAAGGATGAGTTCTATAAAATTCTTGATATAATTTTATAATCTCTTCAGTATTAAGATCACTATTTTGATCTAAATTAGCATAAACTGTACTTAAAATCCCTCGCTTCATTGGAACTAAATGAGGAGTAAATGAAAGTATAACTTCTTCCTCTGTTAGAAATTCTAATCCATTCTCAATTTCTGATGTATGACGATGCTGAGCCACTTTATATGCCTTAAAACTTTCATCAACCTCAGTAAAGTGAGTAACTCGACTAGGTTCTCTTCCCGCTCCTGTTACCCCTGATTTAGAATCGATAATAATTGAGTTTAAATCAACTAACTTCTTCTTGATTGCCGGCGCCAAAGCCAAAATCGACGATGTTGGGTAACAACCAGGATTAGCTACTAGACTACTTTCTTTAATCTGTTCTCGATTTATCTCCGGCAAGCCATAGATTGCTTCTTCTAATAATTGAGGACTTGTATGTTCTTGTTGATACCATTCCTCATATAATTTCTGTCTTTGATACCGATAATCCCCACTCAAATCTATTACTTTAACTCCTGCTTTACATAATTTTGGTACGATAGACATCGAAACTCCATGCGGTAAAGCAGTAAAGACAACCTCTACTCTATTAGCTAACCTTTCTACTTCTAATGCTTCGCATTTAAGATTCACAATTCCCTGTAAGCTAGGGTAAACTTCTGCAATATTCTTACCTGCAAAACTTCTTGAAGTTATCATCTCTAAATCTACTTTTGGGTGTCTAGTCAATAGTCTTACTAATTCTAAGCCTGTATATCCAGTTGCACCAATTATTCCTACCTTAATCATTAACTTCACCTCACATCTATTACTATCTATTACTATCTATTACTATCTATTATTATTTTACCTAATTTATTAATAAAAACAGCATTGATTATAATTATACATAAATACGAATAAAAATGCAAATATTTTTACTACAAACCTAAGAGCATAAAAAAGAGCCAAAGTACCTACACCAAAAGATACTAAGGCAAGCTAAGATGGATAATTACAATAACTGTTTAAATATTTCAACTATAATAATTGGAAGAATAGCTAGCCCTCCAATTATTACCCAATCAATTCCGCTCAAAGTTATAACTTCAAATATCTTTTGCAAAAATGGAACTAATAGGACTGCTAGCTGTAATAGAATCGAAACTACTACTCCAATGACTAAATATCGGTTACTAAAGAAACCTATTTCTATTAGTGAAGCTTTAGACCTTAAATTAAAAGTATGAAATAACTGAGCAAATGCTAAAGTCGCAAATGTCATTGTCTGTGCTTTAACCAATCCACCTCGTTGTAAACCTATCCAATAACCCAATAAAGCCAAAGTGCCTATCAAGACTCCTTGGGCTATAGTACTATAAGTATCTTGCTTTGAAAAGACACCACTATCTGGAGCTCGTGGCGGACGGTCCATTATTTCTTGCTCTGCTTCTTCTAAACCTAAAGATATTGCTGGCAAACTATCAGTTACCAAATTAATCCATAATATTTGAATAGGAATTAAGGGTCTTTGAAAGCCAATAATTAAAGCAACCAACAAAGTAAAGACTTCTCCTAAGTTACAAGAAAGCAAGAATTGAATTGAACGTTTGATATTATCAAAGATACGTCTACCTTCTTTTACTGCTGTAATAATCGTAGCAAAATTGTCATCAGTCAACACCATATCCGCACTTTCTTTTGCTACATCTGTTCCTTTTTTACCCATTGCTGTACCTATATCCGCATTCTTGAGGTCCGGAGCATCATTAACTCCATCACCAGTCATTGCTACTACATTACCTCGTTTTTGTAAATTCTTCACTATTCGCACCTTATGTTCTGGTGAAACCCGAGCATAAACTCTAACCTTATTTACTCTTTGTTCAAATTCAGCAGTAATCATCTCTTCTAATTCTGGACCTGACAATGCTAAATTACCTTTATTAGTCAAACCTATCTCCTCAGCAATAGCCAATGCTGTAGCTTTATGATCACCTGTAATCATTATAGGTTTAATTCCTGCCCTTTTACATTGATCAATAGCTTCTTTAACTTCTGGTCGCGGTGGATCAATCATAGCAACAAAACCAACAAAGACTAAGTCTGTTTCAATCTCTTCATCCTTTAAGTCTGAAGAATAATCGTCTAATTGACGCCAGGCTATCCCTAAGATTCTTCTCCCCTTGCTAGCTAATTCTTCGTTTAACTTTAGCAATTCTTCTCTTTTATCATCACTAAGCTTATCAATGCCATTAGCTGTGTAGATTAGATTAGCTTTCTCTAAAATAACATCTGGTGCTCCCTTAGTATAGACTTCTACTTTTGATGCTTCCGTCTGATAGATAACTGACATTATCTTTCGTTTTGAATTAAATTCTATCTCTCTCTTCTTATCATAACTATTTATTAATTCTTCTCTGTTTATGCCACTTTTACTACCTAAGACTAATAATGCTCCTTCTGTAGGATCTCCTAATACTTGCCAGTCTCCTTTTTCAGTTTTACTTAACTTAGAGTTATTGCAAAGTAGACAAGTTTTAAATAGTAATTTTAAGCTTAACTTAAAGTCTGAATTAATCTCTTTACCATCAACTGTAAAGCTACCTTTAGGAGCATAACCATCACCACCAACCTTTATTTCTTCATAATCAGGTAAAGTCACCTCCCTAGCTACCATCTTATTTTGAGTTAACGTTCCAGTCTTATCAGTACAGATAGCTGTAGCTGAACCTAAAGTTTCTACTGCTGGAAGCCGCCTAATTATTGCATTATTCTTAATCATTCTCTGCATTCCTAAGGCTAAAACAATAGTTACAATTGCAGGCAATCCTTCTGGAATTGCGGCTACTGCTAGACTAACCCCAGTCATAAACATAGTAAATGGCTCTTCCCCTTGAATGATCCCCAATATAGAAACAATAGCACTCAAGAACAAAGCTCCAATTCCTAGCTTCTTACCTAGCCTTTCTAAACGCTTCTGTAAAGGAGTCTGTTGTTGGTCAACCGCTTGAATCATCTCCGCTATCTTACCAAATTCAGTATCCATAGCCGTAGCCACAACTAATGCTTTCGCCTGCCCTGATTGCACAGTCGTTCCTTTAAATAACATATTAGTCTGGTCTCCTAAAGCTACTTCATCTTCAAGAATTACATCAGCATCCTTCTGCACAGCCACTGATTCACCAGTTAAAGCTGCCTCTTGTACTTCTAATCCATCACTAGAGATTATTCTAAGGTCAGCTGGGACTGCATCACCGACTCCTAAATTAACTATATCACCAGGTACCAAATCTCTTGAATCAATCTCAATCCATCTCTCATCTCTAAGTACTTGAGCACTAGGAGTATCCAATGCTCGTAAAGCCTGCAAAGAGTTTTCTGCTTTATTTTCTTGTACTACTCCTAACACTGCATTTAAAATAATAATGATTAGAATAACAATTGAATCTTTAAGTTCTCCTAAAAATCCAGAAACCAAAGCAGCTAATAATAAGATTATAATCATAAAATCTTTAAATTGGTCTATTAACATCTGAAAAATACTACGTCGATTAGTCTCTTCAATTGTGTTCTCGCCATATTTATCTTTCCTTTTTTGTACTTCATTAGTATTCAATCCTACTTTAATATCAGTCTTTAGTTGATTAATCACATCTTCAATCTTTAACTTATACCACTTTTCTCTCATAAACCTTCCCTTCTTTTTTGAAAATTTGGTATTATGAATTTGAATAAATCTTGAATGAATTCACATACTATTAATGCGAGTAACATACTAAGCATTTATAATTCCTTAGGTGTTACTCTTAAAGCAGATGCCTTTCTCTCCTAGGCATCTGTCTTTATTTTTCTGCCTTAGAACCTTTCTTACCGGTCACTTTAATCCCATTATTTAGGCCTTTAATTCCCTTTACACTACTAATAAGATTTTGAATCACTTCTAAAGCTCCTACCTCTAAATCATCAGCTAACTTATCTTTGACTAGTAAACTCAAACTATCACCTTTTACTTCTGGATTATTTCTTTCTTCTGACATTCACACCCCTCCTTCTAAGGCTGGTTAAATATATTATATCTAGCTCCTTAAGGATCTATACTTTCCTATCAAAATGATTTCTGCATAATATGGTCATGAGGTAACTCTTCTAAATTATTTTTTAATTTTTCTTCGCCGGTATTAATTATAATTTTAAAGATATCACTCTCTGATATATTCTCATCTTGTAAATCATTCACTATTTTATCTAAATCGCCAATAACCGATTCAAAAAGTCCTATCTTTTGATAAAGGAGATTCAATACTTTCTCTTCAATAGTTCCCCTAGTAGAGAGATTATAGATCTCTACATCCCTGCTCTGCCCTAATCGATGAACACGCCCAATTCGTTGTTCTAATTTCATTGGATTCCATGGCAAATCATAATTAATAATTACATTACAGAATTGTAGATTGATACCCTGTCCTCCAGCTTCAGTACTAACTAAAACATCTCCCGCTTCAGCAAACCTATACTTAGCCCATTCTTTTTGTGTATCTGTCAAGCTACCATCAAATTTAACCGGCATAATCCCTCGATTATAAAGATAGCGACAGATATAATCCTGAGTAGCTAAGTATTCAGTAAAAATAACTGCTTGTCCGTCGACCTTCTTTAGTATTTCTTCCACTATCTTGACCTTTTGATTAATTGTAATACCTTTAGCTAAATTTAATAGTTTTCTTAATTGTGGTTTAATTTCTTCTGATGCAGACTCCATAAAGTCTTTTAAAGTATTAATCACCGCAAAGGAACTACTACAGATCTCTCGTTGCAAAGTAACTAAATGTAAAATACTTTTATTTTCCGAAACACAACGTTGATATTCTGCTTTAATTAAGTCAGTAAGCCCATCATAAAGTCGTTGTTCGGAAGGTGATAACTTAAGAGGAATTAGCTTTACCTTACGCTCAGTATAATCCAATTTAGACTCTACTCTTTTATTTCTAATCATAACATTTGATAATTTATCCTTTAAAACTTCATATTTTGGTGTTTGTCTTTCAAAATTAGTTTTAAAATCACTATAATTCTTAAATAATTTCGGCTTTAAAAGAGAGATTAAATTATAAAGTTCTTTTAATTCATTTTGAATAGGAGTAGCAGTCAAAAATAGCATATATTTAGGAGAGAGATTATTAACAAACTTCCAATTCATAGTCTTGTTATTCTTTAATTTATGTGCCTCATCAACTATGATCATGTCAAAACCACGGTCATATATATAGTTACAATGAGGCTCTCTCTTTGCTAAATCGATAGAAGCAATCTGATTATTAAAGTAATGCCACCCCTTGCCTTTACGATTATTAAATAGATCTATATCAAATTTATTTGTTAATTCTACCCACCATTGGTAGCCTAAAGAGGCTGGTGTTAAAACTAAAAAATTATCAATTTCTCCTCTTAAGAGATATTCTTTTATAATTAAGCCAGCCTCAATTGTCTTACCCAAGCCTACCTCATCAGCCAATAATGCTCTTCCATCTAATTCATTAATTACTCGATTAGCCGTCTCTATCTGATGCGGATATAAACCGAAATTATTCTTAGACCAGAATTCACTCAATTCATCTATTACCAATAAGTTATTATCGATTGCCTCTTGCTTAACTACCATTGATTTCACTCCTTTTCTGCATTCAGACTTCATATATATTTAGAATATCCACTTCTAGTCTCTATAATAACGGTAGTTTAATACAGAAAAGAAAGTAATTGTCCTAATTATAAGTTTTTATTCTTCCAACCCCCTTCTTCTAAGTCTAGCATCAACCTTATTTTATCTCTATCTCTATCTGTATCTTCACTTTCAGTTAAAGCCACTATTTTATCCCACATATCTCCTAAATTATTAAAGGCTTGCTTTAATTCCTTTGGATCATCGCTTTCAACTATAGCAATAATCTCAATCCCTTGATACTCAAATTCAAATTCAAATTTAGGTGCATGGCTTTTCTTCTTTGACTCAATTAATAAACCCTTAATTTTATACCAAACTTCTTTTCCAATCTCTTTTAAGATTCCACTCGTAACCGCACCTAATGAAAAACTGATAATTTTCGGCAGCCAATCAATTCCACCTAAATCAATAGTCTCTAATTTGTAGTTTTCATAGATTATGCTTAATTCTCGATCAATAGTCTCTTTAATTTCATCTAATTCTTTTCCTTTTAAATCTATTCTTTTCTTATTTATTTTAATCACCTCTCTACTTACTTACAATATTTATACCAGACATGCCACCTATTACACCTGTGATTAAACCTATCATTGCCATAATTATAATACTAGTATTAAATAAAGCGTCTAACCAAAGCATACTAATTATAAATATTAATAACATATGCCCAAACCCCACTATACTTCCATTTAACCAACCTTTCTTCTTTACGTTGCTTCCTGTCAAAATTGCTCCCATTAAGATTGAAATATAGTTAAAAATAATTAGCAATCTTTGAACCACAAGTTTATTAATATTAGTAAAAGTAATCAAGCAACCAATAATAATGCTCCCTGACAATAAGAGACTAAAACTAACCAATATTCCCCACGCAATAATTTTGAAATCTAACGATAAACTTTTCGCATCTGACCCATAATTTTTAGACATAAAGAAACCTCCTATAGAATAATGTTATTATAAATTATTCATAGGAGGTAAATTTATGTTCATTTTATTTAAATTATTCTAAAAAAGTTCCAATCCTTTTAATTCTAACTCTTTAATAGTATCAAAATCAGTTAGATTGAGTCGAATAGGTGTAATCGAAATTTGATTTTGGTTAATAGCTGTTACATCTGTTTGTTCATCATTACCTTCTTCGATTATATCTCCTGCTAACCAATAATACTCTTCTCCTCGAGGATCAATTCGTTGATCAAACATATTAGTATAACTTCTATTTCCTAATTTAGTAACCTTCACTCCTTCTAATTGCTCTTTATCAAGAGGGGGAATATTAATATTCAACAGAACATCTGATCTTAAATCATCTCGGTCTAAACTCTTTACTAACCCCCTCATAAATTCAGTTGCATACGAAAAGTTCCAATCTTCATAAGTTGCCAATGAAACAGCTATCGAGGGAATTCCTAATAATAGGCCTTCAAAAGCAGCTGAGACAGTTCCGGAATATAGAACATCACAGCCTAAATTAGGTCCTCGATTAATTCCTGAAATAACTAAATCTGGCTCATCATCTAAGATTGCTTCTACTCCTAACTTAACACAATCAGCAGGAGTGCCATCAACAGATAATACCTTTGAATTAATATCTTTATAATTCATTTCAGCCACACGTAAAGGCCTCCGCAAAGTAATAGCATGACCAGTAGCACTCTGCTCTCTATCAGGTGCTACTACTATTATTTCGTGTTCCTCGTCTTTTTCTAAAGCTTTAGTTAAGTGTTGGATTCCATCAGCATAGACTCCATCATCATTCGTTACCATAATCTTCATTACCATCTCTCTCCTTCTCTTATATTTTATATTAACCTTTAAAATGAAGTATTAACTCGTTTAGATTAGCTTATCTATTCTAAAGATAAATAATGTAGTTTAATGATTCTTGACATCTTTATGAATATAAGTTATACTACAAATTGTCGCTACGGAGCGTGGCGCAGTTTGGTAGCGCACCTGGTTTGGGACCAGGGGGTCGAAGGTTCAAATCCTTTCGCTCCGACCATTTTGGACCCATAGCTCAGTTGGTCAGAGCACTCGGCTCATAACCGAGTAGTCCTAGGTTCGAATCCTAGTGGGTCCACCATTTATTTTAATGAAATTAACATAACTTTAATTGCCATTAAAGCCTGACCTTAATCAGGCTTTTTTTATTTTATATACTACTATTTTGCCATAATAGATAAATAATAATAACTACAATTAAATTCCAAGTAATATGTGCAATAATATTAGTATATAATGATTCACTTAACTCGTAAATAATAATCAAAGATAATCCACCTAAAAAAGTAGCTAAGAATGTCCATGGGTTTAAATGAGCTAACCCAAATATAACTGCTGCTAAAGAAGCTCCTTTAATTAATCCTAATCTACTTTTTAAATATTGGTATAATAGACCACGAAAAAATATTTCCTCCGCAATAGGTCCAATAATAATTACTAAACTGCTATAAATGAAAAAGAACAAAAGACTTTCACTATTAATTAACTGAGTGACTATCGATTGAGAAGGGATGGTAACCTCCCACCACTTATCAACAAGCCTCTGTATTCCTAAGTTAGTTAAGATAATCATTATAAAGATGACTATCCCACCTATTAAACCAAAAATAATTATCTTCTTCCAGTCTGTTATTTTTAAGCCTAAATATTCTAAATTTAAATCATACTTATACATAACAATATATGAACTAGCACCTATAAGCGTAATAAATTGCAAAAAATTAACTAGAATAGGCTTATAAGTAAGGATCGATTCTCCTACTAGATTAAAATTCTGAACTACAAAGGTTAATATGGTTCCGAATGTTATTGTAACAAATAAGGTGATTAGAATAATCAATAATAAGTCTTCACCATTCCAAAAGATTTGACCTTCATCAGTCTTCTTAACCATCGCCCTTCCTCCTACGCAGATATATTTAAAAAAGAAAAAGATATATCTACACCTAGACCAACAGTCTAAGCTTAAATATACCTTAACTTTAGAGTCTAAATCTTATTTCGATTTCAGCGTAAACTCTTTTTCTATAACCTCACCATGTTTGCCAAATGGGCCCAAGACTCTATCCTCAGAAACAATTCTAATTCCAGCTGCATTAGATGTTAGTAATTTAAGTTTTTGGTCTGCATGCCAACTTTTGCTTTCCCCAGAATTTAATATCTTTTCGAATACTACCTTGCCATCTACAACTACCTTAACCCATGATGCCTCTAAAGCCTCAATTGTAAAGTTTAAGTTATCTGCTAATAAATCTTTATCTTTAACTTTATTTTTATTTTTCTTCTTAATCTTTTCAGGTCTATTTATTTCATGTGACTCTTTACTTTCTTGATTTAGCTCTCTTCTAACTTTTGATGTAACCTTAACCTCTTTTAAACGTAATTTTTCTTTCTTAACTGACCCTTCTTGTATACCCCGAATCTTCTGAGTTATCCTAACTAAAAGATTACTTCTATATAATCCTATTCCCATCGTTAATAATATCACTACAATTAAAGTGGCAATTACACCCTTTTTCCAATTTCTATGTAATAGATCTAATATATCTTCTAGTAGTGGATGTAATTCTTCTTTAGAATCTTCATCATTTACTCCTGGGTCTATATTCGAATTATTCTTTCTTTTATACTCAGCCAATATTTCCTGTCCATCAAGTCCGACATAATTAGCATACACTCGCAAAAATCCTTTTAAAAAAACCTCTTCTGAAATCACATCAAACTTTCCCTCTTCAATAGCCCTTAAGTATTTACTACGAATCTTAGTAGCTTGCTGTACATCTTCGATTTTAAGACCTTTCTTCAACCGTGCTTGTCTTATTCTTTCCCCTACCTCCTCCATTGGCTTTGTCCTCCTTTGATGTTATTATATTATCATGATAAGTACTGTAACTATTTTTATTAATTAAAGTAGTATGCAAATGTTATGACAATTTCTAGCACAGCATTATCTCTTTTTAGATAAAATTAAGCGTTAAAATCAAAAGGCCTAATCCCCAAACATAATAAGCAAAATAATTAAGACGATTCTCTTCTAACACTTTCAATAAAAACTTAATAGCTAAAAATCCAATACCAATTGCAGTTAATGTTCCTGTTAACAGAGCTAAATAATTAACATTAATTACTCCTGCCTGAATAACATCTAAGACTTCTAATAAATTTGCCCCCAATACAGCCGGAATAAAGATTAAAAATGAGAATCTGGCCGCTGAGTCTCTATTCATTCCTAATAGTAAACCAGCTACAATAGTAGTCCCTGAACGAGAGACCCCAGGAGTAATTGCTAGACCTTGAGCAATGCCAATCAATATTGCCTGCATCCAACTTAAATCTGACATATTCTTATTAAAACTAATATTTATATTTTCCACTAACCAAAGTAAAACCCCAGTTACTAATAATGCAATAGCTACAGCTGTAATTGAACCAAATAACTCTTCAAAGAGGTCTTTAAAGCCAAAACCAATTAAAGCAGTAGGTATAGACGCAATAAGAATCAATAATCGCTCTTTATTATGTTGAGGGTCAAAATTTAATAGCCTCTTAAGGTCATCCCAATAAAAGCTAACCACCACTATTAAAGTCCCTAAATGAAAAAATACATTATAAATTAATTGCGGTTCTGTAATTCCTAATAACCTCTGGAAAATGACTAAATGACCTGAACTGCTAATAGGTAAAAATTCCGTAATCCCTTGGACTACTCCCAGAATAATACTTTCTAATATAGACATTAAAATATTCACACCCTTTAATTAAAGAGTTAATTATTTATATTTTATCATATTCAAAATAAACATTTTAATAACCTTCACTTAATAGTTATTCTATATAACAACTTATATCCCCTTCAATAAGTAAGATTATTCACAAAAAAATACCTATATCCCTAAGATTAATAAGTATCTCTTAGTAATATAGGTATTATCCTTTTATTATATGTCAACTGCTCCACCTAAATGCAATATTTAGATGGGGTTTTTTGATTATTTTAAATAAATATTTTTCTAATATATATAGCTTCTACCCTAGAGTATTATCTAAAAACATCATAATCACAAATCCTAATAATAAAGCGTGAGTAGAAAGTTTAGATGCCATATTATCTTTTTGACTTTCAGGAATGATCTCATGACTAATTACAAATAGCATAGACCCTGCTGCAAAAGCCAATGCTAAAGGCAAGATAGATGCTGTAATCTGTACTAAACTTACTCCTAACAAGCCTCCTATCGGCTCTACCAAGCCTGTCATCAATGCAATTAAAAACGATTTCCATGGTGGTAATCCTTCCCTCACAAAAGGTAACGCTACAGCTAAGCCTTCCGGTAAGTTCTGCAAACCTATTGCTATCGCTATAGTCAAACCATTTAAAATATCACCATTCCCAAAACCAACTCCTACTGCTAACCCTTCAGGAAAGTTATGTAGAGTTATAGCAAACGCAAACAACCAAATCTTTCTTAAATTAGAATTTTGGTCTGTAGAGTTGTTCAGTAAATTTGTATCATCGAAGAAATGGTCAATAAGGTCCAAAAATATTCCTCCTAGCAAAATACCAAGCAAGGTGATGGCAGCACCCTTAACTCCACCTCCACCATACTCAATAGCCGGAATTATTAAACTAAATGAAGTTGCAGCTAACATAATCCCCGCAGCAAATCCTAAGAGTATATTTAATAGTTTCTTACTAATATTTCTAGTGAATAGAATAGGCATCGCTCCTACTCCAGTTGCTAACCCAGCCGCTAAGCTAGTTAACAAACCTATTACTACTAAGTTATAATTTTCTAAGTAATTTATCAACTTCCTCCCCCCTTAAACTATTCTTTCTTCCACTTTATTATATTCCTAGTTAAATCATAGGTGAGAGGATATTTTTACATTAATTACTTAAAATTAACTTTTCATAATCTTTTTATTGTTAACCATCTATAATCTTATCTATTATACTCAAATAGTCTAATAATGCTAGCCCTTTAGCACTTAATTTATATCTCCCTTTAGCTATTTCATCATATGGAATGCTCTTTCTTCCACCTTGTTTCTTATTCTTCATATATTGAGCCAATAACTCAAATGGAAGATAATAGGTTTCATCCAAACTCTTAAATCTAACCAATAAAAAAGCAATAGCACCACACTGGTGCTGAGATTTTAAATATTGATATTGATGTTCTTTTATATTTTTAAGATCAAACCGTGTTTCTACATTAGTCTCCTTTGCATCAAAGACTATACTTCTACCTTCATAAGTCCCAATATAGTCAACTGTCGATTTCTTCTCATAAAATGCACTAGTGATCTTGCCAGTTCTTTGATCTAAATTTAGTACTTTTACTGGAATAGGAATCTTTTGAACCATTGCTATCCCATGTGAATTATAATATTGATTAGTAGTCTCTAATTCAACTTCTAATTGTTTTCCTCGATTAGCATAAGAAGTTCGCCTATAACTTACCATTGTATCACCTCAAATAGCCTTCTAACTGTTTAATACGAGTAGGATGTTTTAATCTGTTAAGAGCCTTAATTTGAATCTGTCTTATTCTTTCTCTGGTTACTCCAAATTCTTGTCCTACTTCCTTTAAGGTTCTTGGTCTACTATCTTTTAATCCAAACCTCAATCTAATAACTTCAGCTTCTCGATCAGATAATTGAGTCAATAGTTCCTCTAAGTCTTCTTTTAACAACTGTTGACTAGTCCCCTCTACAGGGTCATCAACCTCATTACTAGCAACTAATTCTCCTAACTCAGTATTTTCGTCATCACCTACTAATTGATTCAAAGAAGCAAGATTTTGGTCAGTAACTATCTGCAAGACTTCTTTTATTTTTTCTAACGAAATATCCGTTTCAGCAGATATCTCTTCTGCCTTTGGTTCTCGTCCTAATTCATTCTGTAATTTACCTTTAATCTTAAATATCTTATTGGTCTTTTGCCAGACATGAACCGGAATACGAATGGTCTTACCTTGGTTTGCTATCGCCCTAGTAACTCGTTGCTTAATCCACCAAGAAGCATACGTACTAAAACGATACCCTTTATCAGGATCAAACTTTTCTACCGCTGTAATCAAACCGATATTCCCTTCTTGTATTAAATCCTGCAAATCCAAACCTTTACCTTGATACTTATTAGCAATACTTACAACCAAACGCAAATTATGTTCTATTAACTTATCCTTAGCCTCTGAATCCCCAGCCTTAGCTTTTTTAGCTAAAACAACTTCTTCCTCTTTTGAAAGAATATCATGTGAAATATCTTGATAATATTGACTGATAGAGCTAATCTTTTTTCCCTCCTAACTTCAATATATAAATTATGATTTTCTTCACTACCTTATACAGAATTAAATCATAAAATTTTAAAGGTCAGTAACCTCATCACACTTATTTCCTTTCTTTAAGTAGACTTCTCATTCCTGCCTAATCGATTAAATTTAAAGAAATCTTCTAAATTTATATAAGAAAAATTATAAATAATAAAAATAATTGTATATTATTACTATTATATTTACAGAATAAGTAATAAAGGAGTTGATTTAATATGAACACCCTCGATAGATTAGCACTCATTTTAGTAATTATTGGTGCTCTAAATTGGGGAGCAATTGGATTATTTCAATATGACCTAGTTGCTGCTTTATTTGGTGGACAAACTTCTGTCCTTAGTAGAACAATCTATTCTTTAGTGGGCTTAGCCGGTCTTTATTCTATTATCCTCCTCTTCAAAGATGAAACAGTAGAAGAGAATAATTAAAGTATTAACAATAAAAAATCAGCTGCTTATAAGCAGCTGATTTTTTACTTTATCTCTTACCTTTTTCAAATGGTTCCCCAATAGCTGTAGGAGGAGTCGATTTTCCTATAACTCCTGCTAAAGCAATAATTGTAAAGATATATGGAATCATCTGCACGAATTCAGTAGGAATTCCCAACCCTTGTAATCTAATCTGTACCGCTTGTGAAAATCCAAATAATAGACTAGCTCCTAAAGCACCAAATGGAGTCCACTTACCAAAAATCATTGCCGCCAAAGCAATAAATCCACGCCCCGCTGTCATCCCTTCACGAAAACTATCTAATACACCTAAAGATAGATGAGCCCCTGCCAAACCTGCTAAAATTCCACTAATACCTACACATATATATCTAATCTTTTCTACATCAATCCCTACCGAATCAGCAGCATGAGGATGTTCCCCAACTGACCTAACTCGCAGCCCAAAAGGTGTCTTAAATAGAACATAATGGGCAATAAATACTACTAATAAACCAATATAGACTGTTGGCTTGAAAGGACCCCAGTAAGGCAAAGCATTTACAGACTCAGAGGTACCTGACGTATTAAAGATAATATTCAACATAAATACCGTTCCACCAGCCGCTAACATATTGATCGCTACACCACTTACTACCTGATCAGCATGGTACTTAATACTAACTACAGCATGGATCATAGCGAAGAGACCACCAAAGACTAACGCCCCTAATAATCCTAACCAAGGAATACCTGTAAAATAACTAACAACTACCGCTATAAAGGCTCCCGCTAACATTAACCCTTCTAAAGCAATATTAATAATTCCTGAACGCTCAGAATAAAGCCCTCCTATAGCTGCAATAGCCAAAGGTGTAGCCATTCGCAAAGTTGAACTTAAAGTCTCTAAACTAAATATTTGTGTCAAAATCTCCATTAAGCTACACCTCCTTCACTCTTATTAGGAATAAATTGTCTAAAGATTAAATCAGCAGCTACAAAGAAGATAATAATAGCTTGAATAATATTTACCAAATCAATCGGCACTCCAGCTGCCATATTCATAAAAGTTCTACCATTAGACAAAGCTCCAAATAAGATTCCTGCTAATAAGATTCCAAATGGATGATTCCTTCCTAATAGAGCAACTGCAATCCCAGTAAATCCATAACCTGGTGAAAACCCCTGAATATAATAGTGATATAAACCTAAAGTTCTTTCAGCTCCTCCTAAACCAGCTAAAGCACCACTGATTAACATTGCTAAAATAATATTTTTAGGAGCACTAATACCTCCGTATTCCGCTGCATCAGGATTAATTCCAACTGCTCTAATTTCATAACCAATAGTCGTCTTCCAAAGTAAATAATAAATAAATAATAAGACTAATAAAGCTAATATAAATCCTAAATTCATATATGACCTAATATCTAAAATATTTGAAAATCTCCATAAATAAGCACTTGCCTCGATTGGCGGTGTCTTTATCTCTCCTGGATTGGCTAGCACTTTCAAACTCAAATATGCAACCATAGCATAAGCAATATAATTCATCATAATAGTTGTAATCACTTCGTGCACACCTAAAAATGCCTTTAAAACAGCAGGAATAGCAATCCAAATGGCTCCAGCTATTGCTGCTGCTAACACAGCTAATGGCACATGTACAACTACCGATAAACCATCAAAAGTTCCTACCCAAGCTGCTGCTAAACCGCCAACTAATAACTGACCTTCGCCTCCAATATTGAATAGACCACAACGAAAAGCAAAAGCAACTGCTAAACCAGTAAAAATTAATGGAGTTGCTGCTAATAATGTATCTGCAAAACGATTCAAGTTACCAAAAGCCCCTTGTAACAGTGCCGCATAAGTTTCAATAGGATCATACCCAAAGGTATATACAATAATTGCACCAATAATAAATGAAAATATAATTGCTAAAAGTGGAATTAATAATTCAATTGCTAATTCTTTAATATCAATCTTATCAACTCCCATTAGCTATCCCTCCTTCTAAACTACCACCAGCCATTAAAATTCCTAACTTCTCTTCTGTCGCCTCTGCAGCATCTACTATGTCAACAATTTCACCTTCATACATAACTGCAATCCGATCACTCAATGAAATTACTTCCGGTAGCTCAGCTGAAACTAACAGAACTGCCTTCCCTTCATCGCGCTGTTCTAAGATTCGTCGATGAATAAATTCAATAGCACCTACATCTACTCCACGAGTCGGCTGGGAGGCAATTAAGAATTCAGGGCCTAAATCAAACTCTCGTGCTACAATAATCTTTTGCTGATTTCCTCCGGATAAAGAACGTGCTAGTGCTTCCTTATTTTGAGGTCGA
This sequence comes from Candidatus Frackibacter sp. WG13, assembly GCF_900114655.1. Taxonomy (GTDB): domain Bacteria; phylum Bacillota; class Halanaerobiia; order Halobacteroidales; family Acetohalobiaceae; genus Frackibacter. Next base: position 105,888 of record NZ_FOTT01000001.1, read on the forward strand.
ATATCATACTCTGGAATCAAACGATTAGCATGCTCAGCCAAGTTATTAAAGTTTAAATTAATCCCTTTAGCAAATGGCTCACGATAATGATAACCCAAAACTAAATTATCTTCGACTGTATAGTCTAAAACCAAGCCATGCTTATGTCTATCCTCGGGAATGTGAGCTACTTTGGCTTCTTTAATTTTCCTAGCTGAATGATTATAAAGTGAATCACCATGTAAATTATACTCACCAGCAGTAGCCTCTCTTAATCCAGTCAAGACCTCAACCAACTCAGTCTGTCCATTTCCTTCCACTCCAGCAATACCTAAAATCTCACCAGCCCTAATTTGAAAAGAGACTGAATTTAACGCCTCCATCCCTCGGTCATTGAAGGCACTCAAATTTGAAACTTCTACTAATACTTCACCAAAATCAGCTTCTTCTTTTTCTACCTCTAATAGAACTTCACGTCCAACCATCATCCTAGCTAATTCTTTTTGATTAGTCTCTGAAGTTGTAACAGTTCCTATTCCTTTCCCTTTACGTAAAACAGTAATCCGATCCGAAATTCGTAAGACTTCCTTTAATTTATGAGTAATAAATATAATTGACTTTCCTTGTTCAGTTAGAGACTCCATGATTTGATATAACCCCTCTACTTCTTGCGGGGTTAAAACAGCCGTTGGTTCATCTAAAATTAATACCTCTGCTCCACGATAAAGAGCTTTTAAAATTTCTACTCTTTGCTGCATTCCAACCGGAATATCCTTAACTTTAGCTGTAGCATCAACTTGTAATCCAAATTTATTAGCCAGTTCGTTAACTTTAGCAATAGCCTTTTCAATATCTATTTTCAATCCTCGTTTTGGTTCAGAACCTAAAATAATATTTTCTGCCACTGTCAATGTTGGTACTAACATAAAATGCTGATGAACCATACCAATTCCTAATTCAATGGCATCTTGAGGCCCATCAATATCTAATTTTTGACCTTTATAAAATATTTCTCCTTCCTCAGGAGTATACATACCAAAAAGTACACTCATTAGTGTTGATTTGCCAGCACCATTTTCACCAATCAAAGCATGAATTTCTCCTTGGTATAAATCTAAGTTAACGTTATCATTAGCTAATACTCCTGGAAATCGCTTAGTAATAGCTTTCATTTCTAAGATCGGCTCCAATTGATTGCCACCTCCTATTAGTCATTATTAAGAGTAGTTATCAGCTATCTCACTGATAACTACTCTATTAATTTATCTATTCTCCTTGTTGTTCTAAATAATTAGGTACTTTAATTTCTCCAGCAATAATCTTCTCTTTAATATCTTTTACCTTTTGCTTAACCTCTTCTGGAATTCTATTCTTCATTTCCTTAATAGTCTGGACATCTTCTGCAGTAATATCACCTAACTCCTTAGCAGTCTTTACTGTAGGACCAACACCAGTTAAAGGAGTTAAGCCTACCCCATTCTCTTTTAGACCAAATTCTTGAACTCCAGATTCAAAATTATCATTTTTAACAGCTTTAACTGTTTGATAAACTGCATTATCAACTCGCTTTAACATACTAGTTAAAACAAATCCTGGCTGTACCCAATCTTGATCTGAATCGACACCAATTGCATACTTACCTTGTTTAGCAGCAGCTTTAAATAATCCCCCACCAGTACCACCAGAAGCATGATAAATTATATCTGCTCCAGCATTATATTGAGATAAAGCAATTTCTTTCCCTTTAGCTGGGTTATTAAAAGCATCCGGTGAAGTCCCAGCATAAGCGACTTTAACCTTTACATTAATTCCTTCTTGCTCATTGATATAGTCTACTCCAGATGTATATCCTAATTCAAATTTATGGATTAAAGGCATATTCATGCCGCCTAAAAACCCTACTACTTTTTCTTCATTAATTCCTTTAACCTCATCATGAGTAGTTAATAAAGCAGATAAAGCACCTGCTAAGAATGAACCTTGATGCTCTTTAAAAGTTAAAGAAACAACATTGTCTCTTTCTACCACACTATCAATTAAAGCAAACTTAGTATCTGGGAATTCTTTAGAAACTTTATCAACTGCATCTTGCTGCATAAACCCTACACCAATTACTAAATCATAACCATTTTGGGCTAAAAATCTTAATCCTTTTTCAGCAGCTGAAACTTGTTTTGGCTCAATATACTTATATTCAATATCAAAATCCTCTTTAGCTCTTTCTAAACCTCTAATAGCTGAATCATTAAATGACTTATCTCCTTTACCACCACTAGATAAGACAATACCAACTTTTAAACTTTCTTTTTGGTCTTCCTGAGTTCCTTGTTGATCCTGATTATTTCCACCACCACAGCCGGCTACTAATAGTCCTACCAGCAAAATAGCTACTAATACAACTGTCTTTCGATTAAATTTTAACATTAAATTACCTCCTTGATTTTAAGGTTTAATTAATTTAATCCCTCTTATTAATCTTTACTACTTACTAAGTATTAATTCACCTCCTATCTTCTTTGTCTAATCACTTGAAACTTAAACTTATCACTTCTAAAGTAAAGTTTAGAATAGAGAATTGGATTTTCATTATCATAATGCATCTGTTTTAAAAGTAAAAACGGTACTCTAGTATCAATATCTAAAAATTTAGTCACCTCACGATCAGTAGTAATTGGACTGATATCTGCTATAGCGTGAGTAATATAAACATTACATTTATTTTCAAGCAAATCAAAGAGTGATCCATAAAAATCTTCATCATCAACTAACTCATTTAGTACATCTTTTAATAAATAATCATTACAGAAAGCAACTGGTTCACCATCAGCAGTTCTAATTCGTTGGATATTAAGCAATAGATCACCTTCATTAACTCCAAACTTCTCAGCTAATTCTGTATCTGCCTTTACTTGCTTTTTTTCCAAACAAGTAGTTCCTGCTTCTAACCCTAACTCTTCTATCATCTCTGTCAAACTTGACAATTCCTCAATTCCACTTTCAAATAATGGAGTATTATCCTTAACAAAAGTTCCTACTCCTTGTCTCCGATTCACTCGACCTTCTTCTTCTAAAACTCTTAATGCCTCGCGTAGAGTAGCTCTACTAACTCCAAAACTTTCTGATAATTTTGCTTCTGAAGGTAACTGATCCCCGGACTGATAAGTACCATCTTCAATTAATTCTTCAAGCTTATTCTTAACTAATATATATAGTGGTCTAGAATCCTGTTTGATTAAACTCATTCTTCTCCCTCCTGACTGATTAAATAAATATTATTAATCATAGCAATTATTCTAAAACTTATTATTTAAACTTAATAAATTTTCAAACAAATTAAAATTCGTATAGTCGTCTAACATCTGACGACTAACTTTATGATAGCAAATGACAATTTATTTGTCAAGGTTTGTCAAATAAATAATGGTGAATTATCGTGATTTTTCACGAAATCCACCATTAAAATCAATCTTCTAATTCTAAACTCTGTTTTTGTAAATTATTAACAGCATCTGTAATATTTTCATTTAGATTAATAATATTTTGATTTACCTCTTGAATATTACTAACTAAGCCACTAGACTTCCCAGCCAAATCTTTTACTGCCCCAGCTACTACTGAAAATCCTTTACCTGATTCTCCAGCATGGGCTGCTTCAATAGAAGCATTAATAGCCAGCATATTTAGATCACTAGTTACTTTTTCGATTTCAATTACTGATTGTTTTACATCCTGTGAATTATCCCTAATCGCATCATGCACCTCAGTCAAATGATTAGTTACTGTTCCTAATAAGTTCTGTTGGGACTCTTTATAATCCTCAATAATATTGAATAGTAAAAATGAAGCATGACCAGCAATTACATCTACATCCTCCATCTTATTATCATTAACCTTCTTTAGTACATCTTTAGAGCCTGTAACTTCTATAATTAAATCAATTTGCTTATCATTAAGTATATCCATTATTTCAGTAGTAGTTTTAAGTCCCTCTTTTTTAGCCAAGACCATCGCTGGAGCATTCACATCTATATCAGCAACATATTTAATGTTAATTGAATCCATCTTTAAAAATATTTCTAGTAAATTAGACCCCCCCGTTCCTCCACCAATAATTCCAACATTAATTTCTTCCGCAAATTTTGTGTTCAAATCGCTAACGCCTCCTCATTTCTACTTTAAACTATATAATGTGCGCTTATACTTCAATTTCTATATAAATAGCTTATCCTCCTTCACCATTAAATAATTCTTTTAAGTCATCTTCATCAATCAATACTTCTCTTGGTTTACTACCACGATGTTCACCTACAATACCTTCTTCCTCCATAGTATCTATCAATCTAGCTGCTCTAGTATACCCGATTCTTAACCGTCTTTGTAGCATAGAAATTGAGGCTCTCTTATCAACTACTAATTTTACTGCTTCTTCATATAGTTCATCTTTATCTTCAGTTTCGATTGTAATCTCTTTATCCTTAATCTTTTCTAATTTTTCTGCGTATTCAGGATTCTCTTGTTCCTTTACATACTTAACTAAATCTTTTACTTCACTTTCAGAAATGAAAGCTCCTTGAATTCTAGTTGCTTTCTGTGACCCAACTGGTGAAAATAACATATCACCTTTTCCTAATAACTTTTCAGCACCACCTGTATCTAAGATTGTTCGTGAGTCAGTCTGAGACGAAACAGCAAATGAAATTCTACTAGGAATATTAGCCTTAATCACTCCTGTAATAACGTCTACAGATGGACGCTGAGTAGCTATGATTAAATGGATACCTGCCGCTCGAGCCATCTGAGCCAAACGACAGATAGCATCCTCTACTTCATTAGCAGCTACCATCATCAGGTCAGATAACTCATCAATTACTACTACTATATATGGTAACTTCTTAGTTTCTTCTTCAGCTGAAAACTGCTGATTATAACTTTTAATTCCTTTCGCTCCGTTAGAAGCAAAAAGCTCATACCGATTTTCCATCTCTTCTACTACCCACTTCAAAGCAGCAGCTGCTTTTCTAGCATCAGTTACTACCGGTGCAATTAGATGTGGAATCTTATTATATATAGCTAGCTCTACCATCTTAGGATCAATTAACATCATCTTTATCTCTTCTGGACTACCTTTATATAATAGGCTACTGATAATACTATTAATACATACACTCTTACCAGAACCAGTAGCCCCAGCCACTAAAAGGTGGGGCATAGCTGAAAGATCAGCTACGATCGACTTACCAGCTATATCTTTTCCTAAACCTACACTTAATTTAGAACTAGATTCCGTAAATTCAGATGATTCCAAGATTTCTCGTAAATGAACCATAACTTGTTCTTGGTTTGGTACTTCAATCCCTACAGCGGCTTTACCAGGAATTGGTGCCTCAATTCTAACATCTGAAGCAGCCAATGATAGAGCAATATCATTAGATAGATTAGATATCTTACTTACTTTTACGCCTGGAGCCGGATGAATCTCATATCTCGTAATCGTGGGTCCATAATTAACATCTACTACTTCAGCCTCTACTCCAAAGCTACTTAATGTTTCCTCTAAAACTTGGCTATTAGCTTGATTAACCTCAGAACTATCTACATTCTCTATCGGTTGTAAGAGGGATAATGGAGGCAAATTATATCCATCATCAGTCTGTTCAGATACTTCATTAAAATTACCCTCTCTTATCTGTTCTTCATTTTTAGTTTCCTGCTTCTTAGCATCTTCTTCTTTATCTTTAACTTCACTACTTTTCATCTTATTATTCTCACTATTTGGATTTGAAACAGAAATACTCTTCTTTAATTTGTTCTTTGACTGCTGCTTATTCTTTTTTAATTCTTCCTGTAAATCTAATTCCTCCTCAATTTCTTTCTTTACTTTTCGTTTCTCTTTTTTTCGTTGTTCTCTAAGTTGAGTCCATCTTGCTTGTATCTTATTAAACTTTACCTTAAGTTTGTCTACCATTGATTTAATATAATCTCTTATTTGACTTATAATATTAGCCAAAAACAGATTAGCCGCTAATAAAAACCCAATTAAACCTAAAGCACCTAAGACAATATAAGTTCCAACTTCCTCTAAACCTTGTCTCAATATGTATAAAAGCAGTGCTCCTACTATTCCACCACCTTTACCTTCTAAAGCAAACTTAAACTCCGTTCCTGGCTTTACATCTAAATGTAAAATAGTTATAACCACTACAAACATTATAATTAATCCTATAACTCTTACTGTAACTTCAATTCTTTCAGATTTAATTAGATTAATTCCATATAACAAAAATAAAAAAGGTAAAATATAAGCTCCTCTCCCAATGATGACCTTAAATCCTCTAGTTAAAATCTCCCCTACTACTCCAGTAGCTTGGAAATATAGGCTCACTCCTAATAAAATAGCTATTACAATTAAGAATATACCTAATAATTCATCATTGCGTTCTTCATATATTTTAATTAATGCTGATTTCAATTTTATCACCTCATCTCCTGTATTCGATATCACAATCAAATAATCCTGCTTTTCACAAATCAAGTAAAAAAAGAATGCACCATTAAAGATGCATTCATAAAATAAATAATCCTCAACCACCTAATAATTGAAGTATCATCCCTAGCAACAAATTTCTTTTTAGGATAACCTTCTTATTAGTTGAGCAAATTTATCAAAAATTAAATAGAATAAAAAAGCATTTATTATATTAAAAATTGTGTGCCCATTGGCTATTTGACGCACTAAGTTATGACTCGTTAAATGAATCATATTGGAATAAAGAGACACAAAAGGTAAAAAGATTAATGCTCCGCCCAAATTAAAGATAATATGTCCTTGAGCCACTAGTTTTGCTGTCTTTGTACCATTAATAGCAGCGATTACGGCTGTAATACAAGTGCCTATATTACTTCCTAATAATAATAAGATTGCTGTAGATAAGTTAACCAAATTCTGCCTAGCTAGCGTTAAAATAACCCCAATAAAAGTACTACTACTCTGTAACATAGCAGTACCTATAATTCCACTAATAAAAGCTTTAATACTACTATGAGAAAGCTTATATATTAAGTCTAAAAATGTTTTGGTTTCTGCTAATGGTACTAAAGAATTCGTCATTAACATTAATCCAGCAAAAATCAAACCAAAACCTCCTGCAGCCTCAGCTAAAGCTATGTACCTTTTACTTTTATTTTTATTTTTATTCTTATCCTTCTTCCCAAAAAGATAAAGTCCAAAACCCACTACAAAAAAGATCCAAAAATAATTTTCTAGACTAAAAGAAATAATCTGTCCAGTAATTGTAGTACCTATATTAGCTCCAATAACCATGCCCAAAGCCTGATTTAAACCTATTAAATTGACATTTACTAGGCTAATGACTAATACTATAGTAGCACTACTACTTTGCATCAAGATAGTTATTATTATTCCAAGAAATATACTAGACAATTTTGTTCCGGTCAGATAGTTCAATACAAACTTATTGTGATCATTAATAGATTGGCTTAAGCCTAACTTAACTACTTTCATACCATACACAAAGACCATTAAACCACAGAATAAATAGATAACTGTTAGGATCATTTGATTTATCTCTCCTATTTATCAATCTATTAAATATATATGTTAGGAAATGATTAATAAATCATTATTATAAAAATAAAAAACAGAGAAACAAATTCATCATTTGTCTCCCTGTTATGATCATATATAGTTATCTGACTTTAAATCACATAGAAAATTCCGGAGTGAATTGCACAACATTACCTGGTTGGTAATTTAAATTTAAATAGTCTTTAGGATTTGAACTGATCACTTTAACTATTTCTCCAGCATCTACTTCTGTTTGCTTAACCAGCATAGTAATTCCATTAACTTCTACTTCTATCAAGTCTGTTTCTTTTGTTCCTACTACTTCTTCGTCTTCTTCATTAAATATCACTTCACCAGGAATTATAGAATAATATAGCATCTTAGCCACCTCTGATTTAATTATCGTCAACTACTGATTCAATAGATGAGCTTGGATTACCTTCATTATTATCAATCATCCTTCGTAATTCACTCATAGCTTCACTTAGTCCTCCTACTTCATCAATAACTCCTTCTTTAACGGCTTCTTGACCAATTAAGACTGTTCCTACATCTCTTACTAACTCTCCAGTCTGGAACATTAATTTTCTGAAATTATCTTCGTTTATATTTGAATGACTGCTAACAAAGTTAATTACTCTATCCTGCATTTTATCCAGATAATCATATGTTTGTGGCACCCCAATTACCATTCCGGTTAATCTGATTGGGTGAATAGTCATAGTCGCAGTTTCTGCAATAAATGACTTATCAGTAGCTGCTGCAATTGGTACCCCAATACTATGTCCTCCTCCTAATACTAATGAAACTGTCGGCTTGGAAAGGCTACTTAACATTTCAGAAATAGCTAATCCAGCTTCTATATCTCCACCAACTGTATTTAAGATCATAATGACACCTTTAATATTATCATTCTGCTCTATAGCTACTAATTGGGGGATCAAGTGTTCATACTTAGTAGTCTTATTCTTAGGCGGTAAACTTCTATGACCTTCAATCTGTCCAACTATGTTGATACAATGAATATCAGATTCTGCACTTTCAGGTAAATTAGTCTGTCCTAACTGCTTTAAAGTCTGTAAAGCATTCCCTTTTTTCTTTCTTTTTTTCTTACTACGAGATTTTTTCTTTGGTCGAGCAGGTTTAGAAATTCGCGTTGGATTTATTCTCTGTCTATAATCATTATCTCTAACCAAAATTAATCACGCTCCTAAATAAGTAGTCTATTGTTAGTATGATTAATTTCTTTTTATTTATGCATAAAGAAAAAAAGCATGTGAAGAATTTATATAAATTCTTCACATGCTTTTAACGTCTTTTTTACTTTTAAACTTCCATAATAATCGGTAAAATCATTGGTCGTCTCTTTATTCTATGATAAATAAAGCTACCTAAAGCATCTTTGATTTCCGATTTTAAAACCGACCATTCTGTAACATTATTCTCTTCACACTTTGATAAAGCATTTTCTACTCTATTAGTAGCAGCAGAAAGTAATGCTTCTGATTCACGAATATAAACAAAACCCCGAGAAATAATATCTGGTCCGGCAATAATCTGACCTTTTTGATCAATAGTTAAGACCACAATTAAAATACCATCCTGAGAAAGCAAACGACGATCCCGTAAAACAATATTTCCAACATCACCAACACCCAAACCATCTACTAATACTCGACCCGCCTTTACAGAACCAGCAGTCTGACTATCATCATTACTAAATTCTAAAACATTTCCTGGTTCCGTAATGAAAATATTCTCTTTAGAAATACCTACTTCTTGAGCTAATTTAGCATGACGATTTAAATGACGATACTCACCATGAACGGGAATAAAGAACTTAGGTTTAGTTAGATTTAACATTAATTTTAATTCTTCCTGGCTAGCATGACCAGAAACATGAACCCCTGAAACAGACTCATAAATAACTTCTGCCCCTCGCTTGAAGAGCTTATTGATAGTCTTGCCTACTGACTTTTCATTTCCAGGGATAGCTGTCGCTGAAACAACGACAGTATCTCCATTCTTAATATTAATATGCCTATGATCCCCACGAGCCATTCTCGTTAAGGCCGCCATCGGTTCACCCTGGCTTCCTGTTGTTATTAGTACTACTTGGTCATCTCGCAGGTGCTTTAACTCTTCTAAATCTACTAGCATCCCTTCCGGAATATCTAAATAACCTAAATCTTTAGCAATATGGACATTATTAATCATACTTCTCCCGGTAACTGCTACTTTGCAATCATTTTTAAAGGCCGAATCTATGAACTGTTGAATTCGGTCGATATTAGAAGCAAAAGAAGCTACAATAATTCGCCCTTGTGCATCACTAAAGATATCATCAATCGCTTCTCCAACAACTTTTTCTGACATAGTATATCCAGCACGTTCAGCATTAGTACTATCAGAAAAGAGTGCTAATACACCTTCGTCTCCTAATTCGGCTAAACGATGAATATCTGCCATCTGACCATTGACTGGAGTCTGATCAAATTTAAAATCACTAGCATATACTAATACGCCAACCGGAGTATGAACTGCTAAAGCACAAGCGTCAGCAATACTGTGATTTACAAGAATAAATTCTACATTAAAATAATCGCCAATTTCAACTGAATGTCCAGGGTAAACATGTTTTAAATAGGCATCCTTTAATAATCCGTGTTCTTTTAACTTACCACGTACTAACCCTAAAGTAAGCTTCGTTCCATAAACTGGAACATTAATTTCTTTTAAAAGATATGGTAGTGCACCGATATGGTCTAAATGACCGTGAGTAAGAACAACCCCCTTAATTCTTTCTTTATTCTTCTTAAGATAAGTAATATCAGGGATTACTAAGTCTATTCCTAATAGGTCATCTTCTGGAAACATAACTCCCGCATCGATAATTAATATTTCATCTTCTACTTCCACTACCATCATATTTTTCCCGATCTCTCCAACTCCACCTAGAGGAATCAAAGATAATTTGTCTATTTGATTTTTAACCGTTGCCATTTAATTAACTAACACCTCCATGTTTTCTATAAACATTATTACTATTTTTATTAATTTAACTTACTACAACCAATCACTCCGGTCAAAACCCGTTCTAAATTGCTCTATTTATTATTATAAGGGATTTATACCGTTAACACAAGGATAAAATGAAAAAAAGAACCATGGAAGGCTCTTTTAATTAAATAATCAACAAAAGTTCTCTAATTATTTTTTTGATTTTAAAAGCTACTTAACTTAAAAAGTCCTCTCTAAATAATATTAGAGAGGACTCGCGTAAGCCCTCTCTAACTTTAAATCTTATTAATTTTTAATCTAAGCCTATCTTACCTGTCTTAGCATTAAGTGCGTGACAACTAATACAGTTAGCTTCACCACTCTTCACTTCTGCTAAGAAATGATTAGTCTTAGGCGTTCCTGTTAAGTGAGCTTTGTGTAATACCTTCCCAAAGTTACTTGAGTGACAAGCCATACACTTCTCAGGACCTTCATTACTTACCATCGCTGCTACATTCGCATGCTTTCCTGCACTAGCCATATCTTTAATCTCATTCTTAAGATTATGTTCACTATCTGGCTCGTGACAACTTACACCACACCCAGCATTAGCCTTAAACATATCCTCTACAGATTTAGTAGCAGCAAAAGCCATTGTACTTACTAAAGTAATTGTGAAAAGTACTACTAGAGTCATTAACAACGTCTTTTTCATTATTTTCCCTCCCCTAATTATTAATTAATTTGAAAATTATTACCTTATATACATTATCTCATAAATCACTTTTCTGCAAAAGGTGTCAATTGTCCCAAATTTTCGGGTCATTTGTCCTATATTTCACAATTCAAAGGCAAATTTAGTATCTGTTTTCTATATTAATTCAAAATAATCACATATCTATTTCCTATAAAAAACTAGACACGCAACCTAAAGTTACGTGTCTAATCTTCTTAAATTAAATTATGACTTTTTAAAAGATATCTTAAGACTTCTTCTTCTTCTGCATTAGCATCCACTAAAGGAGGTCTAACTGGTCCTACTTGCTGTCCCATTAAATTTAACGCTGCTTTAACTGGAATCGGATTAGTAGTCATAAATATTTTAGCAAATAGCTCACCTAATTCAGCATTTAATCCCGCTGCTTTTTGTACTTCTCCCGCTTTATAAGCAGTTACCATATCTTTAATCTTACTACCGACTAAATGAGCAGCTACACTGATTATTCCTGTTCCTCCTATACTTAAAATAGGTAAAGTTAGACCGTCATCGCCACTATAAATCATAAAATCATCATCAGTCAAACGATTAATAGTTGCTGCTTGTTCCACATCACCACTAGCTTCTTTAATTGCTACTATATTATCTATATCTGCTAGCTTAGCTACCGTTTCCGGTTCAATATTTCTAGAAGTACGTCCTGGAACATTATATAAGATTACTGGTAGGTCAGTTACTTCTGCCACCTGTTTAAAATGATTATATAGACCAGCCTGTGGTGGTTTGTTATAGTAAGGAGTGACTAACATTACCCCATCTACACCTAAATCGGTTACCTTTTTAGTCATCTTTATACTTTCTTGAGTAGAGTAAGACCCGGTTCCAACAATTACTTTTGCTCTATCTCCAACTGCCTCTTTAACAATTTCTATCAATTTCATCTTCTCTTCTTTAGTCAAAGTTGGGACTTCACCAGTAGTTCCTAATACTAAGATACCGTCTGAACCATTATTAACTAAGTAATTAGCTAAATCTGCTGCTGCTTCATAATTCACTTCTAACTCCTCATTAAAAGGAGTCACCATCGCTGTTATTACTTCACCTAATTCAACCATCAAAACACCTCCATAAATTATTCTGCTAAATTAAATTGATCATGCAAAGCACATAACGCCTTCTTTTCATCGCTCTTTTTAATTAAAAAAGAGATTGTAGTATGTGAATCGGTCGTTTGGTAAATTGGTATCCCATTATCATCTAAAGCATTGACTACGCTTGACATTACACCAGGAAGCCCAGTCATACCAGCACCTACTATTGAAATTTTTACTAAATTATTACCTATCTCATAATTATATTCTGTCTCACTTAAGACTTCTTCAGTCGTTTCCATTAATTGATTATTAATAATAAAGGTAATCATCTCTGGTCTTACATTAATAAAATCAACACTGATATCTTCTTTAGCTAAAACCTCAAAACAGCCTAAAGCAGTAGCATATTCCTGCTGTTGCCTAGGAATGATCTTAACCAAACTTACATTAGAACGGCTAGTAATTCCTGTTACTGGTCGGTCTCCTTTTATATCAATCTCGTTCTCTTGATTAAAATTATCAGAGATAACAGTACCTGAACCATCACTAAAAGTAGATTTAATCATAACTGGTACTCTTTCACGCATCGCTATCTCTGCTGCTCGAGGATGAATTACTCGTGCTCCTTGATAAGCTAACTCACAAACTTCATTATAAGTAACATGTTTTAATGTTCTAGCATTAGGTACTAAATCAGGGTCAGCTGTCATTACCCCTTCAACATCGGTATATATCTCTACCATTTCAGCATGAAGAGCCGCCCCTAACACACAAGCCGTTGTATCACTTCCACCTCTTCCTAAAGTAGTAATCTCTCCTTTGCTAGTCATTCCTTGAAACCCAGCTACTATAGGAATTAAATTATCATCTAATGCTTCATAGATTTTAGCTGGTTTTACCTCTAAAATTCGGGTATCACCATAATTATCATCAGTGATAATGCCAGCTTGGGCACCAGTTAAAGCATGATAATCATAACCTCTAGCTTTTAATCCCTGACCTACTACTACTGTAGAAATAATTTCTCCACATGACATCAATAAATCTTTATCTCGTGGATGGACATGTTCACAAGTATCTTCAGCCAAATTAATTAAAGTATCAGTGGCATATGGAGCGCCATTGCGCCCCATAGCTGACACTACAATTACCGGCTTATAGCCCTGATTTATGCTACTTATTATCTTTTCAATTACCATCTGTCTCTTTTCTTCTGTATCAAGGGAAGAACCGCCAAACTTTTGTATTAAGATATTACGCATTCCCCCACCTCTCTTTCTAACTATCAAACACCTTTTTCAATTAGCTTTTCAGCAATCTGAACCGTATTTAATGCTGCTCCTTTACGCAAGTTATTGGCTACAATCCAGAGATTTAAGCCTGCATCTACAGTATTATCTTTACGAATCCTACCTACTAGCACATCATCGGTTTCTTCTACTTGGATCTGCATTGGATATTCGCATTTGCCTGGATTGTCAACCACTCTTACTCCTTCAGCAGCATCCAACAATTCTTTCGTTTCATCTACCTCTAACTCGGAACCTAATTCTAAATTAATAGACTCAGCATGGCCGAGTAAGACTGGAATACGAACTGTAGTGGCTGTTAATTTAATAGAATCATCACCTAAGATCTTCTTAGTCTCATTAACCATCTTCATCTCTTCTTTAGTATAGCCATCATCAAAAAAGATATCAATATGTGGTAAGGCATTGAAGGCAATCTGATGTGGATAGACCTCAGCCTTTGCTTCTTTACCTTCTAAAATTGCCTTAGATTGTTCTAATAGTTCATCCATCGCAGCCTTCCCCGAACCAGAAACTGCTTGGTAAGTAGAGATTACGACTCGTTTGATTCCAACTTTATCATAAATAGGCTTCAATGCAGCTACCATTTGAATAGTCGAACAGTTAGGATTAGCAATAATCCCTTGCTGTTTATCAATATCTTCCGGATTAACTTCTGGTACTACTAATGGTACCTCTGGATCCATCCTAAAAGCACTACTATTATCCACTACTATCGTTCCGCGTTTAGCCGCTTCCGGTGCAAGCTTCTTACTTGCTTCACTACCGGCACTAAATAACGCAATATCAATATCCTCAAACGCCTCCGGTGTAGCTGCTTCTGCTTCATATTCATTGCCATCCTCAGTAGTAAACTTTCCTGCTTCCTTTTCTAATAACTTCAACTCAGCATAAGGTAGTTCTCTTTCTTGTACTATACTTAACATCTCTCTTCCTACTGCGCCTGCAGCACCAACTATCGCTATATTATATTCCTTCATAATTAATAATACCTCCCACGTATATTAGTTTACAGTTTACAGTGTATAGTTGACAGTTAAAATCAACTGTCAACTGTAAACTGTCACCTGTCAACTGGAATCATATCCCTTTATATTCTATAAGTACAGGCTGGATCTGTTTTCCCTCTAATGCATATTCTAATGTTTCAGGAATTAAATCCATCCTTGCAACTAATGAATTAACTTTTTCCTTAGGGTTATCCTGCCCAAAAGGAACGAAATATATATTTTTAGTATTTAGTAGTTTTCCTATATTAGAAGCATTATTACCTAAGCCGTCATTAGTAGAAATTGCAAAAACTACCGGCCTATTGTTTCGCAAATGAGCTTTAGCCGCCATTAATACTGTAGAATCAGTAATTGCATTAGCAACTTTTGCTAAAGTATTTCCTGTGCAAGGAGCTATAATCAATATATCTAATAACTTCTTAGGTCCAATAGGCTCTGCTTCCACAATACTAGACCTTAATCCGTTGCCAGTAATCTCTTTAATTCTTCTTATCCACTTTTCAGCTTTCCCAAACTTAGTATCTATATTTTGTACTGATTCTGATAAGATCGGATAGACAATTCCACCAGCATCTACAATCCGCTCTAATTGAGGAACTACTTTATCTAAAGTACAATAAGAACCGGTAACAGCAAAACCTATTCTTTTGCCTTTTAATTTCAAATAAACACACCTCCTTTGGAAGGTTAAAACTACATTCTATCAACAATTAAACGAGGAATGACTTTACCTAAAATCTGACCAGCAGTCTTAGGTGCTACTCTCCCAGGTAGACCTAAGCTTAATAAGGCTTTAATACCTAATTCCTTTGCTACTTCAAAATCGACGCCACCAGGTGCAGAAGCTAAATCAATAATTAAAGCATCTGATTTTACCTCAGTTAGCAACTCTTTATCTAAAACTAAAGCAGGAACTGTATTGAATATAAAGTCCATTTCAGAAATAATCTCTTTCAACTCATCAAAATCAACAGGAGTAATTCCCATTTCTTTAGCTCGCGCTCTATCTCCAGCATCTCTTGCTACCCCATAAACCTGACTACCGATTCCAGCCAACATGCGTGCTTGAGTTAGACCTACTCTACCTAACCCCAAAACCATAGATTTATTACTATGTAAAGTTATATTTGATTCTTCCATAGCAATCTGAATTGCTCCCTCAGCAGTAGGAATTGCATTTAGAATAGCCACTTCATCTAATTTGGCTAACTGAATCAGACTTATATCATATTCATTACAGTAATCATTTACGCTCCCTCTAGCTACCCCAATTAAGAATAAAGTATTCGATTCTAAGCTGGCAAAGAATTCTTCTGTTAATTGTACTGCATTGTTAACAAAAGTTGCTTTTAAGTAATCATTTTCATCGGTACTAGTCATTGGAGCAATAACTACATCAACATTATCAATTACTGTCGATAATCTGTCTTTAACTTCTATACCAGGAATCTTAACCCCTGGGTCCCCTAAAGTCTTAATCTGAGCACCAATAGTTGCTAAGAGACGTAGCATCTCTAATTCCCGCTCGTCACCACCTAAAACTGCTATCTTAATTCCCTTTAATTGTGATTCCATTTCATCCTCCTTTCCTCAATTTTTAATGAAAATATTTTTTAATCATTAATATTATATGGTCAACCTTCCAAAGTAGTGCTTGTCAAACTTAAAATTCCATTAAATTATCTAATCCATAAACAACTCCATCAATCTCTTCTAGCTTGTCAATAGCTAATTTAACTCCTGGCATAAAGGAACGACGGTTAATTGAATCATGCCTAATCTTTAGCGTCTGTCCTTCACCTCCAAAGATTACTTCTTGATGCGCTACTAGGCCAGGCAAACGAACACTATGTATATTTAATCCTTCCTCTTCTCCGCCTCTAGCTCCAGGAATCTTCTCAATTACATCTAAATCATTCTCTTCATTATCTCTTATTTGATTAATTAATTCTGCCGTCTTAATTGCAGTCCCAGAAGGAGCATCTAACTTCTGGTCATGATGTAGTTCAATGATCTCTACTTGATTCAGATACTTAGCTGCTATTTTAGAAAACTCCATCATTAATATAGCCCCAATAGCAAAGTTAGGAGCTATAATTATATTGGTATCATTCGCTTTGGCTAGTTCTTCAATCTTTTCAATATCCACTTCTGTAATACCGGTAGTTCCTACTACCATATCGATACCAGCCTGCATTCCTAACTTAATATTTTCGATTACAACTTGAGGCGTTGTAAAGTCAACTATAACATCAATTGACTTATCCTCAATAGCTACTTCCAAATCAGACTCAATCTTTACTGTAGGTTCTGATAAACCTAAGATTTGATGAATATCTTCCCCAACGTCTACTTTATCAGTTGCTGCTACTAACTCTAGATCTTCAGTTCTTGCTAATAACTTTACTACTTCTTGTCCCATTCTTCCGCAAGCACCATTAACTAATACCTTCTTCATTATACTGTTAACAACTCCTTTCTCTTCATAACTTATTAGTGGATTTTAATATGATAATACTAAAAATCGATTGGTAAGACTACCAATCGTTAATAATTAATCATCTTTAACGATTAAGATAGTCCTCCATCAATTATCATGATGACAGTTTTGAAGCTATTAACTCCAAACCCAATCTAACCCCAATGACCAGCTTGAACTTAGATTTCGGCAATAATTCCTTTCCTTAAAAGATAATCTAGTCTGTAAATCTGATAAGTACTGATAATTATTGCTCCTCAACCTTAATCCTATTTATTTTTGAACCCAATTCTATTATATTTTCTAATAAATTTTGCTAAATGTCAAGTCCTAATAGAAAAAGGAGAGAATAAATTCTCTCCTTTTAACTCTTATTCCTGATAAAGTTCAACATCTACCGCACCATTTCGCTGCATAATAGCAGCTACTTCAGCAGTATCTTCTTCACTTTCAGCTCCTTCAAAGATTGCTAACATATTACCCCGGCGTATATGGTCTTCGTAATTCTGTCCTACTTCTTTAGGAATTCCATAATCGACTAATGCTCCGGCCAAACCACCAGTTACAGCTCCACTTAATCCAGCAGCAATTGGACCAGCAGCAATAATTGGACCAATACCTGGAATAGCTAGCGCTCCTGCTCCAGCCACCAAACCAGCAAGTCCACCAAGCGTTCCTCCAGTAGCAGTCCCATCAGTTAAATTCTGGTCTTCAAAGGTCATTCCTGTCTCTGCTTGATTACCTTCAGTAGCATAGTTTCCTTCACGATTATAAACCGATTGACCATACTCATCTCCATAGTAACCGCCATCACCATATTCGTCACCTTCATCCTTGTGCAGTTCTCCAGTAGCTTCTTGAGCTTGTTTAGCTATAATTGATATCTCTTCCTCTTCATATCCTGACTTTCTGATTTCATTAACCGTTCTTTCAGCTTGTTCTCTTTCATTAAAAACTCCAATTATAGATGCCATAATTAGTTCAATAACCTCCTTAGTTTTAATTCTGCTTTAAAACTAAGATATCCAAAAGTAAAGGAGGCTATTCTAACATTATATAGAAGCTCGCTGTGGTTGTAATCCATCTTCTAAATCAACAATAATTACTTCTGAACCCACTTTCTTTACTGCCTGCCAAGGAATAATTAAGTACTTTTCTTCGCCAAATACACTTAATAACCCACCTTGATTTGGAATAATAATTGATTCTAAGTCCCCAGTTAAAGTATTAAGAATTAATTCTGTCTCACCTATGATTCCTAAACGACCACCATCATGCATATTTATAATCTCTTTTCCTTGTAATTCACTTAACTTCATATCAATACCTCCCTTAATATCCTTTCTTTAATATTCTATGCAAAAGATTCGGGAGGTATTAAAAACTTAATAACTAATCAACAATACCCGTATGCCCAAAACCACCTTCGCCTCTTTTAGTTTTTGATAAATCATCTACCTCTTGCCATTCTACTTCTTGATACTTCTGAATAATTAATTGGGCTATTCTTGCTCCTTTTTCGACAACAAAAGGTTCTTGGCTATGATTAATTAGAGTAATCCCTATCTCTCCACGATACCCAGGATCAATAACACCATCTGCATTTAAAACAGTAATCCCATGATTTAAAGCTAAACCGCTCCTAGGATTAACAAATCCAGCATATCCTCGTGGTAAAGCGATAGCAATTCCTGTTTTAAATAGCTTATATTCTCCCGGTTCTAAAGCACCTTCCTCACGCGAATAAAGATCCATCCCCACATCTTCACCTGGATGTTTATACTCTGGTAAAGGAACCGACTCATCTAAACGTTTAATCTTAATCTTCATCATTTAGTTACCTCCAATAGTGTTCTGTTTACTAACCAATAATCTATTTCATTATCAAGGTTCTCTATTCCTGCTCTTTAGCACCTAAAATTTTAATAAGTATTTGTCTTCCATAAACGCTGCCTTTAATAATTACTGGTAAAGAATACTGATTATTAAATTTAAAATCTAAAGAATTCCATGCTACCGCTGCATCTTGGCCTGGAGGTACATATCTTACTCTTTTTGAATGAGGATATCTTTCTACTACTTCTAAATCAGCTTTCTGCACTGCGTTATATAAAGTACTTGAAACCTGACAGACTCCACCACCGATCCCAGTTACTATAACCCCGTTCATAATAACAGGTGCACCTTTATATCCTCTTTCTTCAGTCCGAGGACCTACTACTTGATTAAAAGAAAAAGTTTCACCGGGTAAAACTAAAGTATTATTTATACTTTTAGCAGCCACTCTTATATTTTTAACTCGATTAGAGCTACCACCGATAGAGGTACGATAGCTACCGATTACATTTGTAACCTTCTCTAAAATTTCCTCAGTCATATATGGTTTGATTTCATAGATAATAGAATTTATTTCTTTACCTTCATCAGCTAGCATAATCTCCTCAACTGTACTCTCTATGTCTAAAATTTGTCCTTCTTTTTCTGAAGTTACCTGACCTGAATCAGAGTCGATTTTTGCTTCTTTACTCCAAACTCGCCGCTTCTGAGCTTCTTTATAGACTATCTCATAAACTTCTGCCCGAAATAGATAACTCATATCCTGATTTTCATAAATTACTTCTGATGCTACTCCATATAATTGGCGTTTCAACCTTTCAACTATTAAGTTAGTTGTCAAAAATAAAGTTATAATTATTAAACAGATGATTATGATTTTTTGCAACTTAACAACTTTAAATCTAAGCTTATCTAACATCTAACCACCCTATTCAGATAATAATTGAGAGACAGTTACTAATTTATACCCTTTCTCTCTCAATCTATCAATTAGGTTTGGTAACGCCTTAACAGTTGGCGCCGTAGGATGCATAAGTACAATGCCTCCATTACTAGCCTTCTTCAATACTCTATTAATTATTACTTCTGGAGCTGGTCTTTGCCAATCAATAGTATCAGCAGTCCATAGGATTGTTCTGTAACCTAGTTCATCTACGATTTTCACTACTCTATCATTATACTCACCATAAGGAGGAGCAAATAGTTTGGTCTGATACCCCGTTACTTCGATTAATAATTCTTCATTCTTCTTTATTAAATTAATTAATCCTTGTTTAGATAGTTGATTAGGATGGGGATGACTATAACCATGATTCCCCACCTCATGTCCTGCTTCAGCTATCTCCTTTGTCAACTCTGGAAACTTCTCTACCCACTTACCTGTAAAGAAAAAAGTAGCTTTTACTTCTTTTTCACCTAAAGCCTTTAATATCCCTGGAATATGCTCTTGACCCCAAGCAACATTGATAGTTAAAGCCATTTCCGCTTTATCTTGAGGTCCATGATAATAAGGCTTTATCTCATTAAATACCGGTCTATCATTCGAAGTTAAATTATTAGCTAAAAGACTGACCCCCACTAGTAAAATTAAGATTAGAAATAATAATCCCCGATGTAGGGGTATAAAATAAAATTTTACTTTACGATTGAATTTTTTAAACATTTAATCACTCTCCTTAGTGCTAACTTGCTTCTTTTGAACACCCGAATGACTTTCAATATAATAATTATCATCATATGTTAACTTAGATAACTTAACTATTTCATAACCTTTATCCTTTAATTTAGGAATTAAAATCTCTAATGCCTCAGCGGTATGCACCCCGTTATTATGCATTAAGATAATTTCACCAGGTCCTGCTTTCTCTAAAATCCTATTAACTATAAAATTAGTTCCTGGTTCTTTCCAATCTAAAGAATCAATACTCCATTGAATAGTTTGAAAACCTAATTCATTAGCTACTTTTATTACTTTATTACTATATTCACCAAATGGCGGCCTAAATAACTTAGGTTGTTCTCCAACTAAATTCTCAATTAACTCCTGATTTCTAGTTAACTCCTCCTTAATCTCTGACTTGCTCAGCGAATTCAAATGAGGATGGCTATAAGTATGGTTCCCGATCTCATGTCCATTAGCAACAATCTTCTTTGCCATATCTGGATAATCTTCTAACCAATTACCACCAAAGAAAAAAGTAATCTCTACATCATTCTTTTTAAAGATTTCTAATAATTTCGGTGTATACTTTGCCCCCCACATCCCATCTAAAGTAATAGCTAATTTCTTTTCTGGAGTATCGACCTTATAAATTGGTACTAATCTTTTAGAGGTTAATAGACTTACTGTTCGACTTAAGTCAGGACTTAGATTTCCTAACATAAAGACTCCAACAAATAAAATCAAAACTAAGGTTAACGTAAGTTTTTTAGATAAATATAAATTCAACTTAAACTCCTCCTCAATATGACCTTCTCTGCTAACTACTTATTCGTAATTTAATTTAAATATAACTAAAATCCTATTTTGGTAAATATTACAGAACATATTTCAGTAAATAGCCTAATATAATTTTTATAGATAGTCATTTAAGGAGACTTAAGATGAAATCAACAAAATTATTAGTCATTTCTAAGCCACAATTAACTATTGGTATTATAGTTATCTTCTTTACCTTCAGTTTCTTAGCTAGTGGCATTACCCACAATAGTAACTTCTCTAAATTAGAAAAATTAATTATCATCGATGCTGGGCACGGTGGTATCGATGATGGTACTAGTCGCAATGGCGTTCATGAAAAGAATATTAATTTATATATTGCTAAGCAATTAAGGGATATGCTTGAAAAAGGTAGTATTAAAACAATTATGACTAGAAAAGCTGATTCTCTATACCAAAACAGCCGCAAAAAAGATATTATCCATCGTGCTGAATTAGCCAATAAAAAAAATGCTGACCTCTTTGTCAGCATCCATGTAAATAGTTTCCCTGGAGCTAGTTCTTTTGGTGGTCAAACATTTTATACTCCCAACTCTGAAAAAAGCAAGGCATTAGCCAAATCTATTCAAGAAGAATTAATCAACATCCAACCTGAAAACTATCGCCAGATAAAACCCGGCCCTTATTATGTTTTAGAGAATACAGAAATGCCAGCAGTATTAGTAGAAGTAGGATTTTTAAGTAATCAAAAAGATTATAAGCGACTAACTAACAATGAAACTAAAAAAGAAATTGCAAAAGCTATTAAGAAAGGCATTATTAACTACCTAAATAATACGTTACATTTACCTCCTAACAATACTCCGACTTCAGAAACATCAACTAAATATACTGCTAAAGAAGTCATCAATAATAACCAATTCAAACTCTATTTTGCCAAAAATAGACCAGCAAATGAGTTCTTAGTACCAGTTAGTAAGGAGATTACCGTTGCTAACATCTTAAATAATAGACCTAATATGTCATTAGTTGAAAATTTAGCTTATGAATCAGTACAGGATTTAATAGAAGGTCCACAAGGTAAAGAAAATCTTTACCATGTTATCCCAACTGGCACTAGACTATTGGGAGTGAAGATTAAGAATAAGATTGCTTATGTAAACTTTAGTGAAAATTTAATTACTAATCACTGGGGAGGAAGTACTGGAGAAAGATTAACTTTATCCGCTATCGTTAAAACCCTAACTCAATTTTCAGAGATCGAAGGGGTACAGCTTTTAATTGCCGGCAAGCGAATAAACACAATCAACGGACACCTCCTCCTTAATCATCCTATAACCGAGAAAGACCTACCTTAAAAAGGTAGGTCTTTCTTGATTATATAAATAACTATATTTAATTTCAAAGTATAAATAACTTCTAGTCAATATATCTTTGTAGAAACTTTTAAAGATATTAAGTTCTATTCAGCAAATACATGATCACCAATCTGTACCAATGTGCTTCTTGTTGATAACCACCACATAGTCTTAGCAGTCCTTGGATTATAGAAGTATAATGCTCCTCGTGATGGGTCTTGTCCAGCTAAGGCAGCTCTAGCAGCACGATAGGCTGTCCAACTCGGTCTCATATTAATTTGACCATTACTAACAGGAGTAAACTGTCCTGGTTGATAGATTACACTTCTAATAGTATCCGGAAAATAATTGCTAACAACTCTATTTAACACCACTGCCCCAACAGCAACTTGTCCAATAAATGGTTCTCCTCGTGCTTCACTATTAATTAATCGTGCCAATAAATTTAACTCTTCTTTAGAGATAGTCTTAGCAATCACCTGTTTAGGAGTTAAATTATTAATTGGTAAAGTAATTTTATCTCCTATTCTAATTACATCCGTATTGTTTAAATTATTTAGTTTTCTTAACACAGTTACTGATGTATTAAATTCTTGTGCTAATTCATAAAGAGTATCACCGGATTTAATATAGTAATCTAATGTTCTCAAATTTGAAACATCTATATCCTCTGTAGAATCATCATTTAACTTAATAATGACTTTACCATTATCTCTATGCAATTTATACTTCATAACTTCCTCTTCATCATATAATTCCTTTAATAGATTAATTTCATAATCTTTTTTTACTTGCTGACCAGCTTTGTGTTCTTGTGGAATTATAATTTCTTGTCCTTCTTTTATGAATTTATCCTCTAAATTGTTGACCTCTTCTAATCTTTTAACTGTAGTTCCAAATTCATTAGCAATTGTATATAAGGCATCTCCTGGTTGAACCTCATAATATAATTCAAATTGCGGTGTAGCAAATCCTGTTGATACTAATGCAAGTAATAAAATAGATAAAATAATAAAGACCATAACCAATCTTTTACGCCACATATCCATCCCCCTAAATAAAGAAGCTTCCCAAAATTAACAAACTATAATATAACCACATTTATATTTCTTGATAAATACTTTTAATTCCTCTTTTAAATTTAAAATTTATTAATTATTTTGGCTATTTTTTTATGATTCTCTGTTACTAATTGGCATCCCTGAGGAATAGAGTTAATAAATGCCTTTCCATACCTTTTATTGATAATTCTTTTATCTAAAACCACTACTGCACCCGAATCTGATTTAGACCTAATTAATCTACCAAAGCCTTGTTTAAATTTAATTACTGCTCGTGGTAACATATAATTACTAAAAGCATTCTTCCCTGCTGATTCTAATTCTTCAACTTTAGCCTCAATAATTGGATCAGTCGGTACTTGAAAAGGTAACTTAACAATGATTACAGAACTTAACTTCTGACCCGGAATATCTATCCCTTCCCAAAAGCTATCGGTCCCCATAATTACAGGAGCTAAATCATCTTTAAAATCCTGGATTAATAAGTGACGTGACTTTTCGCCTTGACGATATAGATTAATCTTTGTATCCTCTAATTGTGGTTTTAATTTATAATAAAAAGTATTTAACATTCCATATGAAGTAAATAAGACTAAACTTCGCCCTTGATTAGCAATCAACAACTCTTTTAGAACTTTTAAAGCCTGAGTAGTAAATTCTTTTGTATAAGGTTCTGGCATATCTAGTGGTATTGCTAACATAGCTTGTTCATCATAATTAAAGGGATCTCCGGTCTGTAATTCGGCTACTAAATCCTCTTCTAAGCCCAACCTTTCTCTAATATAAGCAAATGAATGGTCAACAGTTAACGTAGCAGAAGTAAAAATAATTGAATCGATTTCAATTAATAAATTTTCCCTAAACTCATTAGCAATATTTATAGGGGCAGAATTCAAATTCGCCCTAAATTCACCTTTACTATTCTGATTTATTTCGATCCAGTTCACTACATTATCATCTGAATCATTAATTACCGCGTCAATGACTTTGTTCATTGCTTTTAAACGATTTACTCTTGCATTTAAGTCTAATAATAAACCTTCATAATCATCAATAGCATTTTGAGGTAGTAACTCAAGTTCCTGTTGCAATCCTATCAATTTTCTGCTTAATTGATTCATAGATAATAAAAGATTATCAGTCTCCTCAACCACTTCTCGCCAACTATCTTGACTCGTTAATTCATCTTTTAAACGCAATTTATTCTCTTTTTCCTCTTCAGATTCTAAACCTTTCTTGAAATTAATTAATCTATTAAAGAAATTATTAGTTCGATCGGTTACTTTTAATACTAATGGTTGTAATATATTATCAATCAGTCTTTGTAACTCTAATCTACGATCTTTATTAATCTCACTCCGTGCTTGGTTAACTCTAAATCTAACCTCCATTAAGAAACCTTGAATTCCTTTCTTCGCCTCTTTAGTGTGTAAATCATATAAATACTTAAGTAGTTGCTGCTTGCTAATTCGCTTTCCTAAATAGTTAGTAGCTACTTCTTCTACATTATGTGCTTCATCTAATACAATATGCTTATACTTCGGTAAGACAGCTACCTCAAGGTCCATACCTTCTTCTTTACGTACAGCAATATCAGCAAACAACAAATGATGGTTCACAATCAAAAGGTCGGCATTAATACTCTTCATCCTTGCTTTAGTAAAGAAGCATTCACCATGATAGGAACAATTACTCCGCAAGCAAGTATCGCTCTCTGAAGCAACTTTCTCCCATACAGAGTATTCTGGCTGAAAGACAAGTTCTGAACGACATCCAGTTTGAGCATCTTGAACCCAATCTAGCAGTTGAATATATGAATCGCGTTCCTTATTTTCGAATACCTGATCAGCTATCTCCTGTAAGCTATAGACCTTTCTTAGACAGACATAATTCCTTCTCCCCTTAACTAAGACCGCTTTAAAGTCTAAATCTAATGTCTTCTTTAAAAAAGGAATATCTTTATTAATTAATTGCTCTTGTAAATTAATAGTATTAGTAGAGACCACAACTTTTTGATCATTCTGTGTTGCCCAATAGATACTAGGAATTAAATAAGCTAAAGACTTACCGGTACCTGTTCCGGCTTCTACTAAGAGATGGGTCTGTCGGTTAAAGGCTTTACTTATTACCTCAGCCATAGTCTGTTGTTGATAGCGATACTCATAATTAGGTAGAGCATTATCTAAAAGGTTGCCAGTAGCAAAGATATCACTAATCTCTGATACTGGGACCTCCTTCACTTCAGGTTCTAATCCTGGCTCAACTACTACATAAAGTTCATCAACTAAATTATTAACAATAATAAAACCAATACTTTGAGCTCCAAATTTAGCCGCAAGGTTAAGATCAGGTTGAGAAGGGCTTAAATTACCACTAGGGTGATTGTGAATTACTACTTCTCCTGGTTTCAACTTGGCAGCTGGTACTGGAACAGCCGTCTTATTACCTCTAGCTACTACTTCTATTTCATCAATAACCTCTTTTTCACCTGTCAAACGTCCAATGCAGTAAACTTCCTGCCCTTTAGCCGTCTTTATCACTTCTTTTAATTCATTTTTCACTTCTGAAGTAAAGTAATCTAAAACTTCCATCAAATCACCCCAAATTATTCTCTTAGATCACTAATTTGCTTTAGATTTATCTCATCATTACCAAATTCATCAACCGGTGTTTCAATAATAAAGGCTTTATCTCTCAATTGTGGATGATTAACTAAATTATCGAATCCATCTAAACCAATCTTACCTTGACCAATATGATAATGACGGTCTTTATTATTTCCTAATTCTCCTTTAGAATCATTAGTGTGGATTACCGATAGGTTTTCTACACCAAATGTCTCTTCAATCTCATTTATAAGATCTTCCAAACCTTCTTCTGTACTTAAGTCATAACCAGCAGCAAAAGCATGACAGGTATCTAAACAGATACCTACTCGTCCTAAAGAAATACCATCTGCCATCTTTGCTAATTCATCAAAGTTAGCCCCTACTTCTGTTCCGGCTCCTGCTACATTCTCTAATAATAATTTTACTTCTGGTTCAGTCTCAGCAATCACTTCTTTTAAAGCTTGATTGACTCGCTTAATCCCTGCCCCAACTCCTGATCCAGTATGATTTCCAGGATGTAGAACTAAGTAATCAGCATTCAAAAGGTCAGCCCGCTGAATATCATCTTTAAGTGCTGTTTTAGACTTCTCATGTAACTCGTCTTTAGGAGTAGCTAAATTAATCAAATAATTCACATGAACTACTACAGATAATATCTCCCCTGTTTTAACCTTCTTCTTAAAACATTTAACTTGGTCTTGACTTAACTCTTTTCCTTTCCACCCCCGTGGATTTTTAGAAAAGATCTGAAAAGTATTTATCCCTAATTCTTTTGCTCTATCTACTGCTTTATCAACTCCACCAGCAATTGACATATGGGCTCCTAATTTCATCTTTTCACCTCACCTATTAGAATGAATGTTCGATTGCAAAGCATAAAAAACATAAACTAGAATAACTCCAGTTTATGTCTAAGGAGAAAGATAGATAAAATTAGAAAACTTATCTATCTTCTTCTTGTTCTTGCTGCTTAATAGCTTCAATTCGTGATAAATTAATACGGTCTCTATCATCAATACCAATTACTTTTACTAACACTTCATCACCTAGTTCTAAGATATCCTCTACTTTCTTAACATGATAATCTGCTAACTCAGAAATGTGAACTAAACCTTCTTTTCCAGGTAAGACTTCAACAAAAGCACCAAAGTTAGTAACTTTCTTTACTTCTCCTAAATAAAGCTTACCAACCTCCACATCTTCTGTTATCTTCTCTATTATCCTTTTAGCATTCTGCCCACCTTCTTGATTTTCAGCAGAAATAAAGACTGTTCCGTCATCCTCGATATCTATATTAACATCATTCTCATCAACAATCTTCTTAATCGTCTTACCTCCAGGTCCAATTACATCTCTAATCTTCTCAGGATCAATCTCAATAGTTATGATACTTGGTGCATATGGAGATAAGTCTTCTCTTGATTCAGAAATGACTTTTAACATCTCATTAAGGATATGAAGTCGTCCTTTACGAGCCTGTTCTAAAGCCTTAACTAAAATATCTTTAGGGACTCCTTTAATCTTAATATCCATCTGTAAAGCAGTGATTCCATCTTCAGTTCCTGCTACTTTAAAGTCCATGTCTCCATTAAAGTCTTCAATTCCTTGGATATCAGATAAAATTTGAACCTTTTCTCCTTCTTTCATAAGACCCATAGCTATACCTGCCACTGGCTTTTTAATTGGCACCCCAGCATCCATTAAAGCTAAAGTACTACCACAGATACTAGCCTGAGAAGTAGAACCGTTTGATTCTAAGACTTCAGAGACCATACGAATAGTATAAGGAAATTCCTCATGACTTGGAATCATTGGCCTCAATGCTCTCTCACCTAAAGCACCGTGTCCTATCTCACGACGTCCTGGTCCTCTAATTGGTCCTGTCTCACCAACACTAAAGGATGGGAAGTTATAATGATGCATATACCGCTTCGATTCAGCATTTTCTAATCCATCTAAAATCTGCTCATCACCAACAGCACCTAAAGTCGCTACTGTCATAGCTTGAGTTTGTCCTCTAGTAAAGACTCCTGAACCATGAGCCCGTGGTAGGATTCCTACTTCACACCAGATTGGTCGAACTTCATCTACAGCTCGTCCATCTACTCTAACTCCTTCATCTAAGACTAAACTACGTATAGCCTCTTTTAGAAGCTTATCTAATGTATTATGAACTACTTGCATCTTATAATCTTTATCTTCTTCTTCAGCAAATTTTTCTTCAAAATAATCTGTTATTTCTGCCTTGACTTGGTCAACATTATCATTTCTTTCACTCTTCTCTTCTGTCTGAGCAGCATCTTTAATTTTATCGCCTACATATTCTCTAACTTCTGCTTCAAGTTCTGGATCATCTGTAGTAACTAATTCTACTTCTGCTTTTTCTTTTCCTACCTCGGCTGCCATCTCTTCTTGTAATTTAATTACCTTTTGATTTACTTCTTGTCCAAATTCAATAGCTTCGATCATCTTATCTTCCTTAACCTCATCAGCACCAGCTTCAACCATCATTACTCCGTCTTTATTGCCAGCAACAACTAAGTCCAGTGGGCTTTCCTCTTTCTGTTCTAACGTAGGGTTAACTACGAATTCACCATCAATCATACCTATATTAACCCCACCAATCGGTCCATCAAACGGAATATCAGAAATAGTCAACGCAGCTGAAGCTCCAATCATAGCAGCTATATCAGGTGCATTATCATTATCCACTGATAAAACTGTAGCTACAATCTGTACGTCGTCTCTAAAACCTTTTGGAAATAAAGGTCGCAGTGGTCTATCGATTAATCTTGAAGTCAAAGTAGCCATTTCACTAGGCCTACCTTCACGCTTAATAAAACCACCTGGTATCTTTCCAGCAGCGTATAGTCTTTCTTCATAGTTAATCATTAGTGGAAAATAACTAATTCCTGGCCGAGGGTCTGACATAGTAGCAGTTACTAAGACAACTGTCTCTCCATACTTAACTAAAACAGAACCATTAGCCTGCTTAGCTAATTTGCCGGTTTCGATAGTTAATTCCCTACCACCGAATTCTACTTGCCATTCTTTCTTCATTTATCAACGCTCCTTTTTACTTAGTATTTTATGTATTTTTAAACATTTTATTTATAGCAAAAAATACTTATACAAATAAGAGCGGGAAATCCCCGCTCTTAATTATTTATTAACCTCTAATACCTAACTCATCAATTAAAGCTCGGTATCTCTCAATAGCATTCTCTCTTAAATACTTAAGCAATCGCTTACGTCTCCCAACCATCTTTAATAGACCACGTCTTGAACTGTGATCTTTATTATGCTCTTTTAAATGCTCAGTTAATTCTTCAATACGAGCTGTTAAAAGTGCAACCTGTACCTCTGGAGATCCAGTATCGCCTTCATGACGACTGAACTTTTCAATAATTTCCTCTTTCTTTGCTTCAATTAGCATTAAACTTCACCTCCTTAAATTATGATCCCCATTAACCAAGAACGACGTTGGTGAATCGTTATCCCTAGTCAATGGTTCAAACTCCTATATAATTTTAACATAAAGTACTTCACTTGTAAACTGCTTTCTAAATTAAGATCTGCTTAGCTGTAGCTATATCATCTTTAATCTGTTTAATTAAACCTTGTTGATCATTAAAATTTAATTCTCCCCTTATCCTCTCTATAAACTCTACTTCAATCTCCCGTTGATAAAGATCATCATTAAAATTTAAAATATGAACCTCAATTGTAAAGTCATCGTTATCAAAGGTTGGCCGTGGTCCTAGATGAGCTACTCCAGCTAACTTCTTACCTACTATATGAACATAAACTGCATACACACCGGAAGCAGGGGTTATATAGTCAGTTACCGGTTTTAAATTTGCAGTAGGAAAGCCTAACTCTCTACCACGCTGGTCTCCATTAATGACTTTCCCAATTAGTGAGTAATTACGAGTTAAGTAAGTTTTGACTTTCTCTACTTGTCCTGTTGCAATTAAACCACGAATATAAGTACTACTAACAATCTCTTCCTCTACAGTTACTTGTCCTAGCACCTTGACTTTAAATCCTAATTCTAAACCTAGTTCTTTTAATCGTTCGACATTCCCTAAACCTTTATACCCGAATCTAAAGTCTTGACCTACAACTACTTTTTTAGCATTAACTCCTTTTACTAAGTAATCCTCAACAAAAGTTCGAAAGTTTAATTTAGCAAAATCAGAATTAAATTCTTTAAGATAGATTTTATCTAATCCCAAATCGCTTAATATTCTACTCTTTTGTTCCCAATTAGTGATTAAACCTGGAGCCGCTTTAGAACTTAAAATACTTAAAGGGTGGGGAGCAAAAGTAAATAAAGCACTTTTACAGTTTGATTTCTTTGCATCAGTTATTGTTTCATTAATGATCTGTTGATGGCCGTAATGGACTCCATCAAAAGTTCCTAAAGCCACCACTACGTCTTCTATTTCATTCTTAATACTTCCATCTCTAATGACTTCCATCTTAGTCTCCCCTTTAAAGAACAAATTAATCATCTTTTATCTGCTTAAGTTTCATTTGTAGCTTTTCTAACAAAGTGTCTTTAGCCTCTGCTAATGGAGCTTGAATGGTACAACCAGCAGCCCGGGGATGACCTCCACCCCCAAATTGATGGGCAAACTCATTGACCGGAAAATAATTGTTTGACCTAAGACTAACTCTAGTCTTTTCTGGCTCTACCCCTTTGAATAGAACTCCTACCTCAACTCCCTTCAGACTCCGCGGATAATTAACTAACCCTTCTGTATCCTCCCAAGCAGCTCCTAATTTAGCTAACATTGGTTCATCTACCACTGTCCAAGCTACCTGTCCATTGGCAGTTACTTCAAGATTAGTTAATACTTTGCCTTTCAGTTTCATACTACTATAGCTTTCGGTCTCATAGACATTCTTAATTATCTCTTGGGTATCCACCCCTAACTCTAACATATCAGCAATAATACGATGTGTCTCTGGAGAAGTATTAGAATATCTAAAATTACCAGTATCGGTAATAATAGCAGTAGCAATTGCCATTCCAAAATCAAATTGAAAATTACTCCCTAACTCTACTGCTAAATTATAAATTAACTCTCCAGTAGCTGAAACCGTAGCATCAACATAATTATAAGCACCATAATTACTATTGTCACTATGATGGTCAATATTAATCTTCCTTACTTCTGGAACAAAGAAATCTTTAACTTGACCAATTCTATCTAAAGCACTACAATCTAGTATGAAATACAGGTCATAATCTTCCGCTTTAATCTCATCTGGTAAATCATTAACTAAATAGATATCGTTAGCTCCATTTAAGAATCTTAAATATTGTGGTACTGGATCAGCTAAAAGAATATCTATCTTTTGAGCATAGGGTTCTAATAGATATTGTAATCCTAAGAGAGAACCAATACTATCTCCATCTGGATTAACGTGAGCAGTTAACAAAAAATTATCATGCTTCTCTATTAAATTAATTAAATGTTGATACTTTTTCATTAAAAATCAAGTCCTTTATTCTTCATTTTCCTGATCTAAATCCTCTAATATTTTGAAGATTCTAGTTCCTCTCTTAATAGAATCATCATACCTAAATAATATCTCCGGTGTGTGACGAAGACGAATCCGCTGTCCTAACTCCCGCCGAACATAGCCAACGGCATTCTCTAATCCTTCCATCGTATCTTCTTTCACCTTCGGGTCCTTATCATAAACACTGACAAATACTTTAGCATGACGAAGGTCTCCAGAAACTTCAACATCAGTAATGGTTACAAAACCAATACGTGGGTCTTTAATCTCATCATGTAATAACATTTGACTAATTTCTTTTTTGATTAGTTCTGCTACTCTTCGGGGACGGTGATTAGCCATAGAAATCAACTCCTCTAAATTAAAGGGTACGTTTCACTTCTTCATAGTCATAAACTTCAATAACATCTCCAATTTTAATATCATTAAAGTTCTCTAAACCAATCCCACATTCATATCCTTCAGCTACCTCTTTGGCATCATCTTTAAATCGCTTTAACGAAGCAATATCTCCTTCAAAGATAACGACGCCATCTCTTAATAATCTAGCTTTAGCATTACGACTTACTTTACCATTGGTTACATAAGAACCAGCAATAGTACCAACTTTCGGTACACTAAATGTATCTCTAACTTCTACTCTTCCTAATATTACTTCCTTATAATCCGGATCTAATAGCCCTTCCATAGCAGCTCTAATATCCTCTAAAGCTTTATAAATAACTCGATAAGTTCTTACATCAACTTGTTCCTTCTCTGCTACATGTCGTGCATTATTGTCCGGTCTAACATTAAACCCAATTACAATTGCATTAGATGCTGTAGCTAACATAATATCGGCCTCGCGTATCGCACCAACACCGCTATGTACGATATTAACCTGTACTTCATCAGTACTAAGCTGTAATAAAGCTTCTTTGATTGCCTCTACTGAACCTTGCACATCACCTTTAACAATGATATTTAAATCCTTGATTTCTCCTTGCTGAATCTGATCAAAGAGATCATCTAACGTAACTGTCTTATTCTTACCTAAATCTTGCTGTCGCTTAATATCCTGACGGTCTTCAGCTAATGTTCTAACTACTTTTTCATTTTCTAAGACCTGTAAAAGATCACCAGCTTGTGGTACAGAATTAAATCCTAAAACTTCTACTGGAGTCGCAGGTGTAGCCTCTTCTACCCTTGCCCCTTGGTCATTAATCATTGCCCTGACTCGCCCATAAGCCAATCCAGCTACTAGTGGATCTCCTACTTTTAAAGTTCCATTTTGAACTAAGACTGTAGCTACTGCACCTCTGCCTTTATCTAATTCTGCTTCTACAATTACTCCGTTAGCTAAGCGGTCTGGATTAGCTTTTAACTCTTCCATTTCTGATACTAAGGTTACCATCTCTAATAATTCATCAAGATTCTGTTTCTTAAGCGCAGAGATTGGAACGCATATAGTATTTCCACCCCACTCTTCAGGCACTAATCCATGTTCAGTCAACTCTTGTTTAACTCTATCCGGCTGAGCATTAGGTTTATCAATCTTATTAATAGCAACAATAATTGGTACTTCAGCCGCCTGGGCGTGATTAATAGCTTCTACTGTTTGCGGCATAATTCCATCATCAGCAGCTACAATTAAAATTGTAATGTCAGTTGCTTGTGCTCCTCTGGCTCGCATAGATGTAAAAGCCTCATGGCCCGGAGTATCTAAAAACGTAACCTTATCCCCACTTATTTCTACCTGATAAGCACCAATATGCTGAGTAATACCTCCGGCTTCACTTTCAGTTACATTTGTTTCTCTAATCGCATCTAAAAGTGTTGTCTTTCCATGGTCTACGTGTCCCATTACTGTAACTACTGGTGGTCTTGCTTGTAAATCTTCCGGCTTATCTTCTATATCCTGCACTAATTCATTAAGAGAAATTTCTTCTTCCTCTTCACTTTCTACACCAAATTTTGCTGTGTATCCATAATCATCAAGAATAATTTCAATCGTATCTTGGTCTAGTTCTTGATTAATTGTAGCCATAATACCTAAACCAATTAAATTCTGAATTAAAGAATTAGGCTCTATATCTAATTTTTCGGCTAACTCTTTAACCGTTAAAGTCCCTTCAATTTCAATTATATTCTCTTCTTCTATATCTTGCTCTACGCTATTATCTATTTCTCCTGTTTCATTCCCTTCTTGAGCTGCTGCTTCTGATTGACTTTCATCAGAGACCATCTCTGTTAGCAAGTCAGCTGTTTCATCATCTACTGTACTCATATGACTACTCGCATCTACACCTAATTCACTTAATAAATCTAATATTTCTGAGCTAGATAGTCCCAAATCTTGGGCTAACTTATAAACTCGAATCTTCCCCATAACTTACGCACCTCCAACTAATTTAGACAAACACACCACAATCTACATCAAAAAATCTATATTAAAGCGTCTTCCCCTTAATCAAGGTATTCGCTTAAATCGATTTCAGTAAAATCAAATCCTTCAACTTCATCCTCAATCTGCTCATCCTTCTTTAATTCCTCTAGTGATTCTTCACCAACCTGTGACTCACTCTTAATATCGATCTTCCAACCAGTTAACTTCGCAGCTAATCTAGCATTTTGACCTTCTTTACCAATTGCTAATGATAATTGATAATCAGGTACAACTACTTGTGCTACTTGTTCCTCTTCATCAGTAGCAACTCCAATTACCTCAGCCGGACTTAACGCATTAGCAATCAATTCTTTAGGTTCTTCATTCCACTCAATAATATCTATCTTTTCACCATTTAGTTCCTCAACTACAGCCTGCACTCGCATTCCGTTAGGACCTACACAAGCCCCAATAGCATCAACCTCTGGGTCATTAGAGTAAACAGCGATTTTAGATCTAAAACCTGCTTCTCTAGCTACCCCTTTAATCTCTACAATCCCATCATGAATTTCTGGCACTTCTAATTCAAATAATCGCTTTAAAAGCCCAGGGTGAGTTCGTGATACTAAAATCTTTGGTCCTTTATTACCCTGCTCTACTTCTACAATATAAATCTTAATTCTTTCGTTTGACTCATAAGTTTCATTAGGAATCTGTTCCGGTGGAATTAAGAGTGCCTCAGTCCTTCCTAAATCAACAATCACATTACTATTATGGTGTCTCTGTATGATACCAGTCAGAATATCACCTTCTAGATTAGCAAACTCTTCATAAACAATCTCTCGTTCTGCTTCACGAATTCGCTGAATAACTACCTGTTTTGCAGTCTGAGCAGCAATACGACCAAAATTACTTGGTGTTACCTCTATTCCAACTACGTCTTCTAATTCATAATCAGGATTAATCTTCTGTGCTTCAGTTAAAGAGATTTCTAAATTAGGATCAGTTACCTCCTCTACGACTTGCTTATTGGAGTAAACATTTACTTCCCCAGTATTTTCTTCAATCTCGATTTCAACATTCTGTTTTGAACCAAAATTCTTCTTATAAGCTGATTCAAGCGCTGCTCTAATCGCTTGTAACAGCCTTTCTTTTGGAATCCCCTTATCTTTCTCAATATCCTCTAGTGCTCGAATTAATTCTACGTTCATGCTAACGCCTCCCTTAATAAAGCCCTAAAATTCCAAAGCTAAATTAGCTTTTGCAATCTTAGCCTTAGGAATTTCAATAATATCACTGCCATCATCCATCTTTAACTTAACCATACTATCATCTAAACCTAATAATTCACCAGTAAAGTCTCGTTCACCATTAATTGGAGCATATGTAGAAACATCAACCAAATGTCCAGCAAATCTATCAAAATCTTCATCCTTTCGTAATGGGCGGTCTAACCCTGGGGATGAAACCTCTAATATGTATGACTCATTAATTGGATCTTCAATATCTAATTGGGCACTCAACTCTTTACTTACATCCTGGCAATGGTCTAAAGTAATCCCATCTTCATCATCAATAAATACTCTTAAAACCCAATTTTGTCCTTCTTTTTGGTATTCAACAGCTACTAATTCTAAATTATACTCTTCAACAACTGGCTTAGCCAAATCAAAAACGTAATTTTCCATCTTCCTTCCCATTTGACTACTCCCTCCTTTGCTATTTATTCTTTCCTAAACCCTTTACATTATTCTGGTATACGTCTACTGGCTCTAACAAGCATATTATCAATGATATGTACAAGGTATAATTCTTATATAACAAGGAAAGAGTGGGTTGACCTACCTCCCACTCTTACCCTAAACTACTGAAAATATATACATTATGTCCACATAACATTTTAGCATATTCTATAAATCTTTGCAAGTCAAAATGCAAATTAACCAAATAATGACAATTGATTAGTTTCTGGTAGACCCTCTAAACAGCCATGCTCTTTCATTACTTCAATAACTGTCTTGCTAACACTAGCCCGATTACTTAAATCTTCAATAGAAGTAAACTTTTCTTCATTCCTAGCTTGAATAATACTTTCTGCTGCACTAGACCCTAAACCTTGTAAAGTAATTAGCGGAGGTCGTAATCCTTCATCAGTAATTTTAAACTCATTTATTTTAGAATCATAAAGATGGACATTAGTAAATTCAATACCCCTTTGCATCGCTTCAATTACTATCTCTAATACCGTTAATGTATTCTTATCCTTTTGGGTAGCATCATTACCTTTACTTCTAATCTCTGTAATCTTCTTTTTGATAAATTCTTCTCCTTGGATTACTATCTGTGCATCAAAATCATCAGCCTTAATCGTAAAGTAAGTATTATAAAAGGCTTCTGGATGATGCACTTTAAAGTAAGCAATTCTAAAAGCCATCATAACATAAGCAACAGCGTGAGCTTTAGGGAACATATATTTAATCGTTTTACAGGACTTAATATACCATTGTGGTACATCTTGCTCTATCATTGCCGCTTCCTCTTCTTCAGTTAAACCTTTCCCTTTACGAACATGTTCCATAATCCAGAAAGCTTGATTAGGTTCTACCCCTTTCTGGATTAAATAGTTCATGATGTCATCTCTAACGGAGATTACTTCTGCTAATTCAGCAGTACCTTCTTTAATTAAATCTTGAGCATTATTTAACCATACGTCAGTACCATGAGAAAGACCACTAATTCTTACTAATTCAGCAAAAGTAGTAGGTCTTGTATCCTCTAGCATCTGCCGCACAAAACTAGTCCCAAACTCAGGAATTCCTAGAGTTCCAACTGTAGTTCCGATATCATCTTCCGTAACTCCTAATGACTCTAAACCTGAAAAGATCGCCATAGTATCCGGATCATCCAAAGGAATATCTTGGGGATCAATTCCGGTAATATCCTGTAACATTCTAATACTGGTTGGATCATCATGACCAAGAATATCTAACTTTAAGAGATTATCATGAATAGAGTGGAAATCAAAATGAGTTGTCAAAGTATCTGTGCTCATATCATTGGCCGGTTTTTGTACCGGAGTAAAGTCATAAATTTCCTTGTCTTGTGGTACAACTATCTGCCCACCAGGATGCTGTCCGGTAGTTCTTCTTACTCCTGTACAACCAGAAACTAAACGAGTAGTTTCGGCCTTTCTTAGAATCAAGCCGTTATCATCAGCATAACCTTTAACAAAACCATAAGCTGTTCGGTTAGCAATAGTAGATATAGTTCCAGCTCTATAGACATAATCTTTGCCAAACAATGTCTCAGTGTACTTATGCACTTCTGGCTGATATTCACCAGAAAAGTTAAGATCAATATCAGGCACCTTATCTCCTTCAAAACCTAAAAAGACCTCAAACGGAATATCATATCCATCTTTGATAAGCTTAACACCACATTCCGGGCAGTCCTTATCTTCAAGGTCAACCCCTACGCCAATAGAACCATCCGTAATAAATTCAGAGTGTTTGCACTCGGGACATCTATAATGAGGTGGTAACGGATTAACCTCGGTGATATCTGTCATTGTCGCCGCAAATGAAGAACCTACTGACCCTCGAGAGCCGACCAAATAACCATCATCTAATGATTTCTTAACTAATTTCTGCGAGGTCAAATAGATAACTGCATAACCGTTCCCAATAATAGAATTAAGCTCTCGCTCTAATCTCTTTTCCACAAGTTCAGGCAAAGGATCTCCATACCATAATTTGGCCTTTTCATAAGCCATATTTCTAACCTCTTCATCGGCTCCCTCAATCGTTGGTGTAAATAGTTGATCAGGAATTATTTCGATTTCTTCAGTCATATTCGCTATCTTTTTAGGATTATCGATTACTAATTCTTTAGCCACTTCTTCATCAAAATATGAAAACTCATCTAACATTTCATCTGTCGTTCTAAAGTATAAGGGTGCTTGGTCTGCTGCATCATCAAAACCTTGACCTTCCATCAATATCTGTCGATAAATACTATCCTTTGGATCTAAGAAGTGAACATCTCCAGCAGCAACCACAGGTTTACCTAATTTCTTTCCTAGTTGATAGATCTTCTGATTAATCTCTTCTAAGTCTTCTAAAGAATCGACCTCTCCTTTTTCTAATAAGAACTTATTATTACCTACCGGCTGTAGCTCTAAATAATCATAAAATTTAGCTAATTTTTCAAGTTCATTATCCGGTTTTCCATTTAATACAGCTTTATATAGCTGTCCTGCCTCACAAGCTGAACCAATAATTAACCCTTTCCTCTTCTCCAACAAATCACTCTTAAGAATTCGTGGTTTTTTATAAAAAGTATCTATATGAGACTTAGAAACTAATTTATAAAGGTTCTTAAGCCCTTTTTGATTCTTAACTAAGATAGTTGTGTGATGAGGATAGATTCGCTTATGATCAATTTCACTTACTAATTGATTAATCTTTATTAAGTTAGTGATCTCCTCTTCTTCCATTAATGCTATTAATTCTAATAAGATTTCTCCTGTGACTTGAGCATCATCACTGGCTCGGTGATGGTTATCTAATGTTTTATTAAATCTATCAGCCAGTTTATTGAGTTTATGACTCTTCATTTCTGGCAATAAAGCTCGCGATAAATTTAAAGTATCTAAACCTGGATTAGTTAATTTAGATCTATCTAATCTTCTTAATTTATCTTCAATAAAACTAAGGTCGAACGAAAGATTATGAGCAACGATCGTATGGTCCCCAATAAATTCTAAAAAGTCATCTATTACCTCTTCCAATTTCGGTGCGTCAACTACCATATCATTAGTGATTCCAGTTAATTCAGTAATTTTATCTGGAATCTCTCGTCTCGGATTGATAAATGTCTGGTAAGACTCAACTACTTCTCCCTCTTTTAATTTAACAGCCCCAATCTCTATAATTTCATTATTATGAGGATTAAAGCCAGTTGTTTCTAAATCAAAGACAACAAATGTCTCATCCATTATTGATTTATCAATTGGATTTAAGATAATTGGCTCACCATCATCCACCAAGTAGGCCTCCAAACCATAAATTACCTTAATATCTTTACCTTGGGAAGCATTATAAGCCTCAGGAAAAGCCTGCACAACACCGTGGTCTGTGATGGCAATGGCAGAATGTCCCCATTCATCAGCTCGATTAATCACTTCACCTACATCAACTACCGAATCCATCGCACTCATCTTCGTATGAAGATGTAATTCAATCCTCTTCTTTTGTGCATCATCAGTCTTAACCTCTGGTTTAAATCTATTTATATCTCGAGGCATTACTGTTAACTCCTGGGTATATTTATCAATTTGAGCCCTTCCCCTAATTATGAGCCAGTCTCCTTTAGAGACTTCTGCTGCTACTTTACCGTCTTTTTCTTCAAATACTTTGGCAGTAATTGAATCGGTAGTATCAGTTAAAGCAAAAATGACTAAATTTCTACCGCTCCTCAATTCTCTAACTTCTAAATCTATAACTTGCCCTTTTAATGTAACACTTCTTTCTTCATTCTGTATTTCTTTAATAATTGTGCTATCACTCTTAATCTTCTTACCCATAACAATCTTCGATTTTGACGCTTTATTCTTCTTAGAACCACCTGGTGCCTGTGAATCAACCGCAGCCATTAGACTCTTAATATAATCATCATTCTCTTTTTGACGTTCTTTAGCTAATCTTTCTGTTTCTGCACTAAAATCGCCTAACTCAAATTCAACTTGCAATTTAGAACCTAATTCATCTGCTATTAATTCAGAAATTAATTGATCACATTTCTTATTCCGCAACTTCTCAATTCCTAATTTATTCTTAATTTCAATCATTAATTTTTGTTTATCAATAATTTGCCATTTAGCATTTAATAACCAGCCGTTAGTCATTGAAAAATTACTTTTGACTTCCTGCACTAACTCTTCCCAATAATCTTCTAATCTTTCTCTTAAAGTTCTATTAGCCTCAAAGTAATTAAATCGACATTCTATCGACTTTAAACCATTAACTCTAGCTTTAATTAGTTTAACTAGTACCTCTTCTAAACCTTTCTTTCTTAAATATTTAGCCGCTTTACCATAGATTTCTAATCTTTCATCTTGTAGCTGTAATACTACTTTTTTAAACTTAATTTGTGTAAGTACCTCTTCATCAAATTGGTTAACTAATTCAGTAATTACTTCCCTTAAAATCTTACTCTCTTTAGCTGGCTTAATATATATCCGACTCATTCGAACACTCCTTTAGCTTCCGCCCTCTTTCCATTCTACCTGAATAACTCCGGTAGTTTGAGCTAAATGCTGAATTACTTGATTTTGGTTAAGGTCATCTGGAACTCTCACTTGTAAATTAACATAAATATTTGGTTCATTCCGAATATGATCGATACTTACATCAACAATATGAACATTATAGTCACCTAAAACCGAACCTATCTTACCTACTTCTCCTGGTTGGTCAAAGACTTTAACTCTTAAATTTCGCAAGCCACTTTTTTGAGCAATATTATGCTCAATAGTATTTAGAATACTCAAAGTTAAGAAGATCAAAACAGTTCCACTGATTGCACTAAAGTAAAAACCTGCTCCTACTGCTAGTCCAACTCCCGCTACAGCCCATAAGCTAGCAGCAGTAGTCAACCCTTTAACTGAAAAACCCTCTCTAATAATCGTTCCTGCTCCTAAAAAACCTATTCCACTTACTACTTGAGCAGCAATTCGCGAGGGGTCCGCTGCCCTAGAGGATTGAAAAAGATGATATAACCCAATCGACACCACCATTATTAATGCTGCGCCAACACAGACCAGTATATTAGTTCTAAATCCTGCCGGTCTTGAATTACTCTCTCTCTCCCAACCAATTAATCCACCTAATAATGTTGCTAATAATAATCTCAAAAATATCTCAATTTGGCTTAAAATTTAGATCACACTCCCTAAAATTAATAGATGTTGTTGCTTGATTAAGCAAGCAACAACATCTATTAATCTATCTTATTCTTCTTACGATTAGGAATATTTTTTAATACTTCCCAATACATCTTCATTCTAGCTTTAAATCCTTTTAAAAAACCTAACTTTTCTTCTTTCATCACATGGGTTAAATCTTCTAAAACTACTTCCTTAATCTGCACTTCATTTTCTTTTACATATTGTGTTAATGCAACCTCAACCCCAAACCTTGTCATATCCAAATTAGAGATATCCTGTAGTATCTTTCTTTTAACACCACGTTGTCCCGACAAAAATGGCGCAATCTTTTGTGCTAGATCAGTTGCTACTCTTCCTTTGGCAAAGAGTCCGATAGTCATATCTACATCTTCTTCAATTAATGGTCGTAATAAACTGTTAATATGTTTCTCGGTCAAACCTACTAAATCAGCATCTAAAAAGAGGATCAATTCAGCTTTAGTACTATCTACTCCTACCTTCATCGCTCCCCCTTTACCAATATTATCCTCCAATTCAATAACTTTAACCTCTTGCTCCCGGGCAACATTAGCAGTCTCATCGGTTGACCCATCACTAACTACAATCGTTGTATCAATAAGATGATGTTTTTTTACTACATTAACTACTTGGGCGATAGTTCTCTCTTCATTATAAGCAGGAATAATGGCGGCTATCTCCATTAATCAACCTCCTAAATCAAATTTAAGGCTACTCTATCCCAATCTAACCCAATTTAGATAATAATTCCTTAATAGTATCTACAACTTCATCTACTGAAACTTTTAATTCTTCACCAGTGCTTCTAACCTTCAATTCTACATTACCTTCTGCTAAAGAACGAGAGCCAATAGTGATTCTAACTGGAGAACCAATTAGGTCTGCATCATTAAACTTAACTCCTGCTCTTTCCTTACGGTCATCAAATAGCACATCTATACCTTCTTGTTGTAAATCATTATAAATTTGATCTCCTGTCTCTAATACTTCACCATCACCTAAAACTAAAATAGAAACCTCATAAGGAGCAATAGCCACTGGCCAAATAATCCCATAATCATCATGATTCTGTTCAATAGCCGCAGCCACAGTACGAGTAATACCTATACCATAACAGCCCATTACCATTGGTTGTGCCTTACCATTATTATCTAAATATGTTGCTCCCATTGATTCACTATACTTAGTTCCTAACTTAAAGACCTGTCCAACTTCAATTCCTTTAGTTAATGTTAAATCTCCTCCACATTCAACACAGGCTTCATTTTCTTTAATCTCTCTAATATCAACTACTTCATCGACTGTAAAATCACGCTGAGGGTTGACATTTACATAATGATAGTCAGCTTCATTAGCACCTGTTACACCATTAACTATCTCCATTACTGAAGGGTCTGCTATCACCTTTACATCATTTGGAATATCTATTGCTCCAGCAAAACCAGTTACAATCCTAGTTGCAGAGAACAATTCTTCACCATCAGCCATTTCTAAATTTGGTACTCCTAATACATTTCTTAATTTAACTTCATTTAATTGATAATCTCCTCTGACTAAAGCTAATACATAACCTTCATCTGTTTCATAAGCTAAAGTCTTAATCAACTGCTTCGTTGAACATTCTAAGAATTCAGCTAAGGCTTCAATAGTATCTGCTCCTGGTGTCTCTACCTTATCTAATTCTGCAACCTCTTGGTCACCAATAGCAAATTCAACATCTGATATAGCTAATTCTAAATTGGCAGCATAATCACAATCATTACAGAATACTACAGTATCTTCACCAGAATCAGCTAAAACCATAAATTCATGTGATTCACTACCACCAATAGCACCATTATCAGCCGCTACCGGTCTGAATTCTAAACCACATCTAGCAAAAATCCGGCTATATGCATCGTACATCTTTTGATAACTTTCCTCTAACGCCTCTTCATTTATATCAAAACTAT
This sequence comes from Candidatus Frackibacter sp. WG13, assembly GCF_900114655.1. Taxonomy (GTDB): domain Bacteria; phylum Bacillota; class Halanaerobiia; order Halobacteroidales; family Acetohalobiaceae; genus Frackibacter. The sequence continues at coordinate 149,183 of NZ_FOTT01000001.1, forward strand.
AAGCATCTTTCATAATAAACTCTCTACCTCTTAAAACACCAAAACGAGGTCTAATCTCATCTCGAAACTTAGTCTGAATCTGATATAAATTTAAAGGTAAATCCTTATAAGAACGCACCTCATCACGAACTAAATCAGTTATAACCTCTTCGTGAGTAGGTCCTAAACAGAAATCACGATTGTGTCTATCATTTAAACGCATTAATTCCGGACCATAATCCTCCCACCGTTCAGATTCCTTCCACAATTTCGCTGGCTGTAAAGCTGGTAATAGTAACTCTTGAGCTCCCTCTCTATTCATCTCTTCTCTAACTATCTCTTCAACTTTTTGAATTACCTTTTGTCCTAGCGGTAAATATGTATAAATACCCGAGCTAAGCTTTCTCATCATCCCTGCTCTTAACATTAGTTGATGACTAACTACCTCCGCTTCCGCCGGTGTTTCTTTCAAAGTTGGTATATAAGCCTGTGACATCTTCATAAATCAATAACCTCCTATAAAACTATCAAATTTATAAACTAAATTCCTAGTTAAATACTATTAATCTAATTATTATAACCTATCATTTCAACTTTATCAGATAAGACAGTATTTGTCAATATTTTACCATTTCTATTTAATAATCAGTGTCAGTGTCGGTGTCGGTGTCAGTTTAAACAATTAAAATCTATTCCTCAGCCTTAGCCTTAGCATCAGCCTCAGCCTCAACCTCAACTAATAAAGTATCCACTAACTCCTCACCAGCAACTTTCTTAACTACTTCACCCTCTTTAAAAAGCAATCCTTCTTTTTTTCCGCCAGCTATCCCTATATCTGCTTCTCTTGCTTCACCTGGTCCATTAACTACACAACCCATTATCGCTACCTTGATATTAGTATCTAAATCTCGAATCTTACTTTCTACTTCATTGGCCACATCTATTAAATTAATCTCACACCGCCCACATGTAGGACAAGAAATTATTTGCGGTCCTTTTTGACGTAAACCAAGTGACTTTAGAATCTCATAACCAACCTTAACTTCTTCAACCGGGTCACCTGTTAAAGAGACTCTAATCGTATCTCCTAATCCTCTACTTAAGATACTTCCTAAACCTACGGCTGATTTAATAGTTCCTGCCCATTCTGTTCCTGCTTCTGTAATTCCTAAATGTAATGGATAGTCAACTTTATCAGCCATTAATTGATAAGCTCTTAAAGTCATCAACACATCAGAAGATTTAAGTGAAATTATAATATCCGTAAACTCATACTCCTCTAGTAACCTTACATGTCTTAAAGCACTTTCTACCATTGCTTCTGCTGTAGGAGCACCATACTTTACTAATAACTCTTTTTCTAATGAACCAGCATTGACACCTATCCTAATTGGTACTCCTTTATCTTTAGCCAACTTAGCTAATTCTCTAACTTTTTCCTCTGAGCCAATATTTCCGGGATTAATTCGCAAACCATCGATTCCTAATTCTAATACTCTTAATGCTAATTTATGGTTAAAATGAATGTCTGCAATTAAAGGGATATTAATCTTGGCTTTAATCTTATCTACTTTATTGGCTGCCACCATATCTGGAACTGCTATTCTGATTAATTCACAACCTACTTCTTCTAAGGAATGAATCTGCCTTACTGTTGCTTCTACATCCCTAGTATCAGTATTAGTCATAGATTGAACAGAGATAGGGGCATCCCCCCCAATCTTAACGCCACCCATGCTGACCTGCTTACTATCTCTTCTTGCCATTACTTAACTCACCTACTCTACCATCACAGTCTTTACACTGTCGATTACAGTTTTTTAGTCGTCTATAAATTAACATATCTAATCTACGTACTCGTTCCAAAGCTTCATCAAAATCTATCTCTAAATTATGCCTTACTTCATCTTTAGCTTCATCCATATCATCAGCATCAAATACCAATTGCTGCATCGGAGTCAGAGCAATATTCTTACTAATCGGACTTGATGCACTATGAAAGAGAATAGCAAGAGCAATATCTCTAGCTTTCCCCAAATCCTCTTCTTTAAATATCAATAATTCATGAGCCCTTTCAGCCCCTTTAATAGTATGTATATCATAGTAATTATAGGATTCATAATCCCATTCACCTTGACTTTCCCAATTAGTATGGCCTATGTCATGTAAAAGGCCAGCCTTTGTGGCTACATCGAGACATAGCCCCCGTTCATGGGCTAGTTCAAAGGCATACTCTGCTGTTACTACTGCGTGGCGCAGACCCGCTTTCGGCAAGTGTTTTCTAGCAACACTATCAGTAATTAAAGTCTCTAATGTTACATGAGATTCTAGCATTAAACCCTCCTCCCCTTTTGACTAACTAATAGTTTATTCTGCACAGTCATCACAATAACCATCATTTCGCTGCACCTGTGCCTGAGCTTCTTTACCACATTTCCGACAATTAGTCCCTATTAATTCAAAGCATGTTTCACAAAAACCATGCTTCTGTACAAATTCTGGATCAGGCTTCCCACAAGCACGACAACAACATTCTTTACAATAACCATCATTCTCTTGGACTTGTTTCGGAGCTACTTTACCGCATCCTTTACAAGCATATTCGCCACCTTGCTTCTCTCTTAATTCTTCTACACAATCCTCACAAATATTTTCATGCTTCAATATTCTTACCTCTTGTACTGTCTGCCCACAGCGTTTACAATACCTATTAGAACGTCGTCCATGGCCCTGCCCTTCTTTATTAGGGTCTAACCACTTACTTCCCTTTCGTTTCTTCTGCTTAGCCATAAATATCACCTCAAAAATTAAAAGATACTTACTATATCTTTATAAACTACAACTGCAATAAAAGCTAATAAGACTACTAATCCAATAAAATGAACAAAACCTTCTTTTTCTGGGTCGATTGCTTTACCACGAACAACTTCTACCCCTAAAAAGACCAATCTACCTCCATCTAAAGCAGGGAATGGTAATAAATTTAAAATCCCTAAATTAACACTTAAAATTGCCATTAGATTCATCACTCTCAAAACACTAATCTTAGCTGCATCTCCAACCATTTGTGCAATCTTGACTGGACCTGCTACTTCCGGAGACATCTGTCCAGTAATCATTCCCCAGACGCCACTTATAATTCCAACTGTAACTCTAAAAGTCTGCATTAAACCTAATTTTATAGAATCCAATAATCCTACTTTTTCTCTAATTAACTTGGGTACAATACCAATAATACCTACATCTCGGTCAGGATCTTTTACCGGAGTAACCTTAAACTCTTTTATTTCACCTTTTCTTTCGACCGTTACTGTAATTTCTTCTCCCGGGTGTTTATTAATTTCATTAGCTAATTCTTGCCAACTATCCACTGGATTGTTATTTATTGCAGTGATTTCATCATTGACTTTAAGCCCCACCTGCTCAGCTGGCCTTTGTGGAACTATTGACCCAATTACTGTTGAAGATGAACCAGACACCGGTACACCAAAGACCGAAAAACTTAATGCAAAGACCAAAATAGCTAAGATAAAGTTCATTAATGGACCAGTAAAGATAACTGCTGCTCTTTCCCAGACTGATTTCTGAAAGAGACATCTTCCATTTTGATAAGCTTTACGGTACTTTTGAATATCTTCTATCTCATCTTCCTCTTCGTCTACTGGAAATTCACCGGTCATCTTACAGTATCCTCCTAAAGGAAGTAAACGAATCGAATATAAAGTCTCTCCTTTTTGAGCCCCAATTATCTTTGGCCCCATACCAATAGCAAACTCTTCTACTAAGACTCCCGTCTTTTTAGCTACGATAAAATGCCCAAACTCATGAACAAAAACCAAAATACTAATTACAATTATAAAGGATATAACTGTTAGCAAAAAGCCTCAACCTCCTTTTGACTCTGCGCTCTAGCCCACTTATCCGCATTTAATATAGTCTGTAAATCTGGTTGACTGATAACCTGATGAGCATTCATCACTCTCTTAATTAACTTAGGAATCTCTATAAACTTTAAGTCACCTGCCAAAAAACTAGCCACTGCAATCTCATTAGCAGCATTTAAGACCGCTGGTAAAGTTCCTCCTCGCTTACCTGCTTCATAAGCATAATTTAAGCAAGGAAATAATTCATAATCTGGTTTTTCAAAATCTAAAGTTGCAACTTCTGCTAAATCTAACCGCTCCCAGTTATTTGCAACTCGTTCAGGATAAGTTAATACATATTGAATTGGAACCTTCATATCAGGTATGCCTAACTCTGCTAAGATTGAATTATCCCTAAACTGTACTAACGAATGTATGATGCTTTGAGGATGAACTACAACCTCAATATCATCAAAATCGACTCCAAATAACCATTTAGCTTCGATTACTTCTAGCCCTTTATTCATTAAAGTAGCAGAGTCAATAGTAATCTTTCCACCCATATCCCAATTTGGATGATTTAATGCCTCTTCTACTGTTACTTCTGCTAAATTTTGGGCTGTACTCCCTCTAAATGGACCTCCCGACGCTGTCAAGATTAACTTTTCAACCGCTTTTTCTTTCTCTCCCTTCAAAGCTTGAAAGATGGCATTATGTTCACTATCAATCGGTAAAAGCTGCACCCCATATTCTTCAGCAGCCGACATAACCAGTTCACCAGCAGTTACTAATGTTTCTTTATTAGCTAATCCAATATTTTTCTTGGCTTTTATCGCTTCTAAAGTAGGGACTAAACCAGCGGCTCCCACTACAGAATTAATAACTAAATCCACCTTCTGATAAGTTGATACTTCAACTAATCCCTCTTGCCCTACTAATACCTCAGTCTTTAAATCAGACAATTTATATTCTAACTCTTTTGCCGCTTCTTCATTCATCAAGACAGCAAACTGCGGCTCAAATTCTCTTGCCTGCGCTTCCAACTTCTCTATATTACTATTAGCAGTTAAAGCTATTATTTCACAATCTAATTCTAAATTTCTAATCACCTCTAACGTCTGCGTACCAATAGAACCAGTAGATCCTAAAATAGCAATTGCTTTCATTCCAACTCCTCCAATTTTTATTCAATTAATATTGATATAAATCCCACCCTTATTACTGCTTTAAGAACAATTAAAACTGCTGGCCCAATGAAGAATCCACTTATTCCTAACAATTGTACTCCTAAATAGATAGAAATTAGCGTAGCTAACGGATGTAAACCAATATTTTCACCAATAATTTTAGCTTCAGTTAACTGTCTAATCACTACTATTAAAGAATAAAGAATTAATAAAGCAATTCCGAAATTAGAATTTCCTATAAATATAGCATAAAGGGCCCAAGGAATAAATACTAGACTTGGCCCGATTACTGGAACTAAGTCCAAAACTCCAGCTAAAAGTCCTAAAATAATCGCATAATTACTACCTAAAATTAATAATCCTCCAATTGAAAGTGAAGTAGTAATTGAAATTAAAATTAACTCTGCTCTTATAAAACCTATAGCAGCATCCATAATTTCATTTTCTAATCTTTTAATCTTCTTACCCCATGGTTTAGGGGCTACATCCAAAATAGTATCACTAATTAAATCTTTATCACGACTGATAAAGAATGTAGATATTAAACTAATAAATAATATTGTTATTAACTTAGGTAAACTTTTAATTAAGTTCAAAAACGAAGTAATACCTAATTTAATCATATTTCTTAGCTGTTGATATATATTCTGTAGATTTGTAGTAATTGCTTCCTTAGCTGCTTTAGGTAATTTTAATTCATTCAATATTCTACTTAAATTCTGATTCTGTTTTACAATCCATTCAACTTGATTACCTAAAGTTTTAAAATCAGGAAAATTATTAGCTAACTTATCTAATTCAATAAATAATCTCGATAAGAAGAGAGTGATAATTAAAATAATAATTATTAATATGACTCCTAAACAGATTGTAACAGCAAACCCTCTACTTAAATTAGTCTTATCTTCTAACAACTTAATAATTGGTTCAATTAAAGAAGCAATTATAAACCCAATAACAAATGGCAATAAATAGATTAAAACATATTTGAAGAATAAGACACTCAATAAAACAGCAAATATGATTCCTAAGCTTACTTTATAAATTGGCTTCACTAGCCTTCAACCCCCAAATACTTTAACCTAAAAAATACAAATAATAATACATTATTGGCAAAGCAAATAAAAGACTATCAAACCTATCTAAAACCCCACCATGTCCTGGAATTATATTGCCTGAATCTTTAATCTGAGCATCCCTTTTAAAAGACGATTCTACCAAGTCGCCAACCTGTGCTGATACAGCAAGTAATATCCCCAAAATAATTCGATTCCCCAAACCAAAAGGAACCCAAATTCCATAAACTAGTACTACTAATATACTTCCAACCATTCCTCCTAAAGCACCTTCTATAGTCTTATTAGGACTAATCTTAGGTGCTAATTTATTGCGACCAAAATTAATCCCTGTAAAGTAGGCAAAAGTATCAGTCGCCCACGTAGATAAAATCGGTAACCAGATTAAACGCCTACCTACTGCTAAACCATTCCAATTAAAATGATAAATTAAAATTAAATACAGAAGCAAACCAGAAACATATATTACTCCTAATATAGTTGTTGCTATACTTAAAATAGATGAAGATTTTCTACCCTTATTTATAAATAAATTAATTATTAATCCAAGAATCAAAATACTAACTATACCCAAATAAGGAGTAAAATCTAAAATTACTTGCTTACTATTTAAATATGTAAAGAGCAACAAAAGTAGACCACTAAATATCCCCAAAACCTTATTAGGCGTTACCCCTTTAGCCTTTACTAAATCATAAAACTCATTTAACCCTAGACCTGCTAATAGCATAACTGCTAATAAAAGTAATATTCCACCTTGATATAAAACGAGAATAAGTAATGGAATTCCAATTATGGCACTAATAACTCTCTTGCTTAACAAAGTATATCACCTACTATCTCTTTTCTAATCTGATTTAATCATCTAATCCTCCAAACCTTCTCTCTCTCTCCTGATATTCTGCTATTGCGAGCAACAATTCTTTTTCATCAAATTCTGGCCAAAATGTATCAGTAAAATAGAATTCTGTATAAGCTAACTGCCATAGTAAAAAATTACTAATACGCAATTCACCACTAGACCTAATTAGTAATTCAGGGTCAGGCATTCCCTCAGTATATAATTTATTATTTAATCTCTCCTCTGTTATTTCTGTTAATTCTATCTCTCCATCACTCACTTCAGAGGCTAAGCTCTTTACAGCATCAATAATTTCTGCTCGCCCTCCATAGTTTAAAGCAATATTTAAATTTAAGCCTTGATTATCTTTGGTTAATTCAGTAATTTCTCTAACTTTATCTTTAATATTAGGTGGTAGTCCTTCTCTTCTACCTAATACCCTTACTTTTACTCCATTACTATGTAATTCATCGAGTTCATTATTAAAAGCTTGATTAAAAAGTTTCATTAAAAATTTGACCTCTTTTTTAGGTCTCTTCCAATTCTCTGTGGAAAAAGCAAAAACCGTTAAATATTCTATACCTAATTTATTTATTAACATAATTACTTCTTTTAATTTTTTTACTCCTTTTTTATGGCCAACTGTCCGTGGTAATCCTTTTTCATTTGCCCACCTGCCATTTCCATCCATAATAACTGCAATATGCTTTGGTAAATTCCCTGCCAAAACTTCTTCCCGTAATCTTTCTAAATCCTGTTCTTGTTGATTTAACTTATCAAACCATGAGTGCATCCTCTTACCTCCTATTACTGACAACATAACCCCCTCTATCTTTAGAGGGGGTTATGATAAACTTAAGTCTATTCTTCAACAATAGCTTCTAATGGACACTCTTCAGCACAAACACCACAATCAGTACATTCATCTGCATCTATACTAAAGATATCATCGCCTTCTGCAATAGCCTCTACTGGACATTCATCAGCACAGATACCACACGCACTGCATTCATCAGTAATACTAAAAGCCATTCTAGACCCCACCCCCTTTCTTATAATCTTTATCAGCAACTACTAAATAAAATCACTAGCCTGTTACCCATCTAGATTCATTATTTAATCATCTTACTTATTGCTAGGTGGAGTTCTAACTATAACTTTTAGTATGTAGATTACTTAAATCATTTCATAATACAGTAGTTAATCTCTATAAAACTAATTAAATTTCTAAAATTTCATCTTCCTTTTTTGCTAATAAATCATCAATCTTTTTAATATATTCATCAGTCAATTCTTGTATGTTTTCTAATCCGCGATGATAATTATCTTCTGAAATTTCTCCATTGCTTTCTAACTTTTCTAATTCATCATTAGCTTCCCGTCTTAAGTTGCGAATAGCTATTCTTTTATCTTCTGCTTTTTCTTTTGCTAACTGTACGAATTCTTTTCTTCTTTCTTCAGTCAACTGAGGAATATTGATTCTAATAACTTCACCATCATTATTAGGATTTAGACCTAAATCTGATTTTAAAATTGCTTTTTCTATCTCCTCTAAACCATTAGTATCCCAAGGTTGAATCAGTAACTGCCTAGGCTCAGGAGCAGAAACCTTAGCCATCTGATTAATTGGGGTTGGTGTACCATAATAATTAACAGTAATTCCTTCTACTAAAGACGGTTTAGCCCGCCCAGTTCTAATCTGAGCAAAACTATCTTTAGTTTTTTGAATTACTTCATCCATCTGATTTTGAGTCTTCTTTAAAACCTGATTAATCATTTTAATCCTCCCTCGCTAATAACTTTTATCTTATCTAACGAATGTTCCAATCTCTTCACCTAAGACTACACGCTTTATATTTTCCATCTCTTTTAATCCAAAGACTACTATTGGTATTTTATTATCCATACATAAAGAAACAGCAGTTGAATCCATTACTCCTAAACCACGATTGATTACATCAATATAATCTAGTTCTTTAAACTTAATAGCATCTGGATTCTCATCTGGATCAGAATCATAAACCCCATCAACACTTTTAGCCATCAAGATGGCATCAGCTCCAATTTCTGCTGCTCTTAAGGCCGCTGTTGTATCGGTAGAAAAGAAAGGATTTCCTGTTCCAGCTGCAAAAATAACTACTCTTCCTTTCTCTAGGTGGCGCATAGCTCGACGTCGAATATAAGGTTCAGCTACTTGTCGCATGCTAATAGCAGTCTGCACCCGAGTTTCTATCTTTAATTTTTCTAATGCGTCCTGTAAAGCTAAAGAGTTGATTACTGTAGCTAACATACCCATATAATCAGCAGTACCGCGGTCCATTCCTTTGGCACTACCGGCTACACCACGAAAGATATTTCCGCCACCAACTACTATTGCGATCTCTACTCCTGTCTTTAATACCTCTTTAATTTCTTGAGCAATTGAATTAATAAACTGTGGATCAATTCCATATTCTTGATTACCACTTAATGCTTCACCACTTAATTTAATAATAACTCGCGAAAATTTCGCTTTGGCCATCAAAAAACCCCCAGTCTTTCATTACATTTCTATATGCATAATGAAATCCCTTTTTTTGTAGTATAATTTTATTTAAAAAGAGAACACATTAATGTGTTCTCTTTATTAAATTTACTCTTTACTTTTCAACTTCATTCATTACCTCGGCAGCAAAGTCTTCTTCTTCAACTTCAATACCTTCACCTAACTCGTAACGAGTAAACCTTCTAATATTAATATTTTCACCTAGCTCTGCAATCTTTTCTGTAATTAATTCTTGAACCGTCTTCTCATCATCACGAATATAAGGCTGCTCTAATAGACAATTTTGAGAATAGAACTTATTCAATCTACCCTCCACTATCTGTTCTACAATATGTTCCGGCTTACCATCATTAAGTGCTTGTGTCTTAAGCACCTCTTTTTCTTTAGCAATAACATCTTCTGAAACATCTTCTCTAGATAAATAAGCTGGATTAGCAGCGGCAATATGCATTGCAATATTATTAACTAATTCTTTGAATGCTTCGTTCTTAGCAACAAAGTCTGTTTCACAATTTACTTCTAATAATACTCCAATCTTACCGCCCATATGTATATAAGAATCAACTAAACCTTCGGCTGCTGTACGTCCTGCCTTCTTCTCTGCATCAGCAATTCCTTTTTCTCTTAAGTACTTAACAGCTGCATCCATATCACCGTCAGTTTCAGTCAATGCTTTCTTACAGTCTAAAATTCCAGCGTTCGTCTTCTCTCTCAATTCCTTAACATCTGCTGCTGAAATTCCCACTTTATACCCTCCTTTAAAATTAGGCTTAAGAAAAGGGCGTTATAAGGGTTCCCCCTCATATAACACCCTTATTTATGTTAGATTCAATTATTGATTTTCTACATCTGCTTCTTCGTCATTAGCTTCTACTGCTTCAGTTTGCTCAAGCTCTTCTTGTACGCCTTGATTCCCTTCTAAAACAGCATCAGCCATAGCTCCAGTTAATAATTTAACAGCTCTAATTGCATCATCGTTCCCTGGAATTATATAATCTATCAAATCAGGATCACAATTTGAATCTACAATAGCTACAATTGGAATTCCTAATTTTTTAGCTTCTGCTACAGCAATCTCCTCTTTCCGAGGGTCGACCACATAAATAGCATCTGGCAGTCCATTCATATCTCTAATTCCACCTAAAAATCTAAGTAATTTATCACGTTCCTTTTCTAACTCCATCACTTCTTTCTTAGGTAGAACCTCAAACAATCCATCTTCTTCCATTTGCTCTAACTCATTTAAGCGATCAATACGCTTACGAATAGTTTGATAGTTAGTTAACATACCACCTAACCATCTTTCGCTTACATAAGGCATACCGCATCTTTCAGCTTCACGCTTAATAGTCTCTTTTGCCTGTTTTTTAGTACCTACAAATAAGATTTCTTTTCCTTCACTTGCAAGATCACGTACAAAGTTATACGCAACTTCAACTAACTTAACTGTTTGCTGCAAATCAATAATGTAGATACCATTTCTCTCTGTAAAAAGATAAGGCTTCATTTTTGGATTCCAACGCTTAGTTTGATGACCGAAATGAACTCCTGATTCTAACATCTGTTTCATCGTTACAACAGACATTAACAACACCTCCTCTCCGGTTTTAATCCTCCACTTTCGTCACTTTCCTATTAAACCTAATTTATATAACTAGGCACCCTAATAGAAATCAGAAAGTGTGTGTGATTTGGTGCATTATTAACATACACCATTAGGTAGTATAACACAAAGAAGAGATAATATCAATACCATTTTAGAAAAAATAATAATCGACAATTAGCCAACTCTTTGCAATGACTAACTGTCGATTATAGTTAATAATATATTCTCTAAAGAATCATTTCTTTTAAATCTGTACTCCCCAGCTAAAATTTTATTAGTAACATTCAGACTATCAAATAACTTTAATAATGCCGCTTTATCCTTAATAAGATTTATCTGTTGTAATTTACTAGCAACTTGATTAGCCGTTGCTCCTTTCTCAATCTTTAAAGTAATAAAACCTTCCTGTTCCTTTTCTTCTAAATCGGATCTTAAACTAGAAGGATTTTGTTCAATTTTTATATCTAATCGTTCTAACTGTTTTTTTACTTCATCTTTGCTAAGCTGATTAGGGAATTCCATTCCTAACTTCCTAGCTTCTCTGATAATTACTGATCTATTATTAGCTAATAAATCTTTATTAGATTCAGCATCCGGATTGTCTTTTAAAAATAATCCTAATGAAAGCAAGACTAAAATAATTCCAACCATTAATAGTGCTCTACGCATTAAGATAACTCTTTGTAACAATTAACCTTCACCTCGATTATTAAGCTTCCAAATTAACTCAACTTCTCGTTGACCTAAATCTAATCTTTGGGCAATTTGAGCTAAATCAAATCCTTCTTTAAACAATTTAGCAATCTGTTGATATTGTTCATTAGACGAATTAATAGCATTCTCCTCTTTTGGTTGCTCATTATCTTGTGCTGCTTTTAATTCTTTTAATCTTTGTGCTGGACTTTTTGGCTTAGACTGCATATTCATTTTTGATTCTAAAGTATCAGTAAATTTTTCATCTCTATCTCCATTTGCTCTCTTCTCTTGTAGCGAACTTTTCAATTCTAACTCTTTACTCTCTATTTTATCTAAAGTATTATCGAACCTATTATCTAAATCTTTTATCAATTCTTCTAACTTTTGTTCCCTCTTTTTTAACTCTTTATTAAGTTGAATATAGTCAGTTAGTATTTCATCATTAATTAACTTATCTTGGTGATAGGTTAAAAAAAGAGAGACTAAGATAAAGCTAATACCTAATATAAAGATTAATACTTCCAACATTTTCACCTCAAATTAATCTAAACTATACTTTGATATCAATATACTTTCCTCTTCTGCTCTTCTTTCTATCTTCAGTTCCTTCTTGATCCTCTTTTGAATCTCTTTTTTTCTGCTGCCCTTTACTTTCGTCTCCTTCATCTCTTATCTTCTCTTGACTAGTCTCTTCTGACTCATTAACTTTAGTCTGTTTCTGCTCATTATTCTTCGCCATTTGATTAACTAATTCCTGCTGTTGAGCCTGTGGTTGTTGTTGTTTGATTTGCTGTATCTTACTAGCTTTTAAAGAGCGAGGAATTTGCGTATGAGGATTAATTGACTTTACCATATACAACACCACCTACTTAAGCATAAGATCCTCTTTTAATCTCACCATCTTCTACATAGTACTGTACATTAGAAATTTGCTTGCCAATCTTTTTGACTTCGGTACCAATAGTAATTTCTACCCCTGAATAAAGCTTATCTTGTACTTTTACTCGCCCATGCCTTCCTTCTTCTAATCGCTTATCTAACCTCTTCTTTTCCTTCTTTAGATCTTCTATATTCTTCGACAACTGAAATCTAATTCTCGTCTTCTGACTTAATAATTCACGTTCTTTCTCCGATAGTTGACCACCATTCTCTTCCTGGCGCTTTTTAATATAATTAATTGACTTTAAAGCCTCATCTAGTTCTACTTGGTAATTATCCAATTCCTCCGTCAACTCATGATATTGGTCGCGCAAAGCTGGAGTTACACCAACAAACAGCTTAGTCTTAGTAGCTAAATTAGAACCAACTACTTTAGCATCTATCTCCCTTCCTGCTCTGACCATGCCACCTACTATTAATCCTTTGTTCACTACTTTAATCGCTTCAGCAGCATCAATGTCACTATGCATAATTGCCTCACTAACTATTAAATTCTGTTCAGTAACTACTTTTCCATTCTCTATAAATTTAGCCTTAACATCTCCATCTGCTTCAATCTTACCTTTATTCTTACCTATGAAACCGTTTTTAATAGTAACTTCACCACCAGCTTCTAATTGGGCTGCATGCACACTACCTTGTACATGAATATCATGTTTTGCCTTAACTTTCATACTATCCTTAATATCACCTTTAACAATGACTGTTCCTACAAATTTAACATTTCCTGTAGATAGATCTAGGTCACCATTAACAGTATGAACCTCGATAACCTCTATTTTATCTCCTTTATAAAAGACTTGACCTTCAATATCAGAGCGTAAAGTAAGACCATCTTCACTTAAAGTAGTATTCTTTCCCCCTGGAATCTTAAGATCAGTTGGAGCTTCAGGTTCTACCTCTTCTCCCCTTACATTCATGCCTGGTGTTCCAGGTTTAGGAGGGCTCTTAGTTGCTAATACACTTCCAGCTTCTACATTATTAATCCGTCCTAAGTTGCGATAATCAACCGAACCATCTTCTAATTGCTGAACCTTTCGTTCTTGACTTTCTAAATCAAATTTAAAATCAATCTCTGCATCTTCTCCTGCTATAGGCTCAGTCCCTTCAGCAATTAATACTTCCTCTATTTCCTTATCTATAACACCATCTTCATTAAAAAGTTCATTTAACCTTTCTTCTCTAAGGCCATATTCAATTCCCGTTTCTTCTAGTACAGTTTCTACTCTATCTAAAGTAGCTTCTTCTCCTCCTAGGGGAGTAATTACTGATAAATGAGCGGCCATCTGGTCATTACTAATTTCTACTATAATTTCAGCATCTTTATCTAATTCTTGCTTCCGAGGAGCGACCTTAACAGTCTTTTCAATTCCTTCTGCCAATATCTCACTAACTTTATCATAATCTACATCTTCAATCTCTTTAGCTTCTAATAATTCTTCTATATCTCTTAAAACAACCCGACTTCCATCCCCTACTGGTAGTTTAACTTGAATAAAGATTCCCTCTTCATCCACCTTAAAAGTTAATTTGCCATCTTCTGATTCTATCTCTTCCTCTTCACCATCATCTTCACTTCCATCTTCACTTCTATTTTCCTTTTCAAGCACATCAATCTCAAATATTTTCTTCTTCCCAATCCCAAGAAAACCACTATTCTCTTCAACCAACTCTACTACTAAATCATCTTCGACCAAACCTTCTTGCCCGTCACCTTGCAACTTTTTTAACGCCTTCTCTATAGCCTCATCTCGATCTTTGGCTTCAATCCTCACTACTTCTATCACCCCCCTAAAAAAGTTTACTAATCTCATCCACACTGTTAAATTAACGTTTCTTTCTTTCTACTTAAATATCCTCTTAACCGATAAATCGCTTTAGTATGTAACTGTGACACCCTTGCCGTCGTCAAGTCTAAAACTTCACCGATTTCTGTTAAATTTAAACCTTCATAGTAGTATAGAGTTACTACTATTCGTTCCTTATCTTTTAATTTATCGATTGCTGCACCTAAAACTTCTTTTATTTCTTCATAGGTCAAGCTTTTTTCTGGATTAGCGGTCTCTTCATCTGCTATAACTTCAATTAAAGTGATCCCTTCAGTTTGGTTACTAGTAATAAAACTATCTAGGGATGTTTCCTGGGGAATATTCACTTCTTTCATTAATTTATTATACTCTTCTACATCTAAATTTAACCTCTTCCTTATCTCCTCATCAGTAGGCATTCTCTTTAGTTCATTAGCTAATTCGGAATGAATTCTAGCCACCTTCTTGGCTTTACGCCGAACTGAAGTAGGAACCCAATCTAACCTTCTAACTTGATCAATAATACTCCCCCGAATTCGAGCAATAGCATAGGTTGAAAACTTAACTTGTCGACGATAGTCAAATCTTTCAATAGCATCAATTAATCCAATGACTCCATAATTCTCAAGATCTCCGAATTCAAAAGTATCCGGTAGATTAATTACAACTCGATTAGCAACATATTTTACTAACGGTATAAACCGAAGGATTAGTTGCTCTTTTGCTTTCTGGTTCCCATTATCTTTAAACTCAATCCATAATTCTTGCTCTTCCTCAGTTCTTTGGTTGACTATCTTTACCCCTCCTTTTTAGCGACTAAGTATCTTTCATATTCTTAATCATTTGAGCTAATTGTTCCGGGTCTTGTCCTGTAAGTTCTTCTTCTTCTAATTCATTAACTTCTTCTAACTCTTGATAATCTACCTCTTCTAAGTTTAAAGGTTGAAAATTATCTTCTCTTTCTTCGTCTTCAATATCTCGATTCTGTTGATTATACTGTTGAGCAGCTGTCTGCTGGGAAACTGAATTCATCTGTTGCTTAGGTTTAACCTCTTGTTGCCCTTGATTTTGATTTGCTATATCTTTATTCTTTAGGTTGTCACTTGTCGTTGATTTCATTACTAAATAACCAATTAAACCTCCAAATACACCGAAAAATATAGCAGCTAATATACTTCTTTTAATTATAATTAAGAATAGCAATCTATTTGCAATTGCTACTATCGCAACTAACAAAAAAGCAACTATAGCAAACATAACCGATAAAAGCTTAATTAAGCCTTTCAACCTTTTCAACTCCCTCTTATAAAACCTGGTCTTCACCTTTAACTGTCTTAATTAGTACTTTATTATCTTTCAAATGAAATTCCATAGTTCGTCCGTAATCTTTTCCAACGTCTTCTGCTAATAGCTTTATCTTTTCTTTTTTCAATATCTCTTTAACAGCTTCAGCGTTACGAGCTCCAATCTGCATTTGAGAATTAGCATTATCAAACTTAAACATTTGTGCTCCACCAGCTATCTTAGCAACTAATCTTCTTTTACTTGCTCTAGCACGCTCTAATTCATCTAATAATAGCCTTATTGCTGTATCTGCATATTTAGCTGGATTATTATTCTTACGATTATTAGGGGCTTTGGGTAACATTATATGGGCTAACCCTCCAACTTTAGTCCGCGGGTCATACAAAGCAATTCCAACACAAGAACCTAAACCAGAAGTTATCAAAATATCATCTTCTTTTCCAACATTCAAATCTGCCATCTTTACTCTAATCTTCTTCATATTTAGTTAACTCCAAGTTGGGCTAGAATTTTATTCAATGATTCAGGAGTGGGAATAAAGAAGAAATGTCCTTCTATACTCTCATCTCCATTCCAAAATTCAGTTTCAACTACCAAAGCGTAATCCCCAATATGACCTACCTGTAAGAATGCAACTTCTAAAATTGCCCCTGCCATATCAAAAGCTAAAGCTGGTACTGAAGGCAGTAAAGAAAAATCTGTCATTTGACTTAAAGCATTCAAATAAGAATTAGTTAAAATATTTCCCATCTCTTCTAAAGTAGAATTTTCGATCTTCTCAGTCTTATTTTCACTCTCTAACGCTAATCTTTCATCCAATAACATATTTGTTAAACGATCAGCACTCTCTTCCTCTAAAGCAAATAATATCTTCCCAGATGCATCACCTACTACTTTAACTAAGATACCCGCAATTAAAGTATCAGGTCCTCCTAAAATTTCAGGTACTTCATTTAATGGTAAGATACTGACTTCTGGAACACTCATATCTATCTTCTGCTCTAAAATTTGCGAAAAAGCTGTAGCTGCATTCCCTGCTCCTATATTAGCAACTTCTTTTAACGCATCTAACTGGAGTGCTGAAAGCTCTTTAACTTCCGTTTGCTTTTCATTGTCCATTATTAACAAACCTCCTTAATTTAACTTTTCCTTATCTAAGTCAATCTTCTCCATCTCTTTTATCTCTTCTGGATCTAAAATTTTAGTCAAATTTAGTAAGACTAATAACTTATCATCTATTTTGATTACACCTTCTAAGTACTTTTTATTAATTCCACCAGCTATCTTTGGAGGAGGCTTAACTGTATCTTTAGAAATACTTAATACCTCTTTTACCTCATCAACAATCATCCCTACTTTATTCCCTTCAGTTTCTACAATTATAATCCTTTGTTCTTCTTCATTGCTAATATCCAAATTAAACCTTTTTCTAAGATCGATAATCGGAATAATCTCACCACGTAGGCTAATTATCCCTTCTACAAAATTGGGAGCATTAGGTATCTTAGTTATTCTCTGCATCTCTATAATCTCTTGTGTCTCTAAAATTTCAACTCCATACTCCTCATCATTCAATCTAAAAGCAACTAATTGCATACCCTACCCCTCCTTTCTAACTCAAGCCCTCGCAAAATTTAATTATAAAATTTTATCTCGATTAGGACTATTACATACTTAATTGCTGACGCCAAAAATTCTATGTTAAATATGCTTGAAACTTTTTCAACTAGCAATATTCCTGACATCTAAGATTAGTACGACTTCACCAGTTCCTAAGATTGTAGCTCCAGAAACATTGGTGAGAATTGCATCTAAAAAACCACCTAAAGGCTTAACTACTATCTTTTGCTGGCTAATCAGTTCGTCTACTATTATCCCTACTCTTTCTTCGCCATCTGAGACTATAAGCATCGGAAATTCATCTTTTGATCTTAAATCAGATTCTTTAAAGCCTAATTTATCATGTAAATAAACTACAGGAATCATTTCATCTCTTAGGATGAAGAACTCCTTACCTTGCATGTATTTAATATCTTGTTTAGATAGATCATAAACTTCATCTATAATACTCAGCGGCAACACATAAGTCTCTTCTTTAACTTTAATCAATAAAGCTTCAACTATAGCTAAAGTTAGTGGTAGCCTAATAATGAACTCCGTTCCTATTCCTAATTCTGATTTAACTTTAATTTGACCACCTAATGATTCAATAGTATTTTTTACTACATCCATTCCTACACCTCGACCAGAAATATCTGTTACTCCTTGAGCCGTACTTAACCCTGGTGCAAAGATTAAATCAACAATTTCATTATCACTCATCTCTGTTAACCTCTCATGGTTAACTAATCCATTTTCAATTACTTTCTCTTTGATACTTTCTATGTTTATCCCTGCTCCATCATCTTTGATAACTATTTCTACTGTGTTTCCTTTTTGGGTTGCTATAATAGAAATAGTACCTATTTCATCTTTCCCTCTTTCTATTCGCTCTTTAGGAGTTTCTATACCATGGTCAATGCAGTTTCTAAGCAAATGTATTAATGGATCACTTAACTCTTCGATAATAACCCTATCTAATTCAGTTTCTTGTCCTTCAATTTCCAAATCAATCTTTTTATTCATCTCTTTGGCTAAATCTCGTGCCATTCTTGGCAATCTATTAGTAACCCTATTTAAAGGAGTCATTCGCAAATCCATGATAATTCTATGTAATTTATCTGTTACTCGGTCTACATTCTCCATTGCTTCTCTTTCTTGTAAATGTTTAGAATCATAGTTCAACTCATTAATCTGAGACTTATTAATCATTAATTCTCCTACTAAATTCATCAATTCATCTAAGCGACCAACATCTACTCTCACTGTAGAAGTTAAGTTAAAGTTATTTGCTCTTTCTTCAGCATTAGTACCAGTTGAACTATCTTGTGCTATATTCAAATCATCTATATCTAATTTATTAACTTCTAATTTAGCAAGGTCAGCTTCATCACTAATTACTGATTCTATCTCTGAAGTAGACTTAAGTGTAGATAATAATAATCTAAAAACTGAACAATCTAATTCTCCGGCTTCAATTAATGCCAATTCTGGATCACTCTTGATAATTCTTCCTCTACTTTGCATCTGATTAATTATCATAAAAGCCCGTGCTGATTTTAATTGTGTATCTGCATTCAATTCAATATTAATCTCTAAACAATTCTTATTATCTTCTAATTCTTCTTTAATCTTTAATATATCTTCTTTATCTAAATAAAGCCCATTCTTATTCTGAGGACCCTTTGATTTCGATTTACATTCATGATTATCTAGTTGTGAAATTAATTCTTCAACCTTCATTTGAAAATTTTCAGGTTTAAACTTGCCATTCTGACTGATTTCTTGAATAATCAACTCTAGTTGATCTAAAGCAGAAAATAAGATATTAATAAGTTCTGAATCAATTAAAATCTCTTCTTTACGAATTAAATCAAATATATTCTCTAAAGAATGAGTCAAATCAACTAACAACCCGAAATTCATAGCTCCAGCCATTCCTTTTAAAGAATGAACAGCTCTAAACAATTCATCAACTTCTTTGAATTTCTCTCCTGCCTCTTCTAATTCTAATAAATATTTATTTAAAATTTGTAAATATTCATTTGCTTCAACTATAAAATCATCTAAATACTTAGAATTATCCACCGAAATCTCACCTCCCCTTCACCATCTTACTAAACCTCTTGCATAATCAGTTAATTATACTCTAAATGTCTTTTAAGCTGATATTGTTCCATTTCAATATTAAATGAATCTTATTATTATATAATTCGATATAAATTACAAAAGCCCTTTTCTATGTAATTCTAATTGTTTCTGTAGACCCCACTGTACTATCTCATCCTGTTTAGAACGATTAAAATTAATAAATTCAATGCCTAAACCTAATCTATCTGAACGATTAGGCAATTCATCAATCCTTACTACTTTTCCTAATACTTTTTGAAAATTTAATTCTTTTACATCAAATTTCAATTCTATAAATACATCCAGAGGAATATACTTATCAACTACTAATAATACTCCTCCCCCACTTATATCTTCAGTTACAGCTTCTTGAAAATCATTCTGTTCCGCTTCATCATAACCTAAGTTTATTAAATCATTTATCTGACCATTTATACTATCTACAATTAAGCGCCGATAGTAAACAGTCTCTCTAATAGGGACACGTACAAAATCTCTTCTTTGGATCTTCTCAACTTTAGATGGGTATTGTAATTTGCAAGTGCCTATATTCCCTTCCATCTGCCTTGACAGAACTTGCGTGTCGAATTTATACTTAGCAACTTGGTCTGTATAAATTACTTCTAATTTGGTTCCTACTGGTAACGGTATTAATGTCTCCTTCTTAATCGGTAATGTAACTTGAATTTCCTGGTTATCTATTCTTGTTACTTGGCTTAAATACTCTCCATTATACACTCCAGATTTAACATGTAATTCTACCGATTGATTAACCTGCAGTTTTAAATTTGCCACTACTTATTCCTCCCTGTATTCATTAGCTATATCTAAGATAAACCAATCAATTTACTAAAGAAACCTTTAATTCCCCCTGACTTCTCTTCTACTTCAATATCTAACAATTCATTCTTAATCTCATTAATCGCATTAGCCGCTTTACAGTTAGGAAACTCTAATATAAAAGGTTTCTGTTTCTTTACAGCTTTAACCACATTCTTATCACTAGGAATCATCCCTAATATACTTAAATTAACCTCTAAAAAGTCTTTGGCCACCTTACTTAAGCGTTTAGAAACATTCTCTCCTTCTTTTGAATTCTCAATTTGATTAATTACTAAATTAACTCGAGAATTCTTCTGTCGCTTAGCAATAACCTTTATAATACCATAAGCATCAGTTACTGAAGTTGGCTCTGGAGTAGAAATCACAATAATTTCATCAGCTGCTAAGATAAAATTAACTACACTCTTAGAAACTCCAGCTCCAGTATCTATTAAGATAATATCGTACTTATCCTCTAATATCTGCCAACCCTTAATAAAATTTTGTAATTGATAATCTGATAGATTAGCTAATTCTTCTACACCTGAAATCCCAGGAATGATGTCTAATCCTTTAGGTCCCTTCATAATAATTTCTGTTATTTCTTTCTGTCCACTAATCATATGATTTAAATTATACTGAGGAGCTACCCCTAAGACAACATCTATATTCGCCATTCCTAAGTCGGCATCAATAATAGCTACTTTCTTTCCTTCTGATTTAAGTGCTAATGATAAGTTAACAGTAAAATTTGTCTTGCCAACTCCACCTTTACCACTAGTAATAGCATAGGTTTTGGTTAAATTCTCTTGCTGATTCTGTTTTGACTTCTTATTCTCTCTTCCCCTAACCAACTCTCTTAATTTATGAGCCTGGTCTCTCATCATAATTGCTCCTTTAAAAAGTTATCAACTATCTTTTTAGGATCCAGCACTTCTATATCTTCTGGTACATTTTGACCGTTAGTTATATACGATAAAGGCTTATCAAACTCTTCTACTACATTTAAGAGAATGCCTAAGTTATTAGTTTCATCTAATTTAGTAAAGATAAACTTATCTATACCTATACTCTCAAAATTTAAAATAATATCAATAATATCATTAAATTTAGTAGTTGCACTTAATACCAAATATTTTTCATCAATCTTAGCACTATCTATCAATGCATTTAATTCAGACATCTGCATTTGATTCTTCTGGCTTCTACCAGCCGTATCAATTAAGACTATATCTTTATCCATAAACTTATCTATCGAACGATTGAGCTCTGAGGGCGTAAAGACTACTTCTAAAGAAGAACCTATGATTTCACTATAAGTCTTTAACTGTTCTACTGCAGCTACTCGATAAGTATCTGCAGTTATTAATGCTACATTCTTATTCTTAATCAAGTTAAAATTTGCTGCTAATTTAGCTATTGTTGTTGTCTTTCCTACTCCAGTAGGTCCTATTAAAGCAACCACTTTAGGTGTCTTACTATCAAGTTCTACTGGAGATACCTTAGCTAGTCTTTTTTCTAATTCTGTGGCTAGAATTTCTTTAGTTTTACTATGATCACCAAAGTCCTGTGGTTCTAATTCATCGGTAATTGACCGTAAAATTTCAGTTGCTAATTCTTCTTTAACTCCACAAGTCAATAATTTATCAGTTATCTGTTGTAAGGATTCGGGTAGATGGTTGTAAGAAGCTGTTAACTGCTTACTTTCTAATTCATTTAAAAAATTATTCATCATCTGCTTCATCTGATTTAATTCTTGTTGTAACTTTTCGTACTTTTGGTTCTCTTCTTGTTTATCAATAGTAGCTATTACTTCCACTATCTTCTTACCAAAGAAACCGAGAAAACCACCTTTTTTGAACTTGCGAGTATGCAGAATAATAGCATCTGCTCCTAAATCAGCTTTAACCTTAAACATAGCTTCCTGCATATTCTCACCACGATAACGTTTAACTTCCATTTATAAGCTCACCATCCCTACGGTTTGTACATTTAAATTTGGTTCTAGTTCATTAAATGATAGTACAGTCAAATCCGACGCAACCTGTTCTGTTAAGTTCTTGAAATGATATCTAATTACCGGCGAAGTAAGAACGATCGGATCATAACCTTGTGACATCATCTGTTGAATCTGCTGTGATAAATTATTAAATAATTGTTGTGCTGCATTAGGATCCATAGTTACATATGATCCCTGTTCAGTATGTTCAATTGAATTAGAAATCTTTTCTTCTAGTTCTGGAGCTAAAGTAAGAACATTAATATTATTGTTTTCATCTTTATATAGTTCGGAGATCTGTCTTGATAATGCTTGCCGTACATACTCTGTTAAAATATCAGTATCATTTGTATTACGTGCTTGGTCAGCTAATGTCTCTAAGATTGTTACTAAATCCCTAACTGGTACTCCTTCTCGTAATAAGTTCTGTAAAACCTTCTGAATTTCACCGATAGACATTAGATCTGGGATTAATTCATCAACTACTGCCGAATAATCTTCTCTTAAATTATCAATTAATTCCTTTACTTCTTGTCTACCTAATAATTCGTGAGCATGTTGCTTAATCAGTTCTGTTAAATGAGTTGCTACTACAGAAGGGGGGTCTACTACCGTATATCCCGCTAATTCTGCTTTTTCTTTCTGTTCTTCAGTTATCCACATAGCCGGTAAACCAAATGCTGGTTCTGTCGTTTCAATACCATCTAACTCCTCAGTTACCATTCCAGAATCCATAGCCATATAATGATTAATCATAATTTCATGCTGAGCAATCTTAATCCCCCGTAAATTAACTCGATAACGATTCGGTTCTAATTGCATATTATCTCGGATACGAATTGGTGGAATAATAATTCCTAATTCTAATGCACATTGACGTCGAATCATCGATACTCTATCTAAAAGATCTCCCCCTTGTTCGGGTACTACTAAGGGAATCAGATTATAACCGACTTCTACTTCCATTGGGTCTACCCGTAATAGTTCATCAATACTTTCTTGTTCTTGATATTGAGCTATTTCCTCTTCCTCTTCAGTTGCTGCGATTTCTTCAGTTAATTCCTGTTCAGTCTGATATAAAACATAACCTAAACCACCTAAGATTACTGCTAATATTAGGAACGGAATGGTTGGTAATCCACCTACAAAGGCTAAAATTACTAATAATCCCGAAACAATTAATAGGCTCTTCGGTTGAGCAAAGATTTGATTAGATAGATCAGTTCCTAAGTTAGATTCAGAGGCAGCTCTAGTCACTACAATACCGGTCGCCGTTGAAATTAAGAGAGCTGGAATCTGACTAACTAATCCATCACCTACCGTCAATAAAGTATAAGTCTGTAATGCCTCTGTAATCGGCATCCCTTGTTGTAAGACACCAATTACTAAACCTCCAATAACATTTATTAAAGTAATTATAATTCCGGCAATCGCATCACCTTTAACGAACTTACTAGCACCATCCATGGCACCATAAAAGTCAGCTTCATTACGTATCTTCTTTCGCTGTTCTCTTGCTTCTGCTTCAGTAATTAAGCCAGCATTCAAATCAGCATCAATACTCATCTGTTTTCCTGGCATAGCATCTAATGTAAATCGAGCTGCTACCTCAGCTACTCTTTCCGCACCCTTAGTGATTACTACAAACTGAATAACTACTAGGATAATAAAGATGACAAATCCTACTACATAATTCCCGCCTACTACAAACTCTCCGAAGCTTGCAACTACCTCGCCAGCATATCCTTCTCCCAAAATAAGTCTTGTTGTCGACACATTAAGTGCTAAACGAAATAAGGTTGCTATTAATAATAACGAAGGAAAGACCGAAAATTCTAATGGTTCCTTGGTATACATCGAGACCAAAAGGACCGTTAATCCAAAGGCAATGTTACAAGTTAAAAGTAGATCTAATAAAAAAGTAGGAACCGGAATAATGAACATAATTACGATAGTAACAACAGCCAATGCAAAAATAATATCATTATATTGATTAATGCCACCTTGAGGTAGCCTATCCGCTGGAGTAGACAAATCTAATACCCCCTTTCGTTATTTAATTGGTATACATAAGCTAATATTTCAGCTACTGCCTGATATAACTCTACCGGAATCTCTTGACCGATTTCAGCTTCTGCATACAATGCTCTTGCTAAAGGCTTCTCTTCTACAATCTCTATATCATGTTCTTTAGCCTTTTCTTTAATTTTTTGGGCGACTTCCCCTTTACCTTTACCAATTATTACTGGCGCTTCCATTGTATCCATATCAAATTTGATTGCTACTGCAATATGAGTCGGGTTAGTAATTACTACATCAGCATCAGGAATATCAGACATCATCCTATTCATAGCTAACTTCTGTTGTTCCTCTTTAATTCGTTTCTGTACCTCTGGACTACCTTCAGTCTGCTTCCTTTCTTCTTTTACTTGCTGCTTTGTCATCTTTAAATCCTGTTCATGCTGCCATTTTTGATATATAAAATCACCGACTCCTAATATAATTAATATAATACTAATCTTAATTGCCAACGAATAAACTATCCCGCCAATTAACCTAAGTGCTTGGTCTAAACTCATCTTTCCTAATAACAATATATCTGATAATCTGCTCTTAATTGTCAAGTATGCAATTACTCCAACAATGCTTATCTTTAATAATGACTTTAAAAACTCTACAAATGTCTTTTTAGAAAACATATTCTTAAAACCAGAAATTGGATTCAACTTACTAATCTTAGGTTGAATTGCTTTTGGTGTAAAAAGAAATCCAGTTTGAAAAATTCCTAAAGCGCTACCAATCACCGCAGTTACAACCATAATCGGGGCTATTAATTGAAGAATAAAACGCATTATTTCTAATAATAAAGTATGAAAATTACGAGCAGTTAAGGCTAAAGTTAAATAATCACTCAAGAACTTAGTCATAAATTCTGATAATTCAACAATCATACTATTCATTAAAAAGAAAAGGACAATAAAACTAAATAATAAGGTAAATGCCATAGATAAATCTTGACTTTTGGCCACCTGTCCCTCTTCTCGAGCCTCTTGACGCCGTTTGGGGGTCGCCTCTTCGGTCTTTTCTTCAGCTGGCATATTAATCCCCCCTTAACTACCTAAAATATTAATTATATCATTCATATTAATAAACATATCTCTAAACAACTCTTTCAAGAGTGAAATATAAATCGGCATTGTTAAAGATAACAATAAAATTCCTACTAATATTTTAGTAGGGAGACCGACTACAAAGATATTAATCTGAGGTACTGCTCTAGCTACTAAGCCAAAAGCTATATCAGTTAAAAATCAGACTGCTACTAATGGTAGAGCAATCTTAAAGGCTAGTGGGAATAATTGACCAATAATCTTTAGCAATTTCATAAATAACGCATTAGATAACTCTGCTTTAGTTAAAGGAATAATAAGAAAACTTTTATCTAAAGCCTGTAACAAATGATGGTGCCCATTAATTACCAAAAAGAGTAATGTAGCCAAAATATTTTTAAATTGCCCTGTTAAAGCACTTGGATTTCCATTCTGTGGGTCCATTACATTAGCTAGAGCAAAACCCATTCGCATATCCATAAATTGACCTGCTAATTGAATACTAACAAATATTAATAGAGCTATAAGTCCTAAAACAAGTCCAATACTAAATTCAGTCAACATATCAAATGTTAGATATATTAAATTACTTGGTAGTTCTAAATTATTATTAGAGAGCACATTCCCTAAGATAAAAGTTATTAATAACGCTAATCCGAGTCTAATACGAGTAGGAATAGTTCGACTACCATAAAAAGGAGTAATTATAAATAGACCAGTAACCCTCATCAAAATTAAGACTCTTTGATATATGATCTGCATAATCGCTAAATCCATAGCTATCTCCTTTACTACCCAACATAACTAGGTATATTTATAAATAAGTTCCGAACAAAATCTAAAAGCACATTTAACATCCAAGGACCAAATACTATAATTGCTCCTAAAACCGCAAGAATTTTTGGAATAAAAGCTAAAGTTTGTTCTTGAATTTGAGTAGTAGCCTGAAATATACTGACTAGTAGACCGGTTAAAAGACCTAAGCCTAACATAGGAGCTGTTACCATTAAGACTTTCATTAATGCAGTTCTACCTAAATCAATTACCAACTGTTCCGTCATCTAATAAGCTCCCCTCTACTAACTAATTAAACGTCATAACTAATGATTTAATAACTAAATACCAACCATCTACTAATACAAATAGTAGTATCTTAAACGGTAATGAAATCATTACTGGCGGTAACATCATCATTCCCATAGACATTAACGTACTGGCTACTATCATATCAATAACTATAAAAGGTAGGTAAATTATGAATCCGATTTGAAAAGCAATCCGTAATTCACTAATAATATAAGCCGGTATTAAGACATAAGTTGGAATATCTGCTTGATTTTTGGGTCTAGAGACCTTTGCTATATCTACAAAAAGAGCTAAATCTTTTTCCCGAGTCTGTTTAAACATAAATCCTCTCAATGGCTTTATCGCTTGTCTATATAATTCTTGTTGATTAATCTCATCAGCTAAGTACGGCTGTATAGCATTATCATATACTTGCGTAAAGACTGGAGCCATAATAAATATAGTTAAAAAGATTGCTAACCCAATGATTACTTGGTTAGGAGGCATCCGTTGAGTTGCCAAAGCCCTTCTAATTAAAGATAGGACCACAATAATACGAGTAAATGAAGTTAACATTATTAAAATAGCAGGTGCTAATGATAGTACTGTTAATAATAAAAGAATCTGTAACGGTAAGACTAAATCTTGATTATTATTAGCATTATCTATATTTAAACTAATATCTGGCAGTTGAAAAGTTGGAGCTGCCTCTACGACTTCTTGGTAACCAATGACTAATAATAGTAATAATCCTAATACTACTAAAATAGATCTCTTTCTATTTTTAAACATGATTATCTTCATCCCTATTAAACCAGTTCATAAATCCTTCTTGCCAATTCATTCCCTTTCCATTAACCACTTTATTAGTTATCTCTTCTACTTCCTCTGGATTATCTATTTTCGCCAACAACTCAATCTGTCCTTCACTAACTCCTAATATCCAAAGTTCATTAATGACCTTTGTCAGACATAGAAATTGATTAGAATTAAAATGAAGCCTTTCTAAAACTCTTAAGTTTTGATTAAACCCTTGCAAATTACTCTGGCTTTTAATAAATTTAATAATTATAAAGAATAGAATAATAATGAAGCTCAAGTAAAATAGTGTTTTAAGTAATTGCCAGGAAAAATCCATCTTAACACCTCTATCTAATCTAATATTTTCTCAACCGCTCCTAAAACTCTTTCAGCCTGAAAAGGTTTAACAACAAAATCTTTAGCTCCAGCTTGAATAGCTTCTACTACCATTGCTTGTTGTCCCATAGCACTACAGATCAATATATTAGCAGTTGGATCTTCATTTAAAATTTCTTTAACTGCTGTTATTCCGTCTTTATCGGGCATCGTAATATCCATTGTTACCAAGGTAGGTTCATACTTCTTATATAATTCTATAGCTTCTATTCCATTCTCGGCCTCTCCTACTACTTCGAAACCAGCCTCCACTAGTATATCTTTAAGCATTACCCGCATAAAAGCAGCATCATCAGCTATTAAGACTGTTCTTTTCATCAAACCCCTCCTACAAACTATTAATCCTTTCCATAGGACTAACTATATCAGTAACTCGGAAACCAAAGTTCTCATCAATTACTACTACCTCTCCTTTAGCTACTAGTTTCCCATTAACTAAAAGGTCAACTGCTTCTCCTGCTAATTTATCTAATTCAATTACTGAACCATTCCCTAACTCTAAAATATCTTTAATTAGCATCTTAGTCTTTCCTAATCTAACAGTAACCTCTAAAGGTACATCTTGAATCAGATTTATATTATTCTGCATTCCAGTTGCTTGTCCATTACCTAACTGAGAAAACTGTACAGATTGGACATCAACATTATCTTGTCTATTAACAGCCCCACTCTTACTTGCCTCCATCTGTTGTTGCATCTGCTGCGCTTGTTGATTCGTCTGCATCTGTGGTTGAGGATGTTGATTATTCTGTACAGGTTGTTGGGTATTTGCTGTTTGCTCTTGCTGTTTACTATTTGCAACCTGCTTAGAAACTGGTTCATCTACATTCTCCTCAACTATAGCATCTGCCTGGGCTGAAGCTGTCTCTTCTTCCTCAGGTGGGTTAACTAAGTATTCCACTAACTCTTTAGCAAAATCGACCGGCATTAGCTGTACAATTTCACTATCTATTAAATCACCGATATTCAAATCAAAGGCTACTCTAATTATCGGTTCTTCAACATTAAAATCACGGTCTTTAATTTCATCACTATTTAAAGTTAATAATTCAGCATTAGGTGGTGATATATTAACCTTATCACCTTGCATGACTGCTGACATAGAAGTAGAAGCAGAACCCATCATCTGATTCATGGCTTCACTAACTGCACTTAGATGCAACTCATTTAATTCTTCATCAGGCTCGCTACCATCTCCTCCCATCATCAGGTCAGAAATGATTGCTGCATCTCTCTCTTGAATTATAAGCATGTTAAGCCCTTCTAACCCTTCTACGTATTCTACATCAACTAAAACACATGGCCTTTCATACTTATTAATTAACTCACTTAGAATGCTCAAACTCACTTTAGGAGCAGTAATTTCTACTGTTTTATTTAATAGACTATATAATGCGGTAGCAGCCGACCCCATTGAAATATTTCCAATCTCACCAATAGCATCTTTCTCAACATCTGTCAATTCTACACCATAATCTCTTCCGTCATTAGATTTGCTTTCAGTATTCTTATCTTCCTCATTATTTATATTTTCTTCATCGCGTTCATTATCTTCACTATCTACATCATTTTCATCATCATTATTTGATGCCAATAAAGCATTAATTTCTTCTTGTGATAGAGTCTCATCACTCATCTTGACCCTCCTCTCCTTCATCCAAAACACCACTAATTTCTACAGCTAACTTACTACCTATAACTCCTGGCCTTCCTTTAAACTTATCTTTGCTACCAATCTTTATTTTAGCTTCTTGGTCAGCCTTTTCATCTAATTTTATCACATCTCCTACTTGTAAGTCTAATAAATCTGCAACAGTAATCGTTGTGCTAGCTAAGTTAATTACTACTGGTAATGTTGCCTTATTTAATCTATTCTTTAACTTTCTTACACTCTCTTTATTACTACCTTCCCTAGCAGTTGAAAACCAATATTGAGCATTCAATTTATCAACTATTGGTTCTAATACAATATAAGGAATACAGACATTAATTAATCCCTCAGCTTCTGCTATTTGAGCATCAAAGGTAGCCAAAATAACCATATCATTACTAGGTACTATCTGAGTAAACTGTGGGTTTGATTCTAAAGATTTAATTCTAGGTTTTAATTCAACTACATTCTCCCAAGCCTCTATTAGAGCACCTAAACTATTCTTTATTACTCTCTTTAACACCATCTCTTCAATATCAGTAAAGTCACGAATATCATCAGGAGCTGTACCTTTTCCACCAAATAATCTCTCAATAATGGCATACCCTACTTTAGGATTGACCTCTAAAATAAATTCCCCAGGTAAAGGATTGAAATCACATACACTCATAATCGTCGGTTGAGGAAGAGAACGTATGAATTCATCATAAGATAACTGTTCAATAGAATTTAATTCAATACGCACCATTGTTCTCAACTGAGTAGAAAGTGTAGTCGTTACTAACCTAGCAAAGTTTTCATAAATCATTCGTAATGTTCTTAACTGATCTTTGGAAAGTTTATCAGGTCGTTTAAAATCATATACCTGTACTGACTTTTTATTACTTTCTTCCTTAATCTCTTCGGCCTCTACCTTACCTGAATTAAGGTCATTTAACAAGTTATCTATTTCATTTTGAGATAATACCCTATCATTGGCCATATAATTTCACCCCCTACTGAACAACAAACTCTGTGAAGAAGACATTAGTTACCTCTCCCTTAGGTATAAACTTATTCAAACTCTTTCTAATTTCCTCCCTCAAATCACGAGTTCCTGCTTGACTATTTATGTCATCTTGTTCTTTATTACGTAAAATTGAAATTATAGCATCTCTTACCTGTGGCTTACGCTTCTTAAGTTCACTAATTACTTCTTCATTACTAACTTCTAATGAGAGGTTTAGTCTAACGTATCTACTTCCTCCAGCTAAATTCACTATAAAATCTCCTACTTTATGAGTAGGGCCTAATTTAGTAACTGATCTTTTAGCTTCAGTCGTTTTGATTCCTCCCCCTAACTGCTTCAACATAAAGTAAGAAGTTCCTGCTGCAATAACTAATGATAAGACAACCATTAATACTACCATTAATTTAAAGTTTTGTCCTTCCTCACTCATTGACATTGCCCCCTTTTCCCTTACCTTGCTTACCAAATTCCTTTTTTAAAACAATAACATCTACTCTTCTATTTAGAGATCTATTTTTAGCATTAGTATTCGGTTTAATTGGTTTATATTTAGCATAACCTGCTGCCGATAGTTTGGCCGGGTCAATTCCATTATTTTCAATAAAATGTCTAACTACATTAGTGGCTCGAGCAGTCGATAATTCCCAATTCGAAGGAAACCTTGAATTATTAATAGGCAAGTCATCAGTATGACCTTCCACCATGATTTGATTAGGTACTTTATCAATAATACCTGCTATCTTATCTAATATATTATATGAATTCTTCTTGATTTTAGCTTCACCTAAATCAAATAAGACTTTACCGGTAAATCTAATAGTTAACCCCCGGTCTGTCATTTCTAACTTAATCTCTTCTTGTAAGTTTTCATCTTTTATATACTGGGCAATCTTTTGGGCAATCTGATTAAAACGTTGTAAGCCTATCTCTTTTCTATCAACCCCGGCAGTAATTAATTTCGCTGAAGAGATAGTCTTCCCCCCTTCTAAAACACCTAACTTCCCCTTAAGAGCCTCAATAACCATTTGGAATTTTTCTACATTTATCGATGAAAAAGAGTATAAAAGTACAAAAAATGCTAATAAAAGAGTCATCATATCGCCATATGTAACTAACCAATTATCTCCTCCACCGTTATCTTCCTGTGAACGTTTCTTTTTACGACGCGGCATTACTTCCCACCGCCATTTCTCCTTCTGCATTCAATTCTTCTTCTTCTAACGTTTCACGAATCGAGCCTGATAAGAAGGCCTTCAACTTCTCTTCAACGATTCTTGGGTTTTCCCCAGCTTGAATCGATAAAATTCCTTCAATCATTACTTCTTTTACTAAAATCTCTTCTTCACTCTTCATCTTTAATTTTTTAGATAGAGGTATAAAGATTAAGTTAGCCATAAATGTACCATAAAAAGTAGTAATCAAGGCAGTTGCTAAACCACCGCCTACATTTTGAGGGTCATCTAAAGTACTTAACATCTGAATTAAACCAATTAACGTTCCCATCATTCCAAAAGCAGGTGCCAGTTCAGCCATAGTACCAAAGATACCACGACTAGTAGCATGACGTTCATCTAAAAAAGCTAATTCTGTTTCTAAAATACTTCTTACTAGCTCTGAATCTGTCCCATCCACTACCAATTGAATTCCCTTTTGTAAGAATGGTTCATCCAAATCTTGAGTCTCATCCTCTAAAGCTAATAACCCTTCTCTTCTTGCCTTTTCAGCAAAACTTACTAAAATGGAGATAACTTCTTGTGGGTCCATGCTTTGTTCATAAAAGGCTATCTTCAAGATCTTAATTAAATCTTGAATATGTTTAAAAGAGTAACTTGCTGTAGCTGCTGCTAATGTTCCTCCTACTACAATTAATAGCGAACTAAAACTAACAAAGATAATTGGCTGACCACCAAGGATTATTGCTCCGATAATCAAAACTAATCCTACAGCAAAGCCACCTACAGTTGCTAAATCTAGTTTCATTATCTCACCTCATTTCTAGAACATATCTCCTTAAATCCTTCATCTATTTCTCTCTTATACCGAATTACTTTATCTATAATTGAATCTGCATCTTCTTTAACAACTATCTTACGTCCAGAAGTCAAAGAGATAACAGTATCAGGATTGGCTTCAATCATCTCTATTAAATCCGCATTAACCACTAATTCAGCACCATTTAACTTAGTCACTTTGATCAAAAACATCACCTCTTTTATTTAGTGACAGTAGTCAGTGTCGGTGTCAGCCTTAGCCTCACCTTGACACCCACACTGTACTTAAATTTAATTCAACTACTCCCACTTAATCAATTATCTCTTCAAGTTAACCAAAGTCTGCAACATCTGATCTGAAGTACTAATTATCTTTGAATTAGATTGGAATCCACGCTGAGCAGTAATCATTTCTGTAAATTGTTGTGCTAAATCGACATTTGACATCTCTAAAGTTCCGGGAGCTACCATTCCACGACCTCCCGTACCAGCTAAACCAACCTGGGCTTCTCCAGAGTTATTAGAGGTCTTATAAAGAGTATCACCTTCTTTAGACAATCCAGCAGGATTACTGAAGTTAGCTATTCCAACCTTAGCTAATGTCTTATTATAACCATTATCATATGAACCGGTTATAGTTCCTGAACCATCGATAGTAAAGCTTTGTAAATCTCCTTGTGGATAGCCATCTGCAGTATCAAAATCAGCTGTCATATCGCCAGCAAACTGAGTAAACTCTGCAAAATCTAAAGTAACAGCCTGACCATCAGCGGCACCACCATTAGGATCAAAAGTTAGGTCAACAGTTCCGCCACCTACTACGTTCCCCTCAGCATCAAAAGTAATTGTATGGCTAGAACCACCAAACCATTGTCCAGTACCTGCATTAGCAGTCGCACCACTTACATTGGCATCACTTTCTTTAATTGTCCAAGTATTATAACTTGTCTTTTTAGCTGTTAGGCTTACTGTATGTCTTGTTCCTTGGGAGTCAAACACATCCGTAGTAATCGTTCGCTTAGCGTTTAATGTATATTTACCATCAACAATTTCACCTGAGTTATTAGCTGTAAATATTGAATTAGAATTAATATCATCATTGGATACTGGTAAATCTAATGATGTATTACCACCACCAGCTACACTCGATATACTAATACCACTTGCTCCTGTAAATGATGTTCCACCAACACCTTTTGTATCATCAATTTCAACAACTTGTCCTTCTTCATCCAAAGTTATATATCCAGTTAACTTATTAGTACCTGATGAAGAAAATGTAGTAGTAGCATCATCAGCAGTAAGTGTAAATTTCCATTCATTATAGTTTTCTGTCTTCTTCAAATCTACATTTATATTATCAGTATTTCCACCACCATCACTTATTAAAAATTTACCAGGACTAGCAACTAAATCATTTTCTGCCGCAGCATTAAGATTACCATTATAAACAATATTCTTGGTTGCATCAGCATTCATGGTCTGGTCTAAAGCAATATCTGTCATATTATCAGAACCAGTCTTATTAATATCACCACTCTCATCAGCTACCCAGCCTTGAATTCGATAACCATTAGCTGAATTAACTAATTTCCCTTCTTGGTCAAAAGATAATGCCCCGGCTCTAGTATATAGCTCTTGCTGTCCATCATTAACTATAAAAAAGCCTTCACCTTGAATAGCAACGTCAGTCATCTTACCTGTTGATTGTAAGTTACCTTGTCCCATATTAGTATCGATACTACCTAACGTAACTCCTAACCCAATCTGCTGTGCATTAGTACCACCTTTACCATTTTGAGGAGCAGATGCACCTTTTATTGTTTGACTTAACATCTCTTTAAATGTAACGCGACTACCTTTATAGCCAACTGTATTTACATTCGAAATATTATTACCGATTACATCCATCTTAGTTTGGTGAACCTTAAGTCCAGACACACCAGCGTACATTGAACGCATCATAACTTAATCGACCTCCTAAAGTATTTTACTTGTATTTGAGCCGCTTCTATCAGTCCACGACTCTTAATGGCTTCCTCTTAGAGGTCCAGCCATTATTCCAAATTAATCCATCATCACAGCACTATCAATATTAGTAAAGACATTCTCTTTCATATTACCTTCATCAACCGCAGTAATTACCGTCTTATTCTCAACACTGACTACATACGCAACGTTATTGACTAAGATTAAAGACTCCTTAGCGCCTTTACTCTCCGCCTTATTAACTGCTGTTTGTAACTTATTTAAGTCTTGAGCAGTTAAATTAATATCACGAGAATTTAGTCGTTTCTTAGCATGACCCGAGAATTTAATCCCACTCTTATGTTTTAGCTTCTGCTGTAATACCTTATTAAATGAATTGCTGCTATTCTTCTTATCAATCTTCCTATTCTGCTTCTTCTGTGGTTTTTGAATAGGGGCTATCGGTCGATTAGAGTATACTTTATTATTCATTACTAATCCCCCTTTCATTCTTAACCTAAAATCTCATTAATACTTCCGGAATCATACTCTTTCCCAGCTATCACTAATTTAGGACCTTCATCAGTCATCCTTATCTTCTCTATAGTTCCTGTTACTTCTTCACCAGTGTCAGGGTCTAGCACTGTAACTTTCTTATTAACTAATCCACCTACCTGTGATAACTGCTGCATTTCTAAAAATTTATTCAAATTTTTATTCATATTATTCATCTGCTCCAATGAAGAAAACTGTGCTGTCTGAGCAATAAATGCTTTATTATCCATCGGCTTTAATGGATCCTGATACTTCAACTGAGTAACTAACAACTTCAAGAATTCATCTTTACCCATCTTTGAGCTATCATTCTTAATCTGAGTTCTTTCACCAGCAATATAGTTACCAGAAACTGCATCTACTCCTGCCATTTAATCACCTCCTAAGTTAAATAACATAATCAATAGAATCACTACCTATGCTTCTATTCTCCATTAAATTCTGAATCTCTTTTGCTTCATTCAATGGTATAGAATCAATATCCAAACTATTAGTATCTTGCCTCTGTCTGCTAAAGCCTTGTTGCTGATTAAACTGTTGTTGTCTTTGTGAGCTGCTAAAATTATCTTCAGCACCTACATCTACAACTACTTCCCCTAACTCAATATTCTTTTCGGCCAAAGAACTCTTCAGCCTAGGAAGTTGGGCTTCAATAATCTTCTTAACTTGATTATTTTCTGCCATTAATTTTGCAGTCATTATTCCTTCATTCATTACTAATTTTAAATTCAGTTTACCTAAAAACTCTGGTTCTAACTTTAGAGTTAATTGGTTCTTGCCAAGCGACTGCATCTGCTCTAATTGTCGATTAATTTGATTAATGATCTTTGTTTGGTCTACCCGATTGAAGATGCTATTAGTATTAAAAGTAGTTTGGTTCAAAACTCTTTGCTTAAGTCCAACCTGTTCCTCGACATTAACTTTATTCTCTTCTAACATCGTTGACTTCAATTTTGGATTATCTCTGTTTAACTCCATTTTAATTCCTGTTTTCAAATCCTGATTTTTCCCTTTATTATTTAAGTTCATAAATTTAGCTTTGTTATCCTTTACTTTGCTCTTGTTTTCAAGTGAATCATTTGTAGATACTGAACGCTTATTGACCTGGTTCTGTTTATTCACTTGTCCTTCTTTCTTATTTTGACTTTTACTATTTGAGTGCTTGTTTAGTTCACCACTGTTATTTCCAGTTTTAGAGTTATTAGATTTTAGTTTCTGATTATTACTTGTTTCTTTGTTTTCACTATTAATTTGATTACTTTCTTTAGTCAATTCTACCTCTTTACCGGAAATTCCATATTTCTTTAATAGCTTATTTAACTTCCTTTTTGTACTCTTTAGACTGTTAAAGAACTGTAAAGCTTTTTTAGAGTTTTGATTCTTATTTAACAAATCTTTCAGCGGTTGTTCAACTTTTACTAACTTCTCTAAAATTTGCTGTAACGTTTTAACCTTAAAGTCTTTAAGATTTTTAAAGTTTGACCCTTCTAAATTATTAATCTGATTACTAAGGTTCATAATTAATTTAGATAAGTCATTCTTTAAGGTTTTAAAGTCTTTTGGAGAAAATGAATTTTCATATGATAAATGATTCACTTTTAAATTCATTAGTTGTTGATAAAGACTACCAATAGACTCTAATAGGCCTTTTAACTCCTTTGTTGATAATTCAATGTCATTCTTAGATAATAATTCCTTTAATTCTTCTATTTCTTCTTCATTCAATTTTAGGCCATTTAATTTTGGACCTAATTCATCATCAAATTCCTCACTCTTTGCTCCTTCTATTCTTTCCTTTTCTAGTTCATCATTTTCATCATTCTGTTTGTTAATATTATTCAAGTGAGTTAAAAAGCTTTCATCCTTATTTATCTTATTCTTGCTAGATGCGTTTGGTGATTGTTGATTTGTCATATTCGAACTATTCAGTTGTAATAGAGCCATTTTCGACACTTTACTTCTCACCTCCTTTCTAAATATTTAGTTAATTTAATCCATTAGTTTGATAATAACTCTGAATATTTTGCTGCATCCTCAGGTGATAATTGATTCAATATTTCTCCTGCTTTTTCAGAGTCTAATCTCTTTAATAATTTAGTTGCTAATTCATCATTCAATTCTACAATTACTTCTCCTGCCTTTTGAGAACTCATTGCTTCATAAATGTCGACTAAATTCTTTACCTTATTTGCTTCCTTCTCTTTCTTTACTTGTAGATTATTAAGCTTCTGTTTAAGACTTTTAAGCTCTTCTAATTTAGCTTTTAACTCTGACTCTTTGCTCTGCAACTTACTTTTAAGACTTTGATTATTCTTTTGAAGTTCTTGTAATTTATCTTTGCTAGCATTAATCTTTTTTTGCAAGGCTTTTTGAATATCTTTGCTAGCGATAACCTCTTTAACTACAGGAATAGTTTTGGCCTTCTTAAAAGCCATTCCCTTTAAATCCATAACTCCAAACTTTTGCAGACCAAAAGCTATACCACTTGCTAATATAATTAAAATTATTATAGCCAGAGATATCTTCTTTTTCATTTAAATTCCTCCTACAGCCTCTATCTCTTCCACATTACGATTAAAGTTATTAGTAGCTAATTCATCAATGTTCTTCTGTTCCTTGCGGAAGAATTCAGTCTGATACTCTGTAAACTTCCTTTCTTTTAATTTCTTTAGCATCTCACATTCTTTCTTCTTCTCCAATAGCTTTTGGCGGCATTCTTCTAAAATAGCTTCAATCTCACTAACTACTTCTTCTTGCTCTTTGATCTTAACCTTCAAAACTTCAATATAATCCCGATAATTTATAGCTTTTTGTAAATCAATCTTGCCTTTTTCTTGTTCTTTTATTTTAATCTGTAGTTCTTCTTTATTATGCACTAATCTATTTAGGTCATCATTCGCTTCCTTTAATTTAACTTTAATCTGAGCTAACTCTTGTTGGAACATCTCTTCTTGTTGTTCTTTATAACTTAAAACTTTTTCTAATTTGAAATTAAACTTTTGCATTTTAATCAACCCCTATTTATCAGGTTAATTTTATTTAAAGATCGACTTCAACTCCTCAATTCCATTCTGATAGCCAGTATCCTCATCAATACCTTGACGTAAAAAGTTATTAATTTCATCCAACTTAGTAAGAGCATAATCTAATTTAGGATTAGTGCCTTCTTCATAGGCACCAATACTTACTAAAT
Source organism: Candidatus Frackibacter sp. WG13 (assembly GCF_900114655.1). Lineage (GTDB taxonomy): Bacteria > Bacillota > Halanaerobiia > Halobacteroidales > Acetohalobiaceae > Frackibacter. The sequence continues at coordinate 187,317 of NZ_FOTT01000001.1, forward strand.
CTTTCGATTCTTCATAAGTAGCTAAAGTCTCTTTTAACTGTTTTGCAGCTTCTTGATGCTCTTTAGTAATGATATCATTCATTACTCGACTTACACTTTCCAAAACATCAATAGCTGGATAATGATTCTGAGATGCCAAATCTCTACTTAGAGCAATATGACCATCTAAGATACCTCTTACTGCATCAGCTATTGGTTCATTCATATCGTCTCCTTCTACTAAAACAGTATACAGTCCAGTAATAGTCCCTACTTCATTAGTACCAGCTCGTTCTAATAACTTAGGTAAAGTAGCAAAGACCGATGGTGTATAACCACGAGTAGCTGGTGGTTCTCCCACAGCTAGTCCTACTTCTCGCTGAGCCATTGCAAATCTAGTTACTGAATCCATCATTAACATTACATCTTTACCTTGGTCACGGAAATACTCTGCAATAGCAGTAGCTACTAAAGCTCCTTTTAATCTTACTAAAGCTGGTTGGTCAGAAGTAGCAGCTACTACTACTGACCTTGCTAATCCTTCTTCTCCTAAGTCTTTTTCAATAAACTCTCTTACTTCACGCCCTCGCTCTCCAATCAATCCAATTACATTAATATCAGCTTCTGTATTCCTAGCTATCATCCCTAAAAGAGTACTCTTCCCTACTCCACTTCCAGCAAAGATACCTAATCTCTGACCACGACCACAAGTTAATAAACCATCAATACTCCTAATACCGACTGGCAGCGGTGTCGTAATTCGCTGTCTAGTTAAAGGATCAGGAGGAGTATTATGTGCTGAATACTCTGTTGTTAACTCATCTAAATTCAAATCAGTCAATGGCTTCCCTAAACCATCTAGTACATGACCTAATAATTCTTCTCCTACTTTAACCTTAAGTGATTTTCCAGTCGCCTCAACCCTACAGCCTGGCCCAATCCCTTCCATCTCACCTAGTGGCATTAATAATACTTTATTATCTTTAAAGCCAACTACTTCTGCTTGAACAGGCTCAGAATTAAACTGCGATTTAATTAAACATATCTCACCTAAAGTTACATTTGGACCTTGAGATTCAATAATCAGCCCGATTACTCGCCTAATCTTACCGAAATTATTAATTGGAGACATAGTCTCCAATTCTGCTGCTAATTTTGTACCATCTAGAAGCTTACCCATAATTGTTCACTTCCAATAATCTATTAGCTATCTTGTCTAATTGCGAAGTAATAGTAGCGTCTAAACCTCCAAAATCAGTTTCTACTATACAACCTCCTACTTCAATCTCATTATCAACAACAAATCTCACTTCCTCTAAATTAGAATTAAGGCTTAATAACCTCTCCTTATAACTTTTAATCACATTTAAATCTGCTAGGTTAACCTTGACAATTACCTCTTTTTCTCCATTTAAAAGACTTAAAGCTTCTTCTACTAAATTGTTAATTATCGTCTGGTCTAGACTTAATTCTTGTTTAATTACCTTCTTAGTTATAGCAAGTGTTAATTCTAATACTTCATCACTTAATCCATCTAGCTTTTCCTTAGTCTCTGCTTCTAATTCATCTGTAGCATTTTCCAATCTATTAATTAAACTTTTAATTTCGTCCCATCCTTGCTCCATCACTTCCGCTTTACCTTGCTGCAAACCTGATTGATAAGCTTCATTCTTTATTTCTTCTGCTTCATGCTGAGCCATTTCTTTTATTCTTTTTGCCTCTTTTTTGGCTTCTTCAATAATCATTTCTGCTTCTCTTTTAGCCTCAGCTGTCATTGCTGCTTGTCTTTTTTTAAACTTTTCTTCATCTTGTTTAGTCACTTGTTGTTCTTGGTTATGAAGATTTTGCTCCGTTAAATTACTATCTGATTTTGCATCTTTATTCTGTTTTTCTTCTTTAAATAACTGGACACTTTCTTCTTCTTTCTTATTAATTTGAAAAGACTTAATTACATTAGACAACTAACTCATCTCCTCCACCGCGGTCAATGACAATATCGCCGGCTTCTTCTAATCGTCTAATCTCATTAACTATTCGCTGTTGTGCTTCCTCTACATCACGAATTCGAACTGGCCCCATGAATTCCATATCTTCCTTAAGCATATTAGCAGCTCTATTAGATAAATTACTAAATATTTTCTCACTAACTTCGTCTCCAACCGTTTTTAATGCTAAACCTAAGTCTTCCATATCTATTTCTCTTAATACCATTTGAATAGCTCGGTCTGTTAATAGAACTATATCTTCAAACACAAACATTCTCTGTTTAATATCTTCAGCTAATTCTGGATCATCCTCATCTAACTCTTCTAAAATTGTCTTTTCTGTTCCACGATCAACTAAGTTTAAGATATCAACTATTGAATCTAATCCCCCGGCTGTTGAGTATTCATCTGTCATTAAAGAAGATAACTTTTGTTCTAGAACCCTTTCAACTTCTTTAATTACTTCCGGTGAAGTTCTATCCATAACAGCAATCCGTTTTGCAACTTCAGTCTGTTGCTCAGAAGAGAGTGCTGATAAGATACTAGATGCTTGATCTGGTGCAAGATAAGCCATAATTAAAGCAATCGTCTGCGGATGTTCGTTTTGAATGAAGTTCAACAACTGTGCTGGATCAGTCTTTCTCAATTGCTCAAAAGGTCTTACCTGCAAAGAAGCCGTTAATCGATTAATCACATTTTCAGCTTTTGACTTGCCTAAAGCCTTTTCTAAAACTTCTTTAGCATAATCGATTCCACCTTGATTTAAGTAATCATAAGCAACACACATTTGATGAAACTCATCTAAAACATCATCTTTAACATCTGAAGAAACTTGGTTTAAGTTAGCAATCTCTAAAGTTAATTCTTCAATCTCTTCTTCATTTAAATGCTTCATTACTTCCGCAGAAAGGTCTGGTCCCATTGAAACCAACAGGATTGCTGCTTTCGATTTTCCAGATAGTCTATCAATATTGGCCAAAACCAATCACTCCTTCTATTAAATCAATCCTCAGTCAACCAGGTCTTCAATAATCTTGCAACTTCATCTGGTTGCTTTTTCATCAACTGGGAAATCTCATCTTTCATCTCTTTGCGCATCTTTTCTTCCGGTGATAACTCTTCTTCGGTAGCTGCTGATTCTGTTTCTGGCTCATCACCAACAACTACATCTATTTCAGATTCTTTCTCAACTTTAGAATTAGTCATCATATTACGAATAATTAACGAAGCAATAATAATTATTATTAATATAATAATACCGATAATAATCCATCTCTTTTGGTCAGCTGCCTCTGCGGCTTTCATTTCATTTGCAATCTCTTGTTCCAAACTTTTATCAAATTTAAAACTAGTTATAGTTAATTGGTCCCCTCTCGTTTGATTATAGCCTACAGTAGCTGCTACCGATTGACGAATAGATTCCTTCTGGGGCGGTGATAAATCTTTATTAACCATGACTGCTACTGATAGTTTTTCTACATCACCAGTAGCCTGAACATAATTTTCTACTTTTTCATTTATTTCATAATTAATTGTGCTTTCTTTTTGACTATAATTAGTACCTTGTTCTTCACTAGCTTTATACTGAGGAACATTCGATTCCATACCAGGGACACCTTGTGGACTAGCATCTTCACCACTATAAGTTACCTGCTTTGATTCTTCACTTCTAACTATTCCCTCACCATCAACAACTGGTTCGTAAATCTTGCTTTGCACCTTTCTTTTATCAAAATTCAAATTAGCATTGACTCTAACAACTACATTGTCAGGTCCTAATACTCTTGACAACATTGTCGTTAAAGCTGTCTGTAATTCATTTTCGAACTGTTGCTCTAACTTTAGTCTTTTAGAGCTAAATTCAGAAACGCTAGACGCACCTTCCTGATTTAACTTAGCACTTAATAAATTTCCTTTTGTATCTACAACTGTAACATTATTAGTTTTTAAGCCTTCTACTCCGCTAGCAACCAAGTTAGTAATACCTTTAATCTGCTTTAAATCTAATTCAGCATAGGGCTTTAATTTAAGTAACACAGAGGCTTTAGCTTTCTTCGCTTCATCTAAATACAAACTCTCCTTAGGAGCGCTAATCTGCACCTTAGCAAACTCTACATTATCTAAATGCATAATGCTTCTTGTTAGTTCTCCAGAAAGAGCTCGATAGAAATTTACCTTCTGTTCAAAATCAGTACTCCCCAATCTTGTCTTATCAAATAATTCAAAACCAACAACTCCACCTGTTGGTAAACCTTCACTAGCCAAATCTAATCTTAATTGGTGTACTTTTTTAGCTGGAACTAATATGCTAGTCCCATTATTTCCTATTTTATAATTAATCTGTTTTTCTTTCAATTTAGTGGTGATTGCACCAGCATCCTCAACATTTAAATTATTAAATAAGGTCACATAACTAGGATTACTAGCCCAATTAGTCAATAATAATAGAGCAATGATCGACACTATAGCTGCAGAGACAATTATAACTTTAGCTTTAGTGTCTAAGTTATTCCATGTATTTTCACCTTGCTCTTTTAATTGTGTTAGATTTTCAAGCATATTCACACCTCAATTTCCCAACAAAGTATCAAATCTGCATCCGCATAATATCCTTATATGCTTCTACAACCTTATTACGGACCTCTATTGTTAAATCTAATGAAAGCTTAGCTTTGGTAGCAGCAGTCATCACTTGATGAACACTATCTACTTCACCAGTTGCTAACTTTTCTGCCATTACATCCGCTTCCTTTTGTAAGTTATTAACTTTATGTAAAGCGTTATTAAATACTTCTTTAAATGAAGTATCATTACTATTCGATTTATTATTTTGACCTAACTTAGAGTCCATAGCTAGTTTATTTAATTGCAAGTCACTTACTTTCATCTAAATATCCCTCCTCTTATCTTATCCCCCCAATCTTTAAAGCACTCTTGAACATGTTCTTAGAAGAGTTTAAAGCTGTCACATTTGCTTCATAAGCTCTACTAGCTGAAATCATATTTACCATCTGTGATGCAAGGTTTATATTCGGCATCTTAACATACCCAGCTTCGTTTGCATCAGGATGATTAGGATTATAGACTAATTTTGGCGGTTTAGTACTTTCACGAATAGTACTTACTTCTACACCATTACCTACTCCTTTAGCATCAGTATCTAATTCTGGTAAACTAAACTTAGTCTGACCTTTAGCCTTAAAGACTGGCATCTTTTTCTTATAAGGACCGCCATCTTCAGTGCGCGTCGTATTTATATTAGCAATATTATTAGAAATCAAATCCATTCGTAATCTTTGCGCCGTCATTCCTGAAGCACTAATATTAAGACCATTAAAAAGCCCCATATTTTTACCCCCTTATTTATTTAACTTTATTAATTACATTCCCTAAATTCTTGAACTTCATAGATAATAATTTTGTAACTGCTTGATACTCTAGCGTATTCTTAGCTAAAGCTGCCATTTCATAATCTATGTCAACATTATTTTTGTCATTACGCATACTTGTATCATTTTCGACCTGCACCTTAGGTTTGAACTGACTTATCTTATTATTAGTTGTCAGATGCATATTGTCTGTCTTATTCAATTTTAAATCATCTTGCTCTAATGCTGCTTTTAACTCACTCTTAAAATCCACATCTCTTCTTTTATATTCCGGAGTATCAACATTAGCTAGATTATTGGCAATAGCTTGGTGTCGTAACTGAATACCATCTAAAGCCTTGCTTAATATAGTCGTTGTCTGACTACTTAAATAATCATTCATAACTAACCCCCCTCATCTAAATCTAGTGAGTGTATTCACATTATTTCCCAATCGACAAAACATTACTTATTCATTTACATACTTCTACCATTTTCAAATTAATTCCTTCTTAATTTATAAGAAAAATAACAAAATCTCAAATTTATTTCTAAATTCTTATCTCATCTCGTCAATACTATTTCCTTGTTATTATTTTTCGACAAAACATATTAATCTCCTGCCTAATTACTATTTAAGAACTAATTTTTATCATCAATAACAAATTAAGCTCCAACTTCTCAAAATTCACAAGAGAAGTTGGAGCTTCTAACGTTTAAATCTAGTATTAAACTTTAGATAATCATTTAAGGCTTTAACTTTTCTAGTTCTTCTAATAACCGACCATTTAAAACCTTAATGTATGTTCCTTTCATTCCTAAAGATCGGGATTCAATTACTCCTGCACTTTCAAACTTTCTCAATGCATTAACAATTACCGAACGAGTAATTCCTACTCGGTCAGCAACTTTACTAGCTACTAACAATCCTTCTTCTCCATCTAATTCATCAAAGATATGTTCTACAGCCTCTAATTCTGAATACGATAATGTCTCTAACGCTACATGTACAGCGGCTTTTTTACGTGCTTCTTCTTCTATTCTTTCACTTCTAGCTCGCAGAATTTCCATCCCTACTACTGTTGCTCCGTATTCAGCCAATACTAAGTCGTTAGAATCGAACTCTTCATCAAACCTTGCAATAATTAATGTTCCTAATCTTTCTCCTCCACCATTAATCGGAATAATAGTAGTTAATTTTTGAGTAAACATACATTCAGCATCCATTGCAAATGCACAATTACCTGATTGTTGTTCGTAATTGGCTTGTGTTTCATGAATATCTAATATCCACTGATTGTAATCTTCTGGGAATTTCCCTTCGTTAATTACTTCTTCTATCATCAAATCACACTCAAATTCATTAATCAATGCATGACCCAAAATTTTTCCTTTTCGACTGACAACGTATACGTTAGCTTTAATAGATTTACTTAATACTTTAGCCATTTCTGCAAAATCTACTGGATGTATTGCTGATTTTTGTAGCAACTTATTAATCTTTCGTGTCTCTTCTAATAATGCCTCCATAGTAACTTCCTCCTTTAAACTTTTAATTAACCCTTTAAAACTTTAATCTTATAAGTTGTAAAATAGCTTGTACATTTATTATAACCAATAGTAGCTATAACTACTAGTTTAAAGTAAACGATAATCAATGCGAAAAAGTTCACAATAAAATTCTTTTGCTAAATCCTTTAAAGAATATATTTACTTAAGTCTTTATTTTTAACTATATCCTCTAATTTTTCTTCAACATAAATTTCGTCAATTTTAAAATAGTCTTCATCAACATCAGGTGCTTCAAAAGAAATGTCCTCAAGTAGCTTTTCTAAGACCGTATGTAGGCGCCGAGCACCAATATTCTCAGTTTCTTCATTAACTTGAAAAGATATTTTTGCTATTTCTTCAATAGCCTTAGTTGTAAATTCTATCTCTAACCCTTCAGTCCTTAGTAATGCTACATACTGTTTTGTTAGAGCATTTTCGGGTTCAGTCAAAATCTCTTTAAAGTTATCTTCTGTTAAGCTTTCTAACTCTACCCTAATCGGGAATCTCCCTTGTAATTCAGGAATCAAATCTGTAGGCTTAGAAACATGAAAAGCACCAGCAGCAATAAAGAAGATATGATCTGTTTTAACTGGACCATATTTAGTCATAACTGTTGACCCTTCTACAATCGGCAAAATATCTCTCTGAACACCTTCACGAGAGACATCAGGATTGGAACCAGCACCATTCCCTGCAATCTTATCAACCTCATCTAAAAAGATAATTCCTGCTTCTTCAACTCGGTCAATCGCTTCTGAAGATACTTCATCCATATCTATTAACTTCTGGGCTTCTTGTTGCTGCAAGATTTCCCTTGCTTCTTTGATAGTTGCTTTCCTTTCTTTCTTCTGATTAGGAAAGACTCCGCCAAACAAGTATTGAAAATTAACTCCCATCTCTTCTACCCCAGAACCTGAAAAAATCTCTATCATTTGAGAGTTATTCTCTTCTACCTCTATTTCGACCATTCTATCCTCTAACTTGCCTTCTCTTAAATCTTCTCTTAACTTTTCTCTTCGTTTTTTCAAACGCTGTAGATACTCTTTGTTTTCAGCATTATCTTTTTCTTCCTCTTCACTGCCAAAGCCACCAAACAATGTGCTTAAAGGATTATCCCCCTTATCTTTCTTAGGTAATGGAAGTAATTTTTCTAAAATACGATCTTCTGCTAATTTAGCAGCTTTATCTTCTACTTCTTCCATCTTTTCTTTTTTTATCATCCTAATAGCAGTCTGAACTAAATCACGAACCATAGATTCTACATCACGACCAACATAACCTACTTCTGTGAACTTAGTCACTTCTATCTTTATAAAAGGTGCCCTAGCTAATTTAGCTAATCTCCTTGCAATTTCGGTCTTACCAACACCTGTTGGCCCCATCATTAATATGTTCTTAGGCATAACCTCATCTTTAAGGTTATCCTTTAGTTGACGCCTTCTATATCTATTTCTTAAAGCTACTGCCACTGACTTCTTAGCTTCATGTTGACCAACAATATATTTATCTAACTCTTGGACTATCTTCTTAGGGGTTAAATCTTTCATAAGCCGACCTCCTTTTACAGACCTAAACTTCCTCTACCGTAATATTATCATTAGTATAGATGCAGATATCACCAGCAATAGTTAAAGCTTCCTTAGCAATCTCAGCTGGTTCTAATTCCGAATACTTAATTAATGCTCTTGCAGCTGCTAATGCATAGGAGCCACCCGACCCAATAGCAGTCACTCCATCATCTGGTTCTATTACATCACCATTTCCAGAGATCACCAATAGATTATCTTCATTAGCAACAATAAGTAATGCTTCTAGTTTTCTTAACATCTTATCTGTTCGCCATTCTTTAGCTAACTCTACTGCTGCTCTCTGTAAATTACCATGAAACTCTTCAATCTTAGTTTCAAATTTCTCAAAAAGAGTAAAACCATCAGCAGCCGAACCAGCAAAACCAGCTATTACCTGGTCATTATATAATCGCCTAACTTTTCTAGCGCCATGCTTCATTACAGTATGTTGCATAGTAACTTGCCCATCACCAGCAATCGCTACTTGATTACCTTTCTTAACAGCAACTACAGTTGTAGCTTCAAACATTTTATTCCCCCTCTCCCAACAGAACCTATATTAATAACTATATTACATCGAATACAAATTTATTCTCTTGATAATATATACTATCATATCATAAAAATTTATGCAAGAACATAAAAAAACTAATCACTACCATTTAATCTTCCTTGTTATCCTTTAATTCATCAGGAGTCGTTTTAAAATCACATTCTTCCGCAGCACATAAATATTCAGTTCCACGCTTTTTAGTCGTTTTTTCCATTAAAAAGGCATCGCATTCAGGACATTTATATTCTGTTGGCTTATACCAAACCATAAATTCACAATCAGGATAATTACTACATCCATAAAAAGTACGCCCTTTTTTACTTTTTCTTTGTACAATCTCCCCATCCTCACACTTTATACAGTCAACTCCTGTTTTAATTAAATACGGTTTAGTATTTCTACAGTCTGGAAAACCAGGACATGCTAGAAACTTACCATACCTACCATGTTTAACTACCATATTCTTACCGCATTTTTCACAAACCTCATCAGTAACTTCTTCTTCAAGTTGAACTTTTTCCATATTTTCATAAGCAGAATCTAATCTATCAGCAAAAGGATGGTAGAAGTCTTTTAATACTTTTCTCCAATCCTCTTTCCCTTCCTCTACTCTATCTAACTGCTCTTCTAAACTTGCTGTAAATTCAATATCTGTTACATCAGGGAAATGTTCACTTAAAAGTTTATTAACTATCTTCCCTAAATCCGTCGGCACAAAATGCTTACCTTCTTTATTAACATAACCACGATCTTGAATCGTACCAACCGTTGGTGCATATGTACTAGGTCTACCAATTCCTTGTTCTTCTAAGGTCTTTACTAATTTAGCCTCTGTGTATCTAGGAGGAGGTTTAGTAAAGTGTTGGTCTGGCTTTAACTTTAACAGACTAATTTCGGCTCCTTTTTCTAATTCAGGTAACTCGGTATCTTTTTTATTGTTTTTAAAACTGTCAACTGCTAAGAATCCTTTGAATAAAGTCTGCGACCCATTAGCTCTAAATAGATACTTTCCAGCTTCAATATTAATACTTAAAGTCTTATAAATTGCTGGACTCATCTGACTAGCTACAAACTTCTCCCAAATTAACTTGTAAAGACGATATTGGTCCCGATTCAAATATTTTTTAATTTTCTTAGGAGACCTAAAGACTGAAGTAGGTCGAATTGCTTCGTGGGCATCTTGAGCACCGGACTTCGTCTTGTAATTTTTAGGTTTTTTAGGTCTATACTTAGCACCATAGTTATCTACAATATACTTCCTTACTGCTTGTTGTGCGTCTTTTGAAATTCTTGTAGAATCAGTTCTGATATAGGTAATAAGACCTATTGTTCCTTCTGCTCCTATATCTAAACCTTCATATAGCTGTTGAGCAAGAAACATAGTCTTTTTAGCACTAAACCCTAAACTACTAGCAGCACGCTGTTGTAAGCTACTTGTCGTTAGAGGAGGCGATGGGTTTCTTCGCCTCTTTCTTTCCTTTATCTTTTGAACAATAAATTTATTCTTCTTTATTTCTTCTACTGCTTTATTAGTTTCTTCTTCATTATTTAGTTTAAACTTCTTACCTTCAATTCGATATAACTTAGCTTCAAATTTTCCGTTATCACTCTCTTTTTTCTTGAAATCAGCATCTAATGTCCAATATTCTTCTGGCTCGAATGCATCAATCTCTTCCTCACGTTCACAGATTATCTTAACTGCTACTGATTGAACTCGACCAGCACTTAATCCTCTTCTTACTTTCTTCCATAATAATGGACTTAGCTTATAACCTACTAATCTATCTAATAATCTTCTAGCTTGTTGAGCATCAACTCGGTCTTTATCTACTTTCCTTGGTTCTTTAATTGCATTTTGAATCGCTTGCTTTGTAATCTCATTAAATTCAATCCGACAATTCTCTTCATCATCTAATTTTAAAGCGCGACTCAAATGCCAAGAAATTGCTTCTCCTTCTCGGTCAGGGTCTGTTGCTAAAAAGACTTGTTCGCTCTTTTTAGTAGCTCTCCTTAACTTCTTTAATACATCTCCTTTACCCCGAATAGTTATATATTTAGGCTCAAAATTTTCTTCTATATTAACTCCTAATTGACTCTTAGGAAGATCAATCACATGTCCCATAGAAGCTTCTACACTAAAATCTTTACCTAAAAATTTACTTATCGTTTTAGCCTTTGCTGGGGACTCTACAATTACTAAATTTTTAGCCATATTTCCACCTCCAAAATCAACTATTTAATTAATGTATCTTTTGTGTTCTTCGTTAATCGACTTAAACTCTGGTGAATTTTCAATAATTAATGATAACCGTGCTGGATTATTAATGACTTTTTGTAATACCCGCCATAAATTCTTTAAACCAATTTCAGGTTCTCTAAAGTGCAACGTCTTTTCTAATATCTTCTCTAATTCTTCGTCACTAATTAAACTTAGTGTAGAAAGTCTAATTAATACTCCTTGCACCGGTAGTGATAACTTAAACCTTTCTTTAAAATCCAACACTCGGTGTGCATCATTAAACTCCAATCTACCTTCTTCATTATCATTTTGAGGTAAATCGGAAGTAAAAATTAATTCAAAAGCCATATCTATATCATCAATTTCATACCCCTGATTAAGCAATCTTTGAATTAATTTCTTTTCATTCTCTATTATATCTTCATTATGCATAATTCGTTTTACTAAATAGCTTACGATTTCAATTACATTTTCATTCATCAGAAACCCAGTAATAGCTAAAATTAGCTATACTAGTTCCTCCCTCCTATATTCAGAATAGATTTTACCCTAAAATCTAAAAGTTATTCTTACTATATTATATGAGTTTATAATTCACTTGTAAAATATATTATATGAGTTTTTTAATATATTTGCAAACTACTCCGTTCCAATTTACAATAACTGGGCTTATTAAGTTGGAATTTTAACAGTTATGTTTAAATCTATTACCAGATAATTGAATTACTATTCCTCTTAGTTCTAATTTCAATAGAATTGAATTTAATTTTCCAGGTGATAAATCTATTGCTTGTAAAACTTCATTAAACTCCTGAGGTTCGGAACTTAATTGATTATAGACTTCTGCTTCTTCACTTGATAAATCAGATTTCTTTTCTCTACTCTCAATTGCCTTTTCTTCGCTTTTAATAGTTTGTTCTTCTCTATTAATGCCTTTTAACCAATCTTCTAATGGTAGTTCAGTTAAAATATCATCTATATTCTGAACTAGCTTAGCACCGTTTTGAATTAATTGATTAGTACCAAAGCTCTGTTCCTTAGTGATATCGCCAGGGATTGCAAATACTTCTCGGCCTTGTTCCAAGGCAAAATTAGCAGTAATTAGAGAACCACTTTTCTGAGCTGCTTCTACTACAATAGTTCCTAAAGTCAAACCACTAATAATTCTATTTCGCTGTGGAAAGTTCTCCCTATTAGGAGCAGTTGCCAATGGAAATGAAGAAATAACGGCACCATTATTAATAATTTCTTTCATTAAATTATCATTCTCCGGAGGATATACAACATCAAGCCCAGAACCAAGTACTGCTATAGTCCTACCTTTACTTAATGCTCCTTGATGACTACAAGTATCTATACCACGTGCTAGACCACTAACAACAGTAAATCCTTTTTCTGCTAAAGCAGCAGCTAACCTCTTAGCAATCGTCCTTCCATAATTAGTACACTTTCTTGAACCAACAACAGCCAAACTAATAGTATCGTCTGGTTCTATACTCCCTTTATAAAATAATACTGGAGGAGGGTCATGAATATTCTTTAATAAGAATGGATACTCTTTATCTGTTAATGTCAAATATTTAATCCCTGTATCTTTTAAAATCTGCAACTCATAATCTAAATCAATACTCTCTCTATCTCTTACTATCTGTTTACTACGCTTACTCCCTACTTGATTTACTCGACAGAGTTCTTTTCGCCCAGCCTCCCAGATAGTTTTAGCATCACCAAAGTAATCTAATAAGTTCTTAATTATCCTTGGCCCTAAACCCTGCAATTTTATTAACCCTAACCAATACTTCTTATCATCTAAAGTCTTGATCATAATTATTACCACCGCTTACATTTTTTTAAAAAAGAAGTTATATATACTTAGTTCTATAATTGTCTGAAAATTCCTCCAAAAACTTTTGCTATCTAAGTCTGCTATCGCGGCAGAATACATTTTTCAAAACATCTAAGGTTCGTATCCGTTAAAAATAAAAAAGACTTCTAAATTTCTAATTATGAATTCTAGAAGCCTTTAGTTTTTTATGTTTATAATAAAATTTTGTCACCACTCTATTATCATTTAAAAGTAAGTTTATTTATTCAACAAGTTAATATTATTCAATTATTTTAGCTACAATAATACTTCCTTCATAAAGTAAAATCAATGGTAAAGCCATCATAGTTTGTGAAATAATATCTGGTGGCGTCAATATAGCAGCAAAAACGAAGATACTAACTATTACGTATCTTCGATTACTAGTTAAAAATTCAGAAGTAATTAAATTTAGTTTAACTAATAAAGTTATTAATAGTGGCAACTCAAAGACTACACCAAATGGAATTAAAATACTAATAATAAAAGAAATATATTTACTTAAAGAAAACATTGCTTCTAAATTATTAGATGTAAAACCTAAAAAGAACTTAATCCCAAAAGGAATTACTACAAAAAATCCAAAAGCTGCACCACCTACAAAGAACAAGTATGATAACGGTACTAATATCAGTAAGTATTTCATTTCGTTATTTTTAAGTCCTGGTAGAATAAATTTCCAAACTTGATAAAGAATAATTGGTAGAGCTACTAAAAAGCCTGTGAAGAAAGAAATTTTTAATTGCGTAAAAAAAGCTTCCGGAGGAGTAAGATAGACCAACTCTTTCCCAACTGGATGAGTTAAAATATCTATAATTCTTTCTGCAAATAGATAACTACCTATTGAAAAGACAATTAAAGCACTAATAGAAAGCAGTAACCTTTTTCTTAATTCAGTTAAGTGTTCAACTAATGACATCTGTATATCTGACATAATTATTCCTCCATCTTTAAAATATATTAGATTAAACCAAAAATCAAAACCAATTATCTAATGTTAGTACTTCTACTTCACTACCCTTTGCTAAGTACTCTATATTTTGTGGAATAACTGTTAGACTATTAGCATTAGCGAATGTATGAAGTACTCCAGAACCTTGTGTTCCTGCTTTACTCACAAAATATTCATTGTCTGTTTTAGTAAGGACCGTTCTAAGATAGTGTCTTCTTCCTTTTTTCTTTTTAACATTTTCTTTTAGTTTTGCAGTAACCCTTTTTAATTTTAAGTCTTGTTGCCCTATCAATTTTAGTAATGTCGGTCTAACAAAAATTTCAAATCCAACCATTGCCGCGGCAGGGTTACCTGGTAATCCAAAAATAAGTTTATCGTTATAAACTCCAAATGTTACTGGTTTTCCTGGTTTCATAGCTACCTTTTTAAATAATATATCTATCCCTAATTCTTGATAAACATCTTGTATAAGATCATATTCACCAACCGAAACTCCTCCGGTAGTAATTAAAATATCAGATTCTAAACCTAATTTTATCTTTTCTTTCAATTTAGTCAAATTATCTCTACCGATTCCTAAAATTTTAAATTTACTACCGTATGTTTTAACCTGGGCTGCTATAGAATAGGTGTTACTATTTCTAATCTTACCCGCTTTTAAATCATCATTAATATCTACCAGTTCATCACCAGTTGCTAAGATTGCTACTTCTGGCTGTCGATAGACAGTAACTTCATCATAACCTAGTGTTGCTAACATCCCAACTACCGCTGGTGTTATTTTCGTTCCAGGAGAGAAGATTAACTCTCCCTGCTCTACATCTTCACCAGCAGGACATATATCTTTACCCTTAGACACCTCTGCTAAAACTTCTATTTGATTACATTTTAAATGAGCCCTTTCTTTTCTTAAAACAGCATCAGCTCCTTTTGGAATAGGCGCCCCTGTCATTATCTTTAATGCTTCTCCTGATTTTAAATAATAATCACTAGGGTGACCAGCAGGAACTTCACCAACTAAGTTTAATAAGTTTGAATCAACTTTCGTGCTCCCAATTGTATCTCTATATTTGACCGCATAACCATCCATTGCCGATTTATCAAATGGAGGTATAGTATCATTAGCATATATCTCTTCTGCAATTATAAGTCCTATAGATTCTAAAATAGGTACTCTAATGCTATTATTAATTTCAACTCTATTCAAAACTTTTTCTAACGCTATATCAATATCAATCATTATTTTTTCTCCTTTCTTTATATCCATAACTTTATTTTAAATTATTTTTGAAAACTTTAATATTATCTCTAGGTTGTACTTTACCCCCATGGATTACTTTAGCAAAGATTCCTTCCTTACTAAAGGTTCTCCACCAGTTAATCGTACTTTGCTAATTCCCAATTCAGTAGCAGCTTTTATTATCTTATATAATTCTTCATAACGAAGGATATCATTACAACCTTTTAATTCAACTCCAGCTTCTGGCATACAATAAAAGCATCTTAAATTACAACGATCAATAACTGACACTCTTAAATAATCAATTTCTCGTCTATAATTGTCTTGCATTAGTCAGCACCTACTCTCTATAATTATTCTTAATTTAGAATTAATTTTTAGAAATAATATGAATCTTATTTGCTGGAAGATAAACATCAATGTTATCTCCAACTGCAAGCTTGAAATTACTATCATAAGCAAAATCAACTATAAAATCAAAGCCTTTTTTACTAAAAACTTTAATAAATAATCGCACTATTGACCCTTTATTTAAAATTTTAATTATTTGGCCGGCATATAAATTTTTATTCCTTCTCTCTAAGTCATTAGAAATAATTTGTATAAACTCTGGTCTAATAGTAATTATCACTTCTTCTCCAATTTTCAAAGAACTATCATCAGGAATTATTATAGAAAATTTTTCATTATTTAAAACTATTTCTGAATCATATTTTGTTACTACTGACATATCAAATATATTTTTACTTTCAACAAATCGAGCTACATTTCTTGTTTGGGGTCTATAAAAGACCTCTTCCTTAGTCCCAAATTGTTCTATTGTACCTTCATTATAAACTGCCACTTGATCAGCTAATTCAAAAACATCTGTTAAATTATGCGTAACATAAATAATTGGAATTTCAAATTCAGCATGAATTCTTAATAAGTCTTGTCTAAGTTTCTCTCGCACTAAAGTATCCAAAGCCGAAAAAGGCTCATCTAATAATAATATATCCGGTTCAACAATTAATGCCCTAGCAATTGCTACTCTTTGTTGTTGTCCTCCAGATAACTCTTCTGGATAATGATCAGCCAAGCCTTTTAATCTTAATTC
Source organism: Candidatus Frackibacter sp. WG13 (assembly GCF_900114655.1). GTDB lineage: Bacteria > Bacillota > Halanaerobiia > Halobacteroidales > Acetohalobiaceae > Frackibacter. The sequence continues at coordinate 203,712 of NZ_FOTT01000001.1, forward strand.
CGCCAATAATTCATTAACTTTTTCTTTAATTTCTTGTTCTGAAAAAATACTACCCTGAATACCATAAGCTATATTTTCAAAGGCTGTCATGTGTGGAAAAAGACTATAATCTTGAAAAACATAACCGATCCTTCTTTTATTAATAGGTAAATCTTCTTTACTATTATTTGCTAGCTTAGAAAAAAAAGTAACTTCTTGATTAGATATTTCACCTCGATCTGGTACCTTTAAACCAGCAATCAACTCTAAAGTAGTAGTTTTACCACAGCCACTCGGCCCAAATAAGACTAAAATTTCATTATTTAATTCAAACTTTACATCTAACTCAAAATCACCTAATTTTTTATATACATTAACCTTTAACATCTAATCACCTACTTTAAAATGCCTTTAACTTCAATTCACCAATAATTAATCTTAAAATAATTAAAATTATAATTACAATTAAAATTAAACCAATTACTAATGGTAAAGCCGTCTGTAAACCTCCACTGGTAAATTGTACCCAAATTTTAATCGGTAAAGAATATGGGTGATACACTAAGATTATAGTAGCTCCAAACTCACCAATAGCTCTAATCCAAGTTAATAAAATCCCAGCAATAATTCCTTTTTTAGCTAAAGGTAGAGTAACTTGCTAAAAAGTAAAAAATCATTTCAAATAAACTATTTTTCCTTTAATGTATTTCTGTAATTTCACTGGAATCTTCTTTTCTTCTTCTCTCAAAATAAAAATGCTCCTTAACCAAAAGGAGCATTTAAGTATTACTATCTCCTTTCCAAATTAGGAGGCATAATCTTTTCACATCATACCCTATCGCATTTAAGATACCATGGGACTTATACCTTTAGGCAATCTTAATTCAAAGATAATTAATATTAATGGTTAGAACATAAAAAGGTCATATTGAGCAAATTTCGCTACAAGCACTCCGTATTGAAACAAAACGTACAAGAACAGTTTAAGTTTGTACATTTTTCGGTCAACATCTTGGTGAGTAGGAGCCGAAAATATGGCCGAACCTCACTGATACTTTCGTTTTAAATACGCATGGTTAGCATCAGTACTACCGAATCGACTGGGTCGCAGGATGTGGTGAGCTAATCTCAGGACAGGACGTCCTATAGATTAGGAAGCCTTATTTTTGGCGGATACGAACCTTAGATGTTTCGAAAAATGTATTCTGCCGCGAAAGGTGACCTTTTTGTGGTTGTACCATATTAATTAAATTTTAAATCCATTTATCCTTACCTATACATAATATCAATTTGTTTTTTATTCTCCATTATCTAACTCTTTAACCTCTTCTGTTACATCTTCGGTTGCTTTTTTAAACTCTTTAATTCCTTTACCTACCGACTGACCAATTTCAGGTAATTTGCTAGGCCCAAAGATAACTAAAGCTATTACTAAGATTAATATTAACTCTGGAACACCTAATCCAAACATATCAATCCCTCCCTCTTTAAATTAAAATTATCTCACTCATGCTCCTTAATTTAATTGTTTTTAATTCATTAAATTCGCTTGATAAGCACAACCAAAACATTTATTCTTTTCATCTTCAGTAGCGAAAAATTCATCACCACAACCAGAACAAACTTTTTTTACTCCCTTTTGTACACTAACTTGCTCATTATTTAAAATTGTTTTTAAGTCTCTTTGATTAGAAAGTCTAATTGCATCTAAAACACATATTTCTTGACACAACTTACAACCGGTACAGAAAGCAGGAGTAAATAATATTTCTTTTCTTTCTTCTTCCTTAATTATCTCTAAAGCAGAAGTTGGACATAATGTGACACAACTCCCACAAAAATCACAATCTGCTGCTAACTCTAAGTCCCAAAATATAGTCTGTTTTTTTGTAGAATTTATAAGTTGTTCTTCAGAAAATTCCTGCATAAAATCTAATAACATCTTTCTATTTACTGGAATTTCTTTTTCTCTAAAACTACTCTCATCTCTATTAGAATCTTCATTATTCTTATTAAAGCTCTTTTTTATCTCTGACTTTAAGACATTAAATAATTGTCTTCGATTAATGACTTCAGTATTAGCATCTTTAGTACAATCTTTGTTTGTATCTCCCTTAACATCGTCTTCATTCAAAATTGAAGATCTTAATATATGATTCGGAATCTGATTATTCTCTATTTCATTTAACCAAATGCGCTTTTCATTATCAAATAAACTTAAAATATTATTGCTATTTTTAACAGTCTTCTTTATTAACTCTAAACCATTTAATTCACATTGATCACATTTTCCATTCTTTAATAATAGATACCTATAATCTAATTTAAAAATACTAATTAAAATTTCTTCTGATAACCTAGCTAAACATTTAACTTTTATCTCTTTTTTTCTTTCATTTCGTTTCACTCTTACTTTCTGACAAGAGATAATAAGTTCTTGAGTAAAATCAGCAATACCTGCAGCTTCACTAATCAATTTCGAATCAGAACCTTCTTGAATAACAAAAACCCCTACAGGACAAACATTATAACAATGACCACATTTATCACATTTTTCTTGGTCAACACTCACTTTCTGTTCTATAGTAATAGCATCTTGAGGACAAATTTCAATACACTTTTGGCATTGACTATGGGGAGAACGAACTTTAGTACATAAATGACTTTTAACTTTTATTGCTTCAAAACTTAAATCACTAACTAAATCAAATAACTTGTTTAGATAGAACACATTCTTCACTCCTAGGTTAAAATCGAATTAATGATTACTAATTATTCTTTAATAAATCAACTTCATCAGTTATTCTATCTATAAACTGTTCATAATCGTTAATTATAAAGTTTTCAGTTAACTTAGCCAGAATTTTATAAAATTCAGTATTAGTATTGTTTAATATTCTATCAGTAAATTCAGATATCCATACTCGTAAATGATTTCCTAAAAAGTCTCTCTGCATTTCTAAATAGTGCAAAGTAGATGAAAAATCCGAAGAATTTATAGCTTCAATCTGATTAAAAGTTAAAAAGTACATAAATTCTAACTCCATTATGATATGATCAGGGGCGTCTTTAAAGTCGTCTGCAACCTTCAATCCAGCCTGTTTATATTTGTTTAATACATTTATTGTGGAATCCCCCATTACTTTTCGTTCTTTTTCTAAATAGATTGAACCATAAGGAGGCGCAAATAAATCAAAAGGGCCTACAAATAACTTTGAATAGTCAACCTTTAAATCTTCAATATTAGAAATCTTTTTCCCCTCATCTTGTAAAGAAACTGCATATTCCCTTAAGTCATCAAATATAACCTCTGTTGAAGTTATTAAATTATCTAATACCTGACTTTCAAATAGATCCTCTTCTGGAAGATAAAAAAGAGTAGATAGTAGTTTATAAGTATTCTCCCTAGCTTTCTGTAAAGATAAAACTTCTTTTAAATTCAATTAAATTACCTCCTCTAGAAAGTATAGTAGGGGAGTTCCCTCCCCCTCACTATAACTAACAAATTACTTATTTCTTTGCATTAAAATCTCTAATATAATATACTCTTGGCTTAGTTCCTAAGTTTTCTTTAAGTCGGAAAGAATTATACTTCTTTAATAATCTACTTACTTCACTATTTTTATCATCTAAATCACCGATTATTCTTGCATCTGCAGGACAAGCAGTTGCACAATACGGCTCTAAACCTTTCTTAACTCGATGATCACAGAGTAAACACTTTTCTACAACACCTTTTCTTCTAATACCATCATACGTCTTTCCACGATCTGTAGTATTAGCTCGAGCAGGGTTATAATATGGAGGAATTTCCCCTACTGCTTTAGCAACTTCTTTCCCAGAAGATGTTACCTTTGGTATAATTTTTTCGTTGTCCCTCCAGAATGGATGAGCTTTTGTCTTATTATAATTAATAACTCCATATGGATCTGCTTTTTGACATCTTTTACAACCAATACATTTATCAGGATCATGAAGAGTCAACCCTGTTCCGTCCTCATCTTTATGCATAGCTCCTACAGGACAGACTTCTACACAAGGTGCATTATCACAATGATTACATAAAGTTGGAATAAATTCATAGCTTACATTTGGGAATTTACCAACGGTTTTATGAGTATAGTGTCCCCAATAGAATCCTTCCTGTACATTATTCTCATTCTTACAACTTATTACACAAGCCCCACATCCAGCGCATTTATGAAGATCGATTACCATTACATATTTAGCCATTTAATTCACCTCCGTAGATAATTATATTTTTTCGATTTTAATTCTAGCAACTCCACCGTGACGAGCTGTACTTCCACTTAATCGTTCATAATCTGGTGGAAGAATTTCGTTATTATTTCCTCCACGTGGCAATTTATTCTTATAGTCTTCGCTAGCTACTTTACCGTAAGCCCAATGACCTTGTCCATAACATTTACCTACTGTTCCGGGACGAACACCTTCCCATAATTTAGCTTCACATTCAATCTCACCTGTTGGTGAAATAAGTTTAATCTTATCTCCAGTCTTAATTCCTAATCTTCTAGCATCCTTAGGGTTTATCTTAGCTACATCATTCCATGCTTCATCACCTGGGTCAACATCTTTTAGCTCTTGGTACCAATTACAGTTAGCCGACCGGGCTTCTCGATTAAGTCGGGATCGATGTTCAAAGAAGATGAATGGATATTCTCTTTCTTCTCCCCAACGGTATGCTTCTTCATAATGAGGAACAAAAGCTAGTTCTCCTCTGGCTTCATACTTACATGTCTCTAAGATATCATCAATATCAGTATGATGTTTCTTAGCATGCTTTCCTAAAGCTTTCTTTAAGGTCTCACTATAGAATTCAAACTTACCTGTTTTAGTACCAAAATCATCCCAATTTTGCTTAAACTTATATGGTTCTGAATTCCAAACTCCAAGCTTTCTCAACTCTTCCCAACCATTTATCTGGTCACCATTAACTTTAATCTTAGGATCCCACAAAGGTCGAGTACGAATCTTAAGAGCATATTCACTAAATTCACGTTCATTAGTTGGAGACTTTCCTGTTTCTGGGTCTTTAATTTCTTCTTTAAAGTACTTAAGTAACTTATCATAACCTTTTTCAGCCATCTTCTCAGCTATTAGCCAAGGAACTTCGGTTTCATCCATCTTTACATCCCAAAGTGGTTCAATAACTGGCTGATTCATAGTCACATAAGCATAAGTATTAGCTTTAGACTTTACATAACCAAATTTCTCATATTTATGTTGAGCTGCCGGTAAAACAATATCAGCAAATTGAGTCATTTCCGCTGGATTAGTTGTTATATGAACAAAGAAAGGAAGTTTAGCTAATGCTTCTTCCCATCTATCAGTTCCAGAACAAGAGAAAGCAAAGTTATTCCAATAACCGATTGCTACTTTAATTTCATAAGGATCTTCATCTAATATAGCATCGGCTGCGTTATTAGTAACAACTCCTTTACCTGATTTACCTTTCTTTAATGCAGGAAATTCTTTATATCCTCTTTGGTCCATCTTATGATGTTCTAAACCTTTTTTAGCGACTTTATCAAGATACTTCTTATAACCAGGGAAGTCATCCACTGGAATATCTGAATGTCTAATACTTCCACCTTTATTATCAACTGAACCGACTAATCCATTAAGGGCATGGGCTGCCATAGCAGTATAGCCACCTCGAACATGCATTGACGCTCCAGGAGCTAACCATGAGATAACATTCGGTCCTGCTTTAGCAAAGTCAGTAGCAACTCTTTCAATCTGTTCAGCAGGAATTCCAGAACGTTTTGCTGCCCACTGAGGTGTTTTATCTTTTAGTTCTAAATTCCACCACTTAACTACACCATTAGTATAATTCTCTTTAAAGGTAGATTCATCAACTTCTTCCCCTGTCTTAAATCTATTCTTACCATCAACAAAATCACCAACAAATTCTCTATTCCAAAGGCCTTTCGCTAAAATAACATGTGCCATTGCTATAGCCAAAGCTCCATCTTCACCAGGAATAACCGGTAACCATTCATCAGCTTTAGCAGCAGTTGCAGAAAGCCTCGGATCCATAACAGCCACTCCTGCTTGATCAAGCACATCTCCCCAAGCATTAATAGAATGTGGCACCTGCCGGTTAGAAGCCAATGGATCTGCTCCCCAAAGTAATACATATTTCGTATTTTCTAAGTCATAATCTCTATAGCCCCAGTATGACTCAGTATAGTATGATCCAAACTTCTCTGCTTCTGCACAGATAGCACTATGAGAAATACCATTTGGAGAACCAAAAATTTTAGTAAACTTTCCATATAAAATATCTCTCATATAAGTATATCTACCTCGAAAAGTAACATACTTATGTGTCTCATTATTCTTTCGTAGTTCTAACATCTTATCAGCTATTTCTTCAATAGCTTCATCCCAAGTGATTGGTACAAATTTTGGATCTTCATTTCTACCTTTCTTAGGATTAGTCCGTTTCATTGGAACTTTAATCCTATCCGGATCATAGACCTGTTGTAATGACATATGACCCCTAGGACATACATTTCCATTATGAGCCTTAGAATACCTATTCCCTTTAACTTTAATTGCTCTACCATCGACAACCTTTACTTCAACTGGACACCAGGTAGTACACCCCTGACAGGTAGTAGCTTTCCATTCTCCTCCATCAATTGAACCTGACTCGTCTTCAGTTAAAGAATTCAAAACCGGATTACGTTTGCATCCAGTAGCACCTAAAGCAGCAAGTCCACCAGTAGTAGCTGCTGAAACCTTCAAAAAGCTTCTTCTAGTTAATTTCACAATTGTCCCCCCTTAGTTATTTTTGTCATTGTTAATAAAAAAACTTAAGAATTTAGGAAAGAATATAATATTAATCCTTATTTTGCCCCCTCCTTATGATTTTTGTCATTTTTATTTCTTTAACCTTATTGTATAGTAAATCACAAATAATTTTTATAAGGAGAATCATTTAACTTTGTAAGTGAAATCACTTAAATAATATATATAAAGAGAGTTTATAAGGGAATTCCCTTACAAACTCTCTTTAATAACTATAATATTCCTTTTTTTATAGCCAAGCGAACTATTTCAGAACGTTTATTCAACTCCAACTTTTTCATCATTCTAAATTTATGGGTTTCAACTGTCTTTACGCTAATTACTAATTTTTGGCCTATCTGTTTATTAGTATAACCTTTAGCTACTAATTCAAATACTTCTCTTTCCCTATTACTTAATAAAGAATAATTATCATCTTGATCTTGATTTTCATCTATTTCATTTTTATTTTCTTGTTGACAAGATAAACATTTTTCTTTCTGATCTCTGTTTTTTTTATTTATTTTATTATTATCTTCTGTTGTTAAATAATTACTTAGTAAAATTTTTGTCATTGAAGGATAGATAAAGACCTCTTCTCTATAAACAGCTCTAATAGCAGACAATAATTCAACATCAGCTGCTTTCTTTAATATATAACCTGAACCACCTGCTTCTAAGGCTTCTTTAAAGTATCCTTCTTCTTCATGGACAGTTAAAATAAGCACTTTGCTTTTTAAATTACTAGCAGTAATCTTACGCGTAGCCTCCATGCCGTCAATTCCAGGCATAGATAGATCCATTAAAATTACGTCTGGTTTGAGCTTCCGAGCTTTTTTTACTGCTTCTTTCCCATTAGTAGCTTCCCCAACTACTTTAATATCTGATTCATTATCAAGAAGAGTCATGATCCCTTTTCGAACCAATGAATGATCATCACTTACTAAAACTTTAATCATCAAACTCCTCCTCAATTACTGATTTATTATCGACCGGTATATTAACATAAATTGTAGTTCCAATCCCTTCTCCTGTTTCAATTGTTAGTTCCCCACCTAATAGATCAGCACGTTCTTGCATTCCAAAAAGACCTAAATGTTCTTGAGTTTGATTACTAGTTCTAAAATCCTCTAAATTAAAACCACATCCATCATCCTCTACAATAATCAATAGATTCCCATCATTATTATTCATTATAACACTAATATTGTCAGCATCTGCATAGCGAAGAGCATTAGTCAATGCTTCTTGTACAATTCGATAAACTGTAATCTCTACTTCTTTTGGAAATTTAGTATTAATTAAACCATTAATATGCAACCCTATATCTTTACCCCAATATTCGGATGATTCCTTAATATAATTTTCAATAGCCGCTGCTAAACCTAAATTATCTAAAATACTAGGTCGCAACTGCCGAGCTAGCAAATTAATCTCATCTAAGACTTTAGCTATCGTCTTTTTCATCATCTTTATTCTTTCATTAAATTCTTCTTGTTCATCAGTATTCTCTAAATTAGCTAAAGCTAAATTTAAACTGGTCAATGCTTGACTAGTTTCATCATGTAATTCTCTAGCAATTCTTTTTCTTTCTTCTTCTTGAGCCATAATTACCTTATTTAATAAATACTGTCTTCTTTCCTCTTTTTTCTGTAACTGTTTCCATAATTTTTGCCGTTCAATAGCTGCTCTTTGTAACTTGACAGTCATCTGATTAAAAGCTTGGCCTAACTTCCCTAATTCATCCTCAGCCCAATCTAAAGACACTCTATAGTCAAGCTTTCCTGACCCAACTTTTTCTGTAGCAATAACCAATTCACTTAATGGCTCATTAATTAAATTTGCTAAAAAATAAGCAATAGCAACTCCTAAAAGCGAAACCAATATTGTACTAAACCAAAGTAAATATTTTAGTTTAATTAATGCTTGATTAATATAGATTTCGCTAACTCCGAGCCTAACTATTCCATAACGTCCCTGCCAAATAGGTACTGCTATATCATGAATAATTCCATCTTCATTTTTAAAAGTCTTACTACTATAACCTTGATTTGAATTTATCTGATTAAAACTAATTAATCCTTTAGGAATTTTACTTCCAAAACTATCTGCTACTAATTCTCCTTGCGAGTTAATAACTAAAATATAAGCTAATTCCTGATTGTTCTGCATTACATCTTTAATCAATTGGTGTAAGCCAAAAAGGTTATTAGTTAATAAGAAATCCTCACTGCGAACTGCCATATATCGAGCCAAGGAAACTCCCTGCTTCTCTAAATCATTTCTCAACACTTGCGTAAATATATCTCCTGATTCTAAAATTAATAATGATGCTAATAACAAAATTAAAATAATAGCAATCCCCATGATTTTACCTTTGACTCCTACTAAGTTAAAGAAAGACTTAAATAAATTAGAACGTATTTGATTTATCATTCTTTTAATTCTCTCCTTAATTTTCGTACACTATTATAATCACTATCACTAACTTTTTTATAAGCATCTAAACCCATATTCTTTAATATTTCTTTTCCATTTGGAGACTCATCTAGCGTCATGAAAAACTCTTGTAAGTTCTGTTTGATTTCCACATCTAAACCTGGTCTAACTACAACTGGAGGTGTAGTAAATTTTGGAGATTCTTTAACTACCTTTAAATTATCTTTACCTTGTAAGTTTGTCTTTAAAAGCTGTTGGTAGACCATATGGTCCACTGCAGCTCCATCTACTATTCCTTCCGTAACAGCTTTAATTGAGTTATCATGACTATAAGTGAATATATAAGAACTAAAATAATTTTCAGGATTCATTCCTCTTCTTTTAAGAAGTGCCATTGGATAAGTGTAACCTGTAGTAGACATCGGATCAGTAAAAGCAAATCGCTTTCCTTGTAAATCAGTAAAACTATCAATTCCACTATCCTGTCTAACTAAAATATAAGAACAATATTTTGCCACTCCATCTTTTTGGGGAGCTGCTAATAATTCTAAACCAAAAGAGTCGTGACCACTAACATAACTAAAAGTGCAAATAAATGCCATATCTATCTCTCCAGCACGTAATAATTCATTAACTTCACTATACGTTTTTCGTTGCACTATCTCAACAGGCATATTTAATTTTTTCTCTAATAAAACCAACAATTCTTCATAATAAGTTACACTTTCTTTAGTTGACGTAATAGAAGCAAGTGATACACGAAGAGGGTCACTTTTTTTCGTATTATTCGCTTTAACTAATTTCAAATCAGATTTTGCAATTCGCTCATTGAACGAGACAAATGGATAATCGTTTTCAGTAACTAAAAATTTGTAACCAAAAATAAGACTACCAACTATTATTAAACTTAATATTAAAATTACTGTAATGGAAATTTTATTCTGCTTCATTTTAAGATTCCCCCTATCTTCTTTATTATAACATAAGTTATACATAATAGTTAAATAAATTATTAAACCACCAAAGAAATAAAAATTTCCTCGGTGGTTATGTCAAAATTGAAACTAAGTTTGTAAGATAGTATCATTTTTATTAAAATTCTAATTCAAACTAATTATAATTAATCTTTTATAGGTTCTAACCTTCATGAGAAGTCATCGTAACTTTACTAATTTCCTCTTCGTTTCTATCTAATATATAACCAGAAATTAATCCTAACAAAACCAAAATAATAGCTGCAATATTAAATATAGTCATATAACCAAAATTATTTAGGAGAATTCCATTAACTGCAGTACCTACTCCTCCACCAGTGATCATACAAAAAGCAACTAAAGCCATAACTGTTCCTGTTCGCGGTGCTCCAATCTGTTGAGCAGTAGTTACTAAAGTTGATTGTAGGAAGACAAATCCAAGTCCAAAGCCAGCTAAACTTAAGAAGAATAACCATGGATTTGTTAAGTATCTAAATAAAAATAATGATAAACTAGCAACTAACCCACCAATTAATATAATTTTGAAACCTATCTTATCTCTAATATCTCCTGATTTTTTACCACCAATTACTGATGCAATACCAAATCCAGTTAAGATTAAACCAATAGTTAAAACTTTATAATGGAACTGTTCATCTAAATAAGAACCTAAATAAGAAAAAGTACCAAAAACAGTATAACCTACGAAGAAGATTGATAGAAGAATCGGTTTAACTAATTTTTTATTTAAAATTGAAGTATAATAATTTATTATACCTTGTTCATTATGCTGTATTCTTTTTCTATCTTTAATCTTACGATACATCATTATTGCTACAATTAATTCCAATATTCCATAAACAAAGAATACCCAGCGCCAACTTCCAAATTGAGCTAAAACACCACCAATTGCTGTCGCAGCTCCTTGCCCTAAAAAGATAAGTCCCATAAAAGCACCTATAGCATTCTGTTTTTCTTTCTTTTCAAAGATATCTCCTAATAAAGATAAGGCTATAGGAATAATTCCCGCAGCAAAGATGCCGTTAATTGCTCTAAATCCTACTAAAGAAAAATAGGAAAAAGCTAAACCACTTAAACTACTAAATACAGCAGTTCCAAAAGCAGTAATATTGATTATATATGATTTGCCAAATTTATCTGCTAATGGTCCATAAATTAAAGAAAACAATCCAAATGGCAGCATATAGGCAGTAATTGCTGTTGCTGCCTTAGGTATATCCAAACTAAGTTCTCCTGCAATTCCTGGTAAAATTGGAGAAACGACAGTATTATCACCTTGTACTAAAAAACCTAATAACCCTAAAATAAGCAATAATAACTTTTTATTCTTTTTCACTATTATCCGCTCCTTTTTTAATTAAGTCTCTTTAATTTTAATATTTATATATGGTGAAATAATAATATTAATCTTAAAAAAAATAATGTAACCATTTTTAAATATAATCTTCTAATCTCTTTTTAACTTTTTTATATTTTGCTGTAAGTAATGGACTACAATCTTCTAGTTGATATTCTCCTTTAACAAATTTAGTAGCAAAAGCTAGACAGGTTACTTCTCCACATTTGCCACAATTTAATTGTGGTAAGTTCTTATATAATTCAGGAACACTTAGATTTTCTTTCGAAGTATAATCAGGTTCTATCTGATCTTTATTTTTATAAACACGATTAATCTCATCTTTCACCCAATCTACAAACTTAATCCCTTGGGTAGTATTACTTAGTTCATTTAAGACAATTGCTTCTGATTCTAACAAAATAACAGCATCATCTTTTTTTAATTCTAAGCTAGGCTTTTTAGCATAATAGATACTATCTGGATAAGTAGCATTTAAATATGGTAGTATTTCACTAATATCTGTGGAAGGACGAGTTCTAAATCTTATCTTAGTTTTATCCGCACCACATCTTCTAATCGCTTCTATTTCAATCTTCTTTAAAAACATCTCCTCTCCCCCTCTTTTCTACTGAAAATCTTATTAACTAAATAAACCTCAGTTTCTTTACTTTTACTTACACTCACCCCGACACTAACACCTATTTTATTTCTTGCAAAGCCTTAATTAAGTAATCAATCTCTGCTTTAGTATTAAAATAACCAATTCCAATTCTAACAGCACCACCTAATTCAAAACTACTAATCGTTTTGTGCGCATTAGGAGCACAATGCAGACCAGACCTAACCATAATGCTATATTCACTATCTAATTTATAAGCTACCTCTGCATGATCTAACCCTTCTAAATTAAAAGAAATAACTCCGACTCTTTTTGAGACACCTTTTTCACCATAAAGTATTAAACCTTCTATTTTCTCTAACTCAGTTAGAGCATACTCTATCAATTCTACTTCTTTTGCTCTAATCTGTTTGATTCCTGTATCTAAAATATACTCTACCCCAGCTCCTAAGCCAATTAACCCTACGGTATTAATAGTGCCTGCCTCATAGCGATTCGGCAGCTCCTTAGGTGCATATTCAGAAGTAGAATTATTACCAGTACCTCCTGTCTTTAGTGGTTTTAAATCTATTCCTTCACTAATATATAGTCCTCCGGTTCCTGTAGGTCCTAACAACCCTTTATGACCAGTAAAAGCTAAAAAATCAATATTCATTTCTTGTACATCGATAGGATACACTCCCGCTGTTTGAGCTGTATCTAATAAGAAATAAATTCCTGCTCCTTTGGCTATCTTACCCATTTCGATTGCAGGTAATATAGTACCTACTACATTGGAAGCATGTAAACAAGCAATTAACTTTGTATTATCTTTAATTTCATTTTCAATTTCATCTATATCAATTTGACCACTACTATTACATTCAATCTTAGTAATCTCTATTCCTCGGTCTCTTTCTAGCTCTTTTAAAGGTCGCCAAATAGCATTATGTTCTAAGCTAGTAGTAATTACGTGGTCGCCTGCTTCTAAAAGCCCCTTTAAAGCCAAGTTAATTGCTTCCGTGACGTTATGAGTAAAGACAATTCGAGTAGGATCTGATACATTAAATAATTGAGCTAAACTCTTACGAGTACCAAAGATAGCCTGTTCTGCTTGAAAAGCTTTTTGATAAGCGCCTCTCCCAGCGCTAACGCCATTATTTTTAAAAAATTCAGACATTTTATCATAAACAATATCCGGTTTCGGATAAGATGTCGCTGCATTATCAAAATAAACCTCCATCTCATTTCACCTCTTTCTTAATCTTTGAATATCATCGCCTAAATAAGCCTATTACTTATAAGAGTTCATAATCCTCTATGTATTTCTTACCTCAGTTAAAATCATTCTATACTTAATCTCTAGTCTGTGTCTAATCATTTTTTAAGAAATCACTAAATTTTCCTGCCTGCATCATGCTCATTACAGGCAGGAATTTAAATTTACAGTTCAGCTTTAATTAATTCTTTAATCTTTGCTACTTTAGGTACTTGACCTTTAACTTTAACCTCGCCATTAATCTCTAATCCAGGTGTACTTAGTATCCCGGCTTTAGCAATCTCACTCATATCCTCTACTTTCTCTACATTAGCAGCAACATCTAGTTCAGCTAAAGCATTAATTACATTTTCTTTTAACTTCTCACAATTACGACAACCTGGTCCATAAACTTTAATCTCCACCTTTAAACTCACCTCCTTTTTAACAGTGTCAGCAATCAGTGTCAATGATCAGATCCTGACACAGACAACTATCCACTTTCAACTATCAACTATTGTTAGCCTTAACTAAATCACTATATTAAACAGATAGCCTACACCAATAATCGATACTCCAACAATAGCCACAAATATCTTAATTAATTTTGGTTTAAGAACTTTACGCAAAATAACCATTTCTGGTAAAGATAGAGCTACAGTTGCCATCATAAAACTTAAAGCTGTTCCTGTAGCTACTCCTTTATTCATCAGTGCTTCTACAATTGGAATCGTACCTACTGCATTAGAATAGAGTGGAACTCCAAAGATAACGGCTACAATAACAGCAAATGGATTATCTGGGCCAGCATAATTAGCTAAAGCTCCTGTTGGTACATAACCATGAATCAAACCACCAATTGCTATTCCAATCATAACGAACTTCCAAATCCTACCTACTATGTCTTTTACCTGATATTTAGCATAATCAATTCTATCTTTCCATGTCATTGTTGAAACTTCTTCATCTTCCATTTCAATTTCATAAACATAACTTTCTACATATTCTTCTAAGCCTAAATAACCGATTAATATTCCACCTACTATTCCTACAGTTACTCCACTAATTAAGTATAGAGCTGCTATTTTAAAACCAAAGATTGAATAAAGTAATACTAATGCTATCTCATTAACGATTGGTGAAGTAATTAAAAATGAAAATGTTACTCCTAATGGTACCCCGGATTCAACAAAACCAATAAAGATCGGTACTGTAGAACAAGAACAAAAAGGTGATACTACCCCTAAAAAGGCAGCCATGGCATTACCTACAAATAATCGTTTCCCACTTAATAATTTCTTAACCTTCTCTGGTTGAAAGAAACTACGAATAATAGAAATCACAAAGATCATAACGCTTAATAATAGAATAATTTTAAGTGTATCATAGATAAAGAAATGTAACGCCTCCGCTAAATGTGCCTTTGGACTTAAATTTAACCAGTTATAGACTACTAAATCAGCAAATTCTGTTAACATAAGACCCCTCCTCATTCTTCATAATACTAATAACATCATTATATAATAAATTGCTAATATATTAGGTGAGAATAGATTATTCTTCCTCTTCTAAAGCAAGTTTCGTTTTATTAATCTGTTTCACTAATAGACTCTTCGCCGAATCTAATATCTCCCAAATTTCATCATCTTTTACTTTATATAAGACCATAACTCCATCTTTACGACTTTCAACAAGGTCTTGGTCCTTTAAAACCTTTAAATGCTGAGAAATATTAGATTGACTAAGTTCTAAGGCTTCATAAATATCACAGACACATAACTCCCCTTTCCTTAAAAGACTCAAAATTTGAACTCTTGTCGGATGAGCTAAAGCTTTGAATAGTTCACTTGTCAGTTTGCTAATTAATGTTGACATTTTTTAAAACTCCTTTGCTAGTAGATTAGATTCAATTATAATAACTATATTAATATATTCTAATATAAGTATAATTCACTTTATGAAATATGTCAAGTAAATTCATCCTAAAATAAAGATTTGTTTTTAGATATTCAATTATCAAATAGCATTCCACCATAAGTAAAAACCTAATAAAAGTAAAATAACTCCACTAACTTTTTGTATTTTAACACTTAAAGATTCAAATTTCTGAATTCGTTTCAAAAATCCAGTAAATGTACCGGCTAATAATAACGGAACACTCCTGCCTATTGAATAAAGAAACATAAAAATAGCTCCAAATAGCAGATTCCCTTTTACTGCTGTATAGGTAAGTAAAGTAGCCGTTATTGGCATAGTACAAGGAGAAGCTACTATAGCAAAAGGAATCCCTAATAAAAATGCCCCTATAAATCCTTTATAATTCCTTTCTGCACCTTTAAAACCTGGTAATTCAATAGAAATTACATCTAACAAAATAATCCCCATTAAAATTGAAATAAAGGCAGCAACATAATTTATTACTGTATAATCTGTTAATAAGCTACCTATAGCACTAGTAATTACTCCCATCACGGCCATTGTCAAAGAAAGACCCATTACAAACGATAATGATAGAAAAAAAGAATATAATTTACTCTTTTTACTAAATCCACCTACGTAAGCAACTACTAACGCTACCGTTGGTAACGTGCACGGGCTCAACCCACTACCTATTCCTCCCAAAAAAACCAATAAATACGAAGGGTTCTGTGATATGAGATTGTTCATTAATTTCTAACCGCCTTTTTTATTAAATTAATTGCATCTTCTTCTTTAAATAATCCCTGTATAAGTAAAATATATGACCATAGGTAAATCCTGTTGATAAGCCTTTTCTATTTTATCATTTAAAGACTCTACTGCTAAAGTACTTTCATTATTTAATGATTTTTTTATCATATAACTTCCTACTAACAAAAGAGTTATCACAAATAAAATTATAATTTTTTTATTTTTTGACATTTAAACAACCTCCCATAATAAAGTTATCCGTAATTTAAAGAAAAACATAATTTCATATACGATTGAAAAACCGGCTCACGGCCGGCTTTATTTAAATTTTTCAACCTTTACCATTATAACCAACAGAAAGCAATTCCCCATTCTTTATGATAACAGGTACTTTGGTAGCTTTATGCTTTTCTTTTATAATCCTGCATCGCTTTTTTACAATATGGACATCCTAGTTTTGTATAAATGATAATTTCATCCAAAATTAATCCCTCCTAAGTAATTTAACTTGTAGTTGGATGCTTCATCTTTTCTCTTTCCTGTTTTTCAACCTTGGGAGCAACTTTTTCTAAAATAAATTCTAAAGCTTCCTGAGGATCTTTATCAAGACATATTCTTTCCAATTGAAGTTGATCATCTTCGTCTAAGCCGATAAATACTTTGCCCATATTAATTCCCCTCCTTCTTTTAAAAAAACTTTCAGAACTAAATTCAAAGATTCTGTAACATTAGTAGTAAAAACAACACTTTCAGGATCTTCAATATTAAAAAGTTGAACTAAAAGTTTTCTTGTTTCCTGAACAATTTTTTCAGCTTTTACTGCCTTCCGGTAGCTACCCCGACCGGGACTTACACCAATTTTTCTTTGACAATTATCCATTGCCCGATAAACTTTCTCTGGTTTTGGAAAAGAAGTAGCTGCATTAATCTAAATAAATACTCAGTTTTCTCCCTCCTCTCTTACAACTTAGTTATTTTAATCCTTTTATATTTTTTATCTCTTTTTTTCTTTGATCTAATTCTTTTATAAGTATATCATCGAGACAAGCAAAAAAATCAACAATACAGGGAGCTTCTAAGTAATAATAATTTTTCAAACCTTCCTTTCTAGAAGCAATAATCCCCGCCTGTTTTAAAGTGCTTAGATGTTTTGATACAGCCGATTGACTAACATCTAATATTTCTGTTAATTCACCTACACATCTTTCTTTTTTTTCAGCTAAAAGATCAACAATTTCCATTCTAGTTCGATGAGCTAATGCTTTAGCTATATTGGCACGAAATTCATGAATACTTTTATTACTAATTTTAAGCACTCCTCTCTCGTCGTTTTTATTATCTTGATATATTAGATATTAATTACTATACAACTATATTACTATATGGTAATATAGTTGTCAAGATAAAATAACATTATTTTCATTTTTTGTATAAGAAAAGGACCCACATTAACGTAGGTCCTTAATAAATAATCTTATGCTTTTGATTTTTGCGGAAACCAATGTCTAGTTCGATTGGCTATAGCAACTAAACCTAGCATAACCGGTACTTCAACTAATACACCAACTACTGTTGCTAAAGCCGCTCCCGATTGCAAACCGAATATTGAAATAGCAGTAGCTACAGCCAGTTCAAAGAAGTTACTAGCCCCAATCATACTGGCCGGGGCTGCCACTGAATGCTCTAAATTCAACAACTTAGCTCCACCATAACCGATTACAAAGATAAAGAAGGTCTGAATTGTAAGCGGGATGGCAATCAATAATATATCAAGCGGATTATTTAAGATAATATCGCCCTGGAAAGAGAATAGAATAATTAAAGTTAATAATAATCCGATAATTGTAAAGTTATCTAGACTCTTAAGATAGACATTTTCAAACCAGTCAATTCCTTTATTCTTAATCAAATACTTTCGAGACAGATAACCGGCCACTAATGGAATCACAATATAGAGTACTACAGATAAGAATACCGTATCATAAGGAACTGAAAAATTAGTTACTCCCAATAGTAACATAACCAGCGGAGCATAAGCAAAGACTAAAACTAAGTCATTGACCGCTACCTGAACTAGAGTATAACTAGCATCACCATCGGTTAAATAACTCCAAACAAAGACCATAGCAGTACATGGTGCAGCTCCTAACAAGATCGCTCCAGCTATATATTGATCTGCTAATTCTGGTGTAATAAAAGCTCCGAAGATATTCTTAAAGAATAACCAAGCAAAAAAGGCCATCGTAAAAGGTTTAATTAACCAGTTAACTGTTAAAGTCAAACCTAATCCTTTAGGCCGTTTTCCAGCTTCCAAAATACTGCTAAAATCAATCTGAACCATCATTGGATAGATCATAAACCAGATTAAGATTGCTACCGGAATTGATACCTGGGCATACTCAAACTTGCTTAAAGTATCCGGAAAAGCAGGAAATAATTTTCCAATTAAAATTCCAGCAACTATACAGATAGCAACCCATAACGTTAGATACTTCTCAAAAAAGCCTAATCCTTCTGTTTCTTCTTTAACTTCTTTTTTTTCTTGACTCATAATTATTCCTCCTTAACATTTAATGAAAATTTAGAACGGCGAAAATTCCCCGGCTGGTTAATGCTTATGACCCTTCCACTATAAATCTGATAATTCCTAAAAACCTTTTAATATCTAACTCCAGTTTAGTATGGCTATCCATTATTTCATGATGTATATAAAGTATAATATTTGATTTAGTTAACTCTTTATAATCTGCTAAATTTTCTTTCGCTGGTCTTCCCTTAATTACTTGCGGAGGAGTCTTAGCCCCCTGAGTTGATACAGAAGTCAACTTTCCTCCACAACAGCTATTAATCTTTTGTTCTCTTATAATCAAAGCTAAATCTTTCTTTTGTGCATAATTTTTCAGTTCAGAACTAATTATAATCTTCACTGACATTCAAGCTCCTTTTTTCAATTCAATCTTACCTATTCTTCATATAACTTTTCTCCTGCTTCGATTAAAGTTTCTAATCCTTGAATCTCCTCAGCTAAAAGCGGCATCTTAATAATCGGAGCAGAAAACTTCTCTTTCATAACTTCTAGCTGTTCGTCCTGCATCTTACTTCTTTTTTTGAAGTAAGGCGTAGTACAGTGCTCTTTTGGCAAAATCTGATTAGCAATAACTAATTGGGTCTCTACATCAACCGTCTCTAACTCTTCCACTGCTCGGTGTGCTTCTAAAATCGGAGTGGTTTCCGGATAAACCACAAAAGCAAAAGTAGTCTGTTCTTTATCCTGTAATTTAGCAATAACTCGTTTAAACCTTTTCTGTGATTCTAAATCAGCTTCAGTACTTGTATTGATCGAGGTCTTAAACTCTAATTGTTGCTCCCAATTCATCGGTAACTCTAATAAGCGTAAAGTATGACCGGTCGGGGCAGTATCAAAGACAATTACTTCATACTTATCAGCTTCTGTATAATCAATAAATTTATTAAAGGAAGCCATCTCCTCTGTACATGGAGAATCAAGCTCTTCTTTAAGTCCCATTAACATCTCTTCTGAATAATTCTTCTCTTTAGCGTCAGCTAAGACATTCTCTTTATATTCTTCAGTTACTTCTTTGGGATCGATCTTAACTATGTCTAAATTATCAACGCCATCTACTTCCGTAACTTCACCTTTTACTTCCTGTTCAAAAACATCTTCTAAATGTGAAGCAGGGTCAGTCGTTAAGAGCAAAGTCTTATAACCTTCTCGTGCTAAATAAACAGCAGTTACTGAAGATAAAGATGTCTTACCTACACCTCCTTTGCCAGCAAAAAAGAGCAAACGCGTTTCTTTCTCTTGTGGTAATAGTACTTTAGCTGCTTCCTTCATTTAAGCTGCCTCCTTATAGAGCATATTAGCGACCTTTCTTAAAACCTCTATTCCTTTAATTTCCTGATCTAATAATTCCATCTTTTTAGCTGGCAAATCAAACTTTTCATCTATCTCTGCTAGATATTTCTGCTGCATCTCTCCTCGCTTCTTAAAGAAAGGATTCTTACACTCTTCTTCTGGTAAGATTCCATTAACGATTATTGAACTAGTAGCAATTCCGATCTCTGATAGCTCACTACTGGAACGTGCAGTTTCGCGAATGGAGCTGCCTTCAGGCTGCATTACAAAGATAAACTCTGTTCTTTCCTCATCTTTTAACAACTCAATCGCCCGGTCATACTTCTCTTTAGAATCCTGAATAGTCTGTACCGGCCCCATGCAGGTTTGACCGCTACCTTCAGCGCTTTCTTCGATATGCTTACTCCAATCAACCGGTAATTCCAATAATCTAATTGTATGGCCCGTTGGTGCTGTATCAAAGATAACCACATCGTATTGATCATCATCCATGAAGTCAATAAACCTATCAAAAGAGGCCATCTCTTCAGTACAAGGCGAATTCAACTGTTCTTCAACTACTTCTAACATTTCTTCATTAAATATATCACGCATCGGAGCTAGAGTCTTTTCTTTATACTCTTCTGTTGCCTCTTTAGAATCGATCTCCATCGCTGATAGATTATCAATTCCTTCAATTTCTGTTACTTGATGACCGATCTCTTGCTCAAAAACATCTGATAAATTAGCGGCCGGATCAGTCGTTACTAAAATAGTATCTAATCCCTGATCAGCATAATAAACAGCAGTAGTCGACGCCATAGATGTCTTGCCTACTCCTCCTTTACCGGAGAAGAAGATATACTTTGTATCCTCTAAAGTCATTATTCTTCCTCCCTAATCTTATTGATTTCTGCTCTTAATTTTTCTAAAGTTGGATATTCTCTCATTTCAATTATTTTACCATTAACGGTAGTAATCGGTAAATCATCTGTTCCTTTATTATTTACTGCATCCAAAATTGATTGGTTCTGCTGAAAAGCAAAAGGATTATGATTCATCGAATTTCTTTCTACTTCAACCCCTTCCTTTTCTAACTGTTTTAGTGCGTCATTAAACTGAACTAATTCATCATCTACATCCGGGCCACATACTCCTGTGGAACAACACATCGGCGGTTCATATACTTCTACTTTAATTTTACTCATTTTAATAATTCCTCCTCGTAAAGTATTAAATTTACACATAAAATTTATAAATGTAAAAGAAGCTACATATAAAACACCTTTGATATGTTCATTAAAAAACTATTCTTACTTCTCTTCTCTACATTTCTGGCTAGGTTCAGCCTGAGTATAATTTTCTTTTAATTCTCCTGATTTTTGAGCTATGGCTTTAAATAACTTGAAAATTTTTTCATTTAATGAATAGTAAATCCATTTACCATCTCGATTAGTATTCACCATTTCTGCTTCCTTTAGTATTTTTAAATGATGAGAAATTCTTGGCTGTGACATAGCCAATTCTTCTTGTAACTCACAGACACAAAGCTCACCACAAGATAAAAGTTCAATTATTCTTAATCTAGTTTCATCAGCTAATACTTTTAAAAATTTTACTAATTCTTCTTCTTTCATGTTAGGCTTCTTCCTTTCATATAAAAAAACTTTTATATAACTATTACAAATATAACATATAAATTATTCTTAGTCAAACAAATTTAAAATTAAGTTTTTATCATTTAAATAGAATTAATTGTTACTGTTGTTTCATTTAAATATGAAACTCCACTGATCGGGTCAAGCTTAAGATTATCAACCAAACGATTAATATTTGCCCCTTGACCTTTAGCTACTCTTAAATTTTCGGAAGTATGACCAAATCCATGAGAAGCTTGTACCACTCCTGGTCTAATTTCACTAGTTACTTTGGCAGTTAAAGTTACTCTATCAATTTCGGAGCTAACTACTACCTCTTCTCCATCTCGAATTTCTCGTTCTTTTGCATCTTCTGGATTAATCAACAAAAAGTTCTTGCCTTCTCGATTCATCAAAGTTGGTAAGTTTTGAGTAGTACTATGCGTATGACATCGTAATTTACCGGTAGTAATTAACTTCAGCTTATCATTATCAGTTTGCAATTCATAAACAGGAGCTTGATTACCACCGACCTGTAAAAATTCTTTAACTAAATCAGATTCCATATCTTCATCTAAAGTAAAATTAAACTTACCATTCAAAAGCCGCCCATAACGATAATATTTAGGTTCATCATAGTTATTAGCTAACCAAATCCCTTTTCTTTTAAGTTCTTCTAGTTGAACTCTACTACCATCGATTTGTTCTATATCTAGCCTCATCTTTAAATAAGATTCTATATCATCTTCATCAAAATTTTGGAACGAATCATATCCTAATAATTTGCCTAACTTAACAAAAGTCCAGTATCCTGACTTGGCATTATATTGTGGTTCAACAACCTTTTGATACATAGTTAAAAGTGCTCCATTAGAGTATTGTTTAACCACTTCGCGTCTTTCTAAATAAGTAGTATCCGGTAAAATAATACTTCCAACTGGAAATGCTTCTAGAGTATCAGTCTGATAAATATCATAACCTACCGCAAAATCTAAATGGCTTAGAGCCTTTCTCCATCTTTCACTATTAGCATCAGCTAATATCGGGTTAGTAAAGTAAATAAAAGCTCCTTTTATTCCCTGCCCATTATATAAAGAAGTAATCTTTTCTTCTAATAACGGCCCTGTAGGAACATGACCAGGGTTTAAAATAGCCTCAGGAATCAAACCTCTACAACCATAACTGGCCGTTAAATTGCTAAAACCTACTTCTTCATGTAATGGTTTAGCTTTAATATTATTTGTGAATTTAGGAGATTTTAATCTACCTTCTTCTCTAAAAACCATCCCCCCTGGTGCATCTACACTACCTACTAAAGCATTCAAGCAAGCAACTGCTCGGTGAGCATCTATTCCTTGTCTTTGATTATCTAATCCAGTCCATGAATCAGCCAATTGCCGCTTGCTTTTAGCAAATCGACGCGCAATAGTATAGATCGTCTCTGTGTTAACACCAGTAATTTGTGACACATTTTCCGGATTATATTTCTTCTGCATTACTTCAGCTTTAAAACTAGTAAAGCCTCTACTATACTTATCAATAAACTCCTGATTATATAACTTTTCTTCAATGATTACTTGAGCTAAGCTTAACGCTAATGCTCCATCAGTTCCCGGCTTGACTGACACCCATAAATCAGCATTTTTAGCGCTCTTAGTCTGTCGCGGATCAATTACTACTAGCTTAGCACCTCTTTTTACAGCATTTTTAACATCTTTAAAGAAATAAAACCATTTATGAGCCTCCAAAGGATTAGCTCCAAATAGAAGAATATAATCTGAATTTTTAAAATCGGGTAAAGGACGGTAATCATTATAAGTTAATTTTTTAGCTAAACGTCGATTAGCATCACAAATACTAGTATGAGCAAATTGATTAGGAGTTCCATAAGATTTAGCTAAACCTTGGAATAACTCTTTATAAGGTGGCGTCGGTCCCCACATAAAAAGGAAAGACTCTGGACCATATTTATCTTTAATATGATTCATTCTCTCTACTATTATTTGCAAAGCTTCATCCCATTCTATTGCTTCCCAGTTATTTTTATCAATCTTCTTTTTAGGTTTTAAAAGACGATCAGAATCATAGAGTTGTTCTAAACCCGCTAACCCTTTTGGACATAGTTGGCCTTCATTAAAAGGGTGTGATTTATTACCAGTAATTTTGATTACTTTATTGTCTTCTATAGTAACCTCTATACCACATTTTCCTCCTTGACACATTACACAGGATGAAAAAACTTTATTTTTTTCTCTCATATCTTTTTATCTCCTTCTATCATTTAAAGTTTATTTCTTTCTTATCCTTTTAACATATAAATGAATTTTTATATGTTATTTAAAATTATAACAGACTAAATTTACTGCGTCAATAATTTTTAAATCTAATAAATTTAATCGACTCTTATGTCTTAACAAAATAATATTATACTTTTTAGTATTCAGCTAAAAATTCCTTCCCTTAAAGATATTAACTAACAAATAATTTCCTATCTAAATCACGATACTGAATCGCTTCTGCTATATGGTCAACCTCAATCATACTCTCGTTATCTAAATCTGCTATCGTTCTTCCTAATTTTAGAATGCGATCATAAGCCCTAGCACTTAAATTTAATCGCTCAATAGCAGATCTTAATAATTTTTGACCTTCTTTAGTCAAGTTACAATGTTCTTCTAATAATTTCCCACTCATTTCAGCATTACAATTAATCTCTTCACCTTCAAATCGCTGCTGCTGAATTTGTCGCACCTGATTAACCCGTGATCTAATCTCAGCTGAACTCTCTCCAGTTGGTGAACTAGCAAGTACATCGGGGTCTAAACGCGGTACTTCTATATGAATATCTATCCTGTCTAATAAAGGCCCAGAAACTTTATTTAAGTACCTTTCAACTTGATAATGACTACAACTACACTTCTGACTTGCATCGCCAAAAAAACCACAAGGACACGGATTCATAGCAGCTACTAGCATTATATTGGCCGGGTAGGTTAAAGTTGTTAATGAACGTGAAATCGTAACTTCGTTTGCTTCTAAAGGCTGTCTTAAGACTTCTAATACATTACGATTAAACTCTGGCAACTCATCTAAGAATAAGACTCCATGGTGAGATAGACTAACCTCTCCTGGCTGTGGGATCCTACCTCCTCCAATCATACCAGCATTAGAGGTAGTATGATGAGGACTTCTAAAAGGACGGCGACTAATTAAAGCTTCATCTGTAGATAATAACCCTAATATACTATGGATCTTAGTTAATTCTATAGCTTCATCTAACGATAAGTTAGGTAAGATTGTTGGAATCCGTCTTGCTAACATCGTCTTTCCTGATCCAGGAGGCCCAATCATGATTACGTTATGTCCTCCAGCGGCAGCTATTTCTAAAGCTCGTTTGGCTGCTGCTTGTCCTTTTACTTCGGCAAAATCGACTTTATAATCCGGTTCTAAATCCAGTCTATAATTAACATCTATTCTATTCTTAATCTCATTATTATTTAAAAAATCAATCGTTTCCAATAAAGAATTGACTGGAATAACTTCAATCCCTTCTACCACTGCTGCCTCTTTAGCATTAGAAGGTGGTAATATAATACCTACCTTTCCTTCTTCCTTAGCTTGAATAGCCATCGGTAAAGCTCCTTTAATGCTTCGCAATTCTCCTGTTAAAGATAACTCGCCGACTACTACATAATCTTTTAATGATTCTTCTTCCACTATACCTTGAGCTGCTAAAATACCAATAGCAATTGGTAAGTCATATGCAGCTCCTTCCTTTTTAATATCTGCTGGTGCCAAATTTGCTGTGATTCGTTTAACCGGAAATTGAAATGCTGAATTCTTAATTGCTGCCCTTACTCTTTCTCGTGCTTCTTTGACTGCTGCATCGGGTAATCCTACTAAATTAAAAGCAGGTAATCCTTTAGCTAAATCTATTTCTACATCAACTAAATATGCTTCTATACCTAATACTGCGCTACTTACCACTTTTGCAATCATTTTTTCACTCCTTTTTTATTATACTAAAAATGCATTCTCCAAATGAGACAACTTATAATCTTCTACTCCTCGATACATAATCCCAATTACATCAAATCTGAAGTCAATATTTTGGTCTTGGTTTTGACTAATATAGTAACGGGCTAACTGCTGTAGTTTCTTTTGTTTTCGAAGATTAACTTCCGCTTGGGGAGAACCGAATTTATCATTTTGCTTAGTCTTTACTTCAACAAAAATAAGATAATTATCTTTATAAGCAATAATATCGATCTCTCCAAATCGACAACGATAATTTCTTTGCACAATTTGATAGCTATTTTCTTTTAAGTATTTAGTTGCTATTTCTTCACCGTATTTACCTAATTCTTGCTTATTGAGCATTCTTTTTTCACCTCTATATGTAATTTTATTCTAGTTTAATAATTATTTTCCTCTTATTAATTTAAAAAATACTCAACTATTGTGCAATAGTTGAGCATTTAATACTTCATTCTAATCTATTATCTCCAATCCATTAGACTCACTCGAATCACTTACATAATACATATCAAAGTTAAAATAACTAAAAAACTAGATAATACTCTACTAGTTAAGCCATTAAAGAAAGATTTGCAGGCATCCCTCCAAACAAGTAATATTACACCTAGTAAACCAAAAATTATATTAGGTAACCACGCTGCCAATAATGGTGGTAAGAATCCGTTACGCCCAAATGAACGAGCTAACGATAGAATTAGATAATATAAAAAGACAATCGCAATCGTTAAGACTATATTAATTGCGCGACTGTCCTTAGTACTAAGGCTTAACGGTGTTCCCAATAAAATAAAAAGAAAAACAATTAACGGCTTAGCTAGCTTCAAATGATAATCTACCAGTAAGGAATCTACTTGTAATCCACTATTTTTAAATAAATCAATTTCTTTCTTTAGTTCTGCTCTACTCATTTCCGAGGGAGTCTTCTGTTCTCCAAAAAAGTTTTCTACACCTTTAGTTATCTCTATATCCATAACCTTAAACTGTGTCTCTAAGGTTAGATGTCCTTTTTCATCATATTTATGGATAATACCATTCTTTAATTGCCAACTATTATTATTAATAATTCCAGTCTCAGCGGTAATTACTTTAGGATAATTCTCTGTCTTTCCATAATCAAAGATAACTATCTTCTTTAGAGTAGCTTCTTTTTCAAGATATTCTTTCACATAAAAGAGTCTATTATTAGGCCCTTTAAAGAAGACATCATCTTCAATACCAGGCATACTCTCTTTTAAAATCGATCTACGAATGATATTTTGTGCTTTATGATTTGACCAAGGTACTACTCTTTCATTTAAAAAATACGTCATTCCACTTATTAAGATGCCTAAAATAAGTAATGGTATAATAAAACGATAAATACTAATACCACCCATTCGCAATGCTGTAAATTCGTTATCACTACTCAATCTCCCTAGCCCTACCATAGTTGCAAGTAGAATAGCAATGGGAAAAGTTTGTACTATAATTTCTGGCAACTGATAACTTAATAGCTTCAATACAACCACCCAAGAAACATTCTTAATTATAATTAAATCGGTCATTTGAAATAAAAAACTACTTAGCATAATAACTCCAATAATAGCTACGCCAGCTAGAAATGGTAATAAGATCTCTTTAATTATGTATCGGTCAACTATTTTAACTGGTAAATTATTAATCATATAATTTCTAACTGACACCTCTTTTCACGATTAAAATTACATTTTAATTATGTTAACGACTACATTAAAACTTCAACAAATCAACCTCTCTTCCTTCTTATTCTTGGAATTTAATTGTAAGATTAAACTGTTTACCTCTAACAAAAAAGCTATACCTGCTTTATAAGCAAATATAGCTTCAAACACGAACATCTATTGAATTTTTACCTATTTCTCCATCATAATTTCTCTTTAATACTTTCAATATCACAGTATTCTTATACTTCCCTTTAACCTGTACTTTGACCCGTTCTTCCACTTTTAAATCAGTTAAGACTCTTGCTTCCAAAGCATAATTCCCAAAATTAATTACCGCCGTCTTCTCCTTAACCTCTAATACTGTACCAGTCAAGATATCTCCAGCTTTTAACTGCATTTAAATCACCTTAACTCTTTCTTCTGTCTTAAAAAGATATTGCGCAATTCTTCTAATTCTACATCTATTAATAATTCTTCACAGTCTTTAATTGTACTAGCAACCACTTCTAATTCAACTATTGAATTGGCTTCTTCTAAACCTTCCTTGAATAGATAAAAATCTTCTCCCAAAGCTGATTCTTTAACTTTGCTAAAAGAATACCTATGTACCTCACAAGGACCATGCTCATTTAAAGCAGCAATATGTTCCACAGTACCATAACCTTTATGTTGAGTAAAACCATACTCTGGATATTCTTTATCGTACTCTACTAGCATACGGTCTCTTGTCACTTTCGCAATAATTGAAGCAGCAGCTATCGATATGCTTCGAGCATCACCATCGATTAGCTTCCTCTGCTCAGTACTAAGACCTGGAATCTCTTCCCCGTCAACTAATAGATAGTCGACCTTTGTTTCTAAACTAATAATTGCTTCTTGCATCGCCTGAAATGTAGCATTACGAATATTAATCTCATCTATGCGTGTTGAATCAACGATTCCTACACCTATATCTATCGCTTCATCCTGAATAATATCAAACAACTCTTCTCGTTTTGATTCTGAAAGCTTTTTAGAGTCATCTAACCCCGGAATAAATATATCTTGCGGTAGAATCACTACTGAAGCAACTACTGGTCCAGCCAGAGGACCTCTACCAGCTTCGTCTACTCCACCGATTAATTCGTATCCTTTTGCAAATAACTTTTTTTCAAATTTCTGCATCCGTTGAAACTTTTCCTTTTCTTGCTTAGCTCGTAACTTCTTATTTCGATAACGCTTAGATAGAGTCTTAACTCCTTTTCTACCATCAGCCTCTAACTGTTCAATTAAATCATCAGTAATTCTATTCAACTCTTTCTTTTTTAATTCAGCTTTAATCTCTTTAATTGATAAATCTTCTAAATTCATATTTAGTCACTCCAAAACTGATTTTCTAACTAGGGCTCTTACATAATTAATTGATACCGCCTGCAAATTTATGCCCGAAATTCAATTATAATACTCGCTTAACTGTAGTCTGTTATCTATCCTCTGGCAGTTCTAAACTAACTCGACCTAATTCACCTTTTCTAAATTCCTGTAAAATTATATTACCAGTACGTTCACGATCAACTTTACCACCAGTCATTAAACAACCACGTTTACGTCCGATATCTTCCATTAATGTTAAGGTATCGTTACTAACATAATCTAAATTAAATCTATCTTCTAAGGTATCAGGAATCATTACCTTTAAAATTTTTAGTAATTTATACGCAATCGTTTCGGCATCATAAATGTCTTCTTTGATGGCTCCCGTAGCTGCTAATTTAAATCCTACTTCTTCATCTTCGAACTTGGGCCATAAGATTCCTGGTGTGTCTAATAATTCAAAACCATCTCTGATCTTCACCCATTGTTGACCACGAGTCACCCCAGGACGATTTCCAGTTCTAGTGCTGCCTCTTTGACTAAGTTGATTAATCAACTGTGATTTACCAACATTAGGAACACCAACAATCATCATTCTTATATCACGTTTCTTCCTTCCTTGCTCTACTAGTTTGTCTAACTTTTTAGTCATTAAATTCTGAGCTTGATTAATGATTAAGTTGACTCGTTGCCCGTTAAGGGAATTAATAGCTATAGTTGGAGCTATTTGACTTAAATGCTTAGTCCATGCTTTAGTAATCTTTCTATCAGCTAAATCCATCTTATTGAGAGCAATAATTCGTTTTTTATCTTCTAAAATCTCATCAATATCAGGGTTTCTACTACTCATCGGAATTCTTGCATCTAATAACTCAATTACTACATCGATTAACTTTAAGCTTTCTTCTAATTTTCTTTTTGCTTTTGCCATATGACCTGGATACCAGTTAATCATTTTGTCACCTGCTTTCTCAATTAATTAAACCGATTCTATTTAGAGGCCAAAATCTAATCCATGCCTCGCCAACAATATTCTGGCGTGGTACAAATCCCCAGAATCTACTATCCTCACTATTATTACGATTATCCCCAAGTACAAAATAATTCTTGGGCGGAACCTTCACTTTTTGATAATCGCTATACCCTTGACTTAAAGTATAATCCTCTTTGAGGGGATTACCATTAACATAGACTGTGCCATCTTCGATTCTTACCCGATCACCAGGTAGACCAATTACTCGCTTTATAAACTTCTTCCGTGGGTCGACCGGATATTTAAAGACAATAATATCTAGGCGTTCTGGATCTTCAAAGCGGTAAATGAATTTATTAACAAAGAGTCTGTCCCCAGGCTTCAATGTAGGACGCATAGACCCGGAAGGAATATAGAAAGCTTGAATAATAAAAGTTATGATTAAGAACGATAATATTATAGCAATAATTATTGCTTCTAAATACTCTTTAAATTCTGCTTTTGACATCTCCATTACCTTCATCCTTTCAAAATCTAAAATATATAAAAGAGGACAAGCATAACGCCAGTCCTCTCCTTTATCTCGCCTTAATAATTCTTCTTTTCTCTAACTCTAGCTGCTTTACCCCTACGCTCACGAAGATAGAATAACTTAGAACGATTTACATCTCCTCGTTTAACAACTTCTATCTTAGCAATATTTGGAGAATGAAGAGGAAAGATCCTCTCTACACCGATTCCATGAGAAATTTTTCTGACAGTGAAAGTCTCTCGTACTCCTCCACCTTTTCTCTGAAGAACAATACCTTCAAATACCTGAATTCTTTCTTTACCACCTTCAACGACCTTAACATCTACCTTAACAGTATCGCCAGCTTTAAATTCAGGAATATCATCTTTCATATTTTCTTCCTCTACAGCTTTGATTAAGTCTTGCATTATGTTCCCTCCTTCCTCTAAGACGTTCGTACCTTACCTAAAAGATAGAGGACCGTCTGTGGTCATACAGCCTATATTATAACATAAAAGACTAGTAATCACAAGTAAAAATTTTAAATTAGTCCCACCATGTTTCTCCTACTAATCTATCTAAAATTATTGATGCAGCACTTCGTACGGAAAGATGATTATATTCCCCTCTACCATAGACAGGTTCTAAAATATAGTCTGCACTCTCCATTACTTCTTTAGTCAAACCCCAACCGGTTCCTAATAAGACCAAGTACGGTTCATCTTGATTATGAATCCTGTCTCTTAAATCCTGATAACTGATAGTATTATCATATTTGCGAGCATCAGTAGTAACTACTACTGGCTCAATTCCGACCTCTTCTTCTATATCTTGAATAACCTCTCCTACGTTAGATTTAACATCTAAAATAGAGAAGGCTTCTTGCCGATCTGGATTATATTCTGCGCCAAAGTCACTAGCCCAATACTCTCTCATTCTTGCTACTAATTCTTGTTGTGAATCAAGGTGATTTACAATATAATATTTATTTAAATTATAAGTTCGACTAGCTCGTGCTATATCATGTAAATCTAAGTTAGTTACTGTAGTTGTAATCTCTTTAAAATTTTTATTATAAACTGGATTATGTACTAAGCTTAAATACAAATTAGAAATTAAATTTCACCTCCAAGCTCCTTTTCTTCCTTTGAATCTTTAATTTTATTCAATAACTCTTTCTCTTCACTAGTTAAATCTATATCTTCTAATAAGTCAGGGCGTCTAATAATAGTTCTTTTTAGTGCTTCTTTTTGACGCCATTCAGCTATCTTTTGATGATTCCCACTTAATAATATTGCTGGCACCTCTAACCCTCTAAATTCCCTAGGACGAGTATAATGTGGATAGTCTAAGATACCTTGATAGAATGAGTCTTCAATAGCAGATTCCTCTGTTCCTAGAACTCCTGGAACCATCCTTGCTACAGCATCAATTAAGACTAGCGCTGGAAATTCACCTCCGGTCAAAACATAGTCTCCAATAGAGATCTCTTCATCTATTAATTCCTTCCTTACTCTCTCATCTACCCCTTCATATCTACCACAGAGAATAACTAGGTGCTCTTCTTCAGCTAATCTTTTAGCTATATCTTGATTAAATACTTTACCTTGCGGCGACATAAAGATAGTCTTACTATCCCTACTCTTTACTGCCTCTACTGCCCTAAAGATTGGTTCGGGCTTCATTACCATGCCAGCACCACCGCCATAAGAATAATCGTCGACATTCTTATGTTTATTCAATGCAAAGTCACGAATATCGGTAACCTTTACATCAATTAAACTTTGCTCTTGAGCTTTCTTTAGAATACTTTCATTTAAAGGACCATTAAATATCTCTGGAAAAATACTCAATATATCAAACTTAATCATAAATAATCACCTTATAATAAACCTTTAATTGGCTTAATAGTCATCTTACCTGTTTCCAAATCTACTTTTGTAACTACCTTTTTTAAAGCTGGGATTAGATATTCATCTTGCTTTGACCTAACTACATATACATCATTGCTGCCAGTTTCTAAGATATCTTTAATCTCTCCTAAGACTCTTCCTTCAACAGTAACCACTTCTAAACCTAAGATATCATGCAAGTAATAGTGCTCTTCTGGAAGTTCAATTGCTTCCTCAGGTGCAATCTTAACTAATGCATCTTTCAATTCAATTGCAGCACCTATATCATCAAACCCAACAAACTTTAAAATTACAAACTGTTTATGATACCGCAAACTTTCAATAATTACTTCCTGTTGTTGACTATCTTTTTCTAAAACTACTCTCTCTAATAACTCAAATCTCTCTGGATAATCAGTTAAAGGCATCACCCTTACTTCGCCTTTATTGCCTTGATGTTTGGTTATTCGTCCAATAGTAATTAAATCTTCTGTCATAAAAAACACCTCTTGAATTCTAATTACAATACATTACTTAGTTTAAACTATTCTAAAAAAATGATACTCTAATGACTAATAGAGCTAGAGTTTTACCTCTAGCTCTCTCATTTAAGTAATTATTATTGAATAATTTCTACAATTACTCGTTTTCCTTCTTTAGTAGCTGCTGCTTTAACTACAGTTCTAATGGCTTTAGCTATTCTACCTCTCTTACCAATAACTTTCCCCATATCCTCTTCAGCTACCTGTAATTCCAGAATTACTGATTTAGCACCCTCGACTTCATTAACCTTTACTTGCTTAGGATTATCAACAATCGAACGAGAAATTAACTCTACTAATTCTTTCAAAATATCAGACACCTCCTAAAGTAACAAACTGATGTCTACTACCTCTTTAATTCATCAAATTTTTTCATGATACCCTCTCTTTTGAACAGTGTCTTAATTGTGTCTGAAGGTTTCGCTCCATTCTGCAACCATTCCAAAGCTCTCTCCTCATCAATCTTAACTGTCTTAGGTTCAGTCGTTGGGTTATAATAGCCTAGTTCTTCAATGAATCTACCATCACGAGGCTTACGAGAATCAGCAACTACCAATCTATAAGAAGGATTCCGTTTCGCACCCATTCTTTTTAATCTAATCTTAACTGCCATATTTATCACCTCCTTAAAATGATTGAATATTATTAGCTAAATAAATCTATTCTAAAAGAATGGAAACTTACCACCAAGTCCGCCTCCACCTTTTTTCATGCCTTTTTGCATATCTCCAAACTGCTTCATCATCTTCTTAGTCTGTTTAAATTGTTTTAATAAACGGTTTACATCCTGGACTTTAGTACCGCTTCCTTTAGCAATTCTTCGACGACGGCTACCATTAATAATACTAGGCTCTCTTCGCTCTTCTGGAGTCATAGAATTGATGATTGCTTCAATTTGATCTAAATGGCTCTCATCCATATCCATTCCTTTTAGCTTCTTCACTTTTCCCATGCCAGGAATCATATCCATGATCTGATCTAAAGGCCCCATATTTCGAACTTGTCCCATCTGTTCTTTGAAATCCTCTAAAGTAAACTCTTCTTTACGTAGTTTCTGCTCTAATTCTTTAGCCTTATCAGCATCCATGCTCTGTTCGGCTTTCTCAATTAAACTTAACACATCACCCATACCTAAGATTCTCGAAGCCATGCGATCAGGATGGAATGGTTCTAAATCATCTAATTTCTCACCCATACCAGCAAATTTAATCGGTTTACCTGTTACCTCACGAATGGATAAAGCCGCACCACCACGAGCATCTCCATCTAATTTAGTTAATGCAATGCCATCGACTCCTAAAGCATTGTCGAAGTTTTCAGCCACGTTAACTGCATCCTGTCCAGTCATTGCATCAACCACTAGTAAAATCTCTTGTGGCTTAACAGCTGCTTTAATATTCTTTAGTTCATCCATTAATGTCTCATCTATGTGTAGTCTACCAGCCGTATCTATGATCACAACATCACGTCCATTAGATTCAGCGTGATTAACACCTGCTTTAGCAATATCAACTGGGTCCTGTTTATCCCCCATAGAGAAGACAGGTTGATCTAGCCTTTCTCCTAAGACTTGTAACTGCTTAATAGCTGCTGGACGATAAACATCACCAGCGACTAATAATGGTCTTCTCCCTTTCTTATGAAGATGTTTCGCTAGTTTACCAACAGTCGTTGTCTTACCTGCTCCTTGTAATCCAACTAACATAATAACTGTTGGCGGTTCAGGAGCTAAGGTTAATTTACTTTGGGTTCCTCCCATTAATTCTGTTAACTCTTCATTAACTATCTTAATAACTTGTTGTCCTGGAGTTAAACTTTCTAATACTTCATGTCCAACTGCTCTCTCTTCAATATCCTTAATAAAACTCTTTACTACTCGAAAGTTAACATCTGCTTCTAATAAAGCTAACTTGACTTCACGCAAAGCAGCCTTAACATCTTTTTCTGACAACTTACCTTTGCCGCGCAACTTATCAAATGTGCCTTGCAATTTTTCAGCTAGACCTTCAAATACCACTTTCTAAGTCCCCTCCTTATATTAATCACTTAGCTCACCTAAATCATCAACAATTTCTAATAGAGACTTCACTTCTTTATCATCAATCTGATTGGCTATCTTATCAACAATATTAGCTAACTTTTTAACTTTAACTTGATTCTTCTTATGTTTCTTTACTAAACCTAACTTTGCTTCGTAATCTTCTAAAGCAGCCTCAGCTCTCTGCAAATTATCATAAACAGCCTGACGACTAATACTATATTCATCAGCAATCTCTCCTAAAGATAGATCATGATAAAAATAGAGCCTTATCATCTCTTGCTGCCTTTCAGTTAACAACTCTTCATAAAAAGCAAATAAATTTCCAATTCTAACGGCTCGTTCTAACAAACAGATCACCTACAATCTCTGTTAAGCAAAAATACTTTACAGCCGATAGTATAACATAGTCTCCTTCTGCTGTCAAGCAAGAATTAATCATTATTCGATTACTCATCATCAAATAATGCTTCAATAAATGCTTCTGCCTCAAAATCTTGTAAGTCCTCTACAGCTTCTCCTACTCCAATTAACTTAATTGGAATATCCAGTTCTTCTTTAATAGCTAATATAACTCCACCCTTAGCTGTACCATCTAACTTAGTCAACGCAATTCCATCTACCTTAACTGCTTTATTAAAGGTTTTAGCTTGAGTAATCGCATTCTGTCCTGTCGTCGCATCTAATACCAATAACACCTCTACTCTAGCCCCATCTGCTTCCCGACCGATAATCTTTCTAACCTTTCTTAATTCCTGCATTAAGTTATCTTGTGTATGTAAACGTCCAGCAGTATCTACTATTAATAAATCAATACCACGAGATTTAGCTGCTTGTACAGCATCATAAGCTACTGCTGCTGCATCAGCTCCTTCTTGATGAGAAATGATATCTACACCTACTCTGCCACCCCAAGTCTCTAACTGTTCAATAGCCGCTGCTCTAAATGTATCTCCTGCCGCTAACAAGACTTCCTGGTCGTTCATCTTAGCTCGTTGTGCTATCTTACCAATAGTCGTTGTCTTCCCAACTCCATTAACACCAACTACCATTAAGATAGTTAATTGATGTTCATCATAGACATCATCTAAACCACCACTTAATATGTCCTGTAACTGCTCTTTGAAGACCTCTTGCAATTCAGCAGGATCTTTAATCTTCCTTTCATCTGCTTTCTGTCTTAATTCATCGACCATCTTCATTGTAGTATGTACTCCAACATCAGCTTGGATTAAGATCTCTTCTAGTTCTTCATATAATTCATCATCTATCTTGCTACGCCCTGTAAACAGGTTATTTACTTGTGAAGCAAAAACATCTCTCGTCTTGTCTAGGCCATTCTTTAAACGAGAAAAGAAACCTCCTTCTTCTTCTTCTTCTTCTTCTTCTCCTTCAACTTCTGCTTCCTCTTCAGCTTCATCAGGATTATGAGCTTCAAACTGAGAAAAAAGTCCTCCCGAAGTTGCTTCTTCCTTTTTAGCTTTTACTTCTTCTTGCTTTGCTGATTCTTTCTTTTCTTCAACTTCTTTTAAATCCTGCTCTTCTTTCTTCTTCTTTTCTTTCTTCTTTTTGCCTCTCCCAAATAACTTTCTAAACATAAGACTCCCCCCCCATTATTTTCTTGCAATCTTATTAATATGTTACTTAATCTCTATTGGTTTACATAAATCAGTATATTCTTGAGCAATCCCAAATCTCCTCTTTCTAATTTTAGCTTCTTCCTCCGGTGTATCTACTTCATAATACTTCTGACCTACTTCTTCGTATTCATCGGCCAAGTCCGTCACCTTATCCTGTGTTTCAATTACGGTTGCTCCTTTTACCTGACCATCTTTATCGTGACCGATAGCAATGATTGCTCTCCCCCAAGTTCCAGGACCGGCCATAGCATCTCCCATATGCATTACACCGGTTCCACCAGGATGAGTATGGACTATAATTACATTCTCCGGAATAGTTTCACTATAAGCCTCTCGTAATGATATTCCGCTTATATCAGTAAAACTAGACGCTAACATCCGTGAAGGAACATATCCCATTCCACCTACAACTATTTCCCCTTTTTTGACTACATGTCCATCTTCAATTATTCCCATAGCTGCAACTTCTCTACCTTGCTCAACCTCTATTGACTTATCAACTAACTCTTGCACGAATTCTTTATCAATTGAATTTACTTCAAACCTTTCTAACTCCCACTCTTCATTAGGTATATCTGTAATTGATAGTTCGCTCTCTTCTCTTTCTAATACTTCTAACTCCTGACTAATATCCAAATAATTAAGTCTTAAGCGTGATGACTCTTTTAAGATTTCTCTTTCTTCATCCATATCTTTAGCTGCTAATCTTTTAATCTGGATCTGTTCTGATTTAGTAGCTAAATCAAAGTATTCACCTTTAGGATAGACGATACCTACACCAGCTTCTTCAAACTGTTTAACACCTAGACTGACAACCGGCAAATTAAAGATATTAATCCCACCAGTATCCACAATTAATCCTGTCTTACCAGGGTTAGTAGTAATTAATACTGCATTATCTGGCAGTTGATTAATCGCTTCTAACAATGATTTCCCATTTATTGATGTTACCTTTCCTAATAACATTCGATAAGGAAGACCAGAAATTCCACCATTTACAATTTCAGACATACTATCAATATATCCTTCTTGATTAACAAAACCTATAGCACCTACTGATCTACCCTGACTTAATTCAATACTCCTGTCCACTAACTTGTCTACTATCCGTTTAGAAATTCCATTTACTGTCATGTTACTCCTCCTTCAAAGACTATTATTATATTTTCCCACTCTTAAAAATATAATATACAATAAGAGTTGTTAGCTAACTCGCCAATTCTGATAATTTTAAAGAAACCATTTTAGACACCCCTGATTCTTGCATAGAAACTCCATAAAGAGTATCAGCTACTTTCATCGTTCCTTTGCGATGTGTAATTAAAATGAATTGGGCAATTGAAGCAAATTCCTTTAAAAATTCAGCAAAATGATCCACATTAGCCTCATCTAACGGTGCATCAATCTCATCGAGAATATAGAATGGACTAGGATTCACTTTTAAAAGTGCAAATATCAAGGCAATTGCTGTTAATGCTTTCTCTCCTCCGGACATTAACGAAAGCTTTTGTAATTTCTTGCCTGGTGGCTGAGCATTAATTTCAATCCCTGTCTCTAACAGATCATCAGGTTCATCTAATAATAGCTCAGCTTGTCCACCTCTAAATAGATCTGTAAATATATCTTCAAACTCAACCTTTATCTTTCTAAAGGCATCTTCAAACTTCTTTTGCATCGTTTCATTCATCTCTTCAATTACTTCTGTCAATGATTCTTTCGCCTCTATTAAGTCTGTATATTGTTCTTGCATAAAATCAAATCGTTCTTTAAGTGTTGCATATTCCTCAATCGCACCTAGATTTACATGTCCTAATTTATTAATCTTCTTCTTTAATTGATCAATTCTAGTCTCTACTTCCTCATAACTATCTATTGATTCTCTCTCTTTTATTCTTTCTTCAACTTCTACTTCGTAATTTTCTATTAACTTATCAGATATATTCTCTAACTTAACTTCTAGCTGAGCTTCTTTAACTTCATAATCATTTAACTCGGCCTGAACTTCATTTAACTCTTTACGAATCCCTTTCGAGTCTTGTTGTAATTGATTAATTTCAGCTGATAATCCTGTCCTATCTTCCTGTAAAGTATTTAACTTTTCTTCCAATCTATCTTTCTGCTGATACATTTCTTCCTTTTGAGATACTAAATTAGTTTTTTGATCAGCTAAATTATCTTTCCTTCTAGTTAGTTTCTTAATCTCATCTTCTTTCTGATTAATACTAGTTTTAGCCTGCTGAATATTATTCTTAATTCTTTCTCCCTCTTGCTCTAAATTTAGCTTTTCTTGCTTAATTGTCGCTATTTTAACCTTTAAATCAGTAATCTCTTGATTATAATCCTCTTTTTTAATTTCAATCTCTTTAATTTTTTCATCAATCGAAGCAATAGTGCCCTCAATACTTTGGTTTCCATTAGTTAAGAATGAAACCTCTTTTTTAACATTCTCCTCATCTCTTTTTAGACCTTCTAGTTCTTTCCTCAAAGCCTTCAAATACTTATTTAATTGCGATTTAATAGTTTCTAATCTTGATATCTCTCTTTCTAATTGTTGATAATCTTTTCTTTTACCTGTTAAATCTAAATCTAATTTATGGATTAAATCCTCTTCTCCCTTAATCTCTTCTTCAAGAACAACTAATCTATTTCTAACATCAATACCCTTATCTTCAATCTTATTTAACTTCAAGTCAGCTTCTTGGACTTTTTCAGCTAACTCTTCTATCTGGCGACCACGACTTAATAGATTGGCATTATTATTATGTGAGCTACCCCCGGTCATTGAACCACCAGGATTAATAACTTCTCCTTCTAAAGTGACTACTTTTACTCTCTGATTAGTCTTTCTAGAGATAGCAATTGCTGAATCAATATCACTAGCAATTATTATTCTTCCTAATAAGTTCTTAACCACCGGGTCAAACTTATCTTTGTATTCGATAATCTCTGCTGCTGTGCCTAAAGCTCCTGAATTATTTAGTGCTTTTGCTTCACTCTTTCTCAAATCGCGGGGAGTTACTAAGTTTAAAGGTAAGAATGTAGCTCGTCCAGCTTTATTCTTTTTAAGATAATTAATTGATTTCTTAGCATCTACCTCTTGGTCTACAACGATATTCTGCAATCTACTACCTAAAGCCACCTCAATAGCTGTTTCAAACTTTTTAGGCACTGTCAATAATTCAGCTACCACCCCATAGACCTTAGCAAACTCCGGATTATCTTTATGATACTGCAAGAGCCTCTTAACTCCTCTATAATATCCTTGGTATTTCTCTTGCATACCTTTTAACACATCTAATTTAGATTGATAATTATTCTGTTTTGCCTTTAATTGATTATACTTTTCTTGTAAACCTTGTAATTTCTCTTGCAAATTAGTTCGCTCTTCTTCCTTATCCTTAACCTCTCTTTTCTTAGCTTTAAATTCCCGTTTAGTAGTTAGAATCTCTTCTTCAACTTCTGTTAATTCTTCTTTAAGGTTATTTAGAGTTAAATTGGTCTCTTCTTTTTTATCTTCTTTTTCTATTATTTCTTCTTTTATATCTTCAATCTGTCGTTTAATATTTTCTAACTGATTACGTTGTTTATTAATTTGATTTAACTGTTCAATCATACTCTCTTTAGCGTCATCTTTACTGCCCTCTTTTTTCTTCAAGTCACTAATTATTGTCGCTAATTCCTCTTCTTTAGCCTGCAAATAACTCTGCTGTTCTGTTAATTCTGTTTCAATCTTAGTTAATTTTTCTTCTTTTTTCTCTTTCTCCCCTTTTAAGTCTTCTATCTTTCCTTCTAAACCATCTATTTCCTGCGCTAATTGTTTTAAACGATAATCAGCATTATTACGTTTTTCTTTTAAAATCTGAATTTTATTATTTATTCTCTCTATCTGACTTTCGGATTGATACTTCTTATCTTTATTATGACTGATAGCTTCTATTATTTGGTCTAACTCCATATTTAATTTTTCTATTTTCGAATCATACTTAACTACCTGCGTCTTAATTTGATTTGCTTTCTTATCTAATTCACTTCGTTTCTTGCCAACCTCAATCCTATTACTATCCATCTCACTATATCTATTTAAAAGCAAGTTAACTTCTAAATTTTCTAATTCAGTATAGTACTCTTCATATTCCTCTGCCTTTTTAGCTTCTTTCTTTAAAGGGCCAACCTGTTTTTCTAACTCTCCAATAATATCAGTAATTCTTTGTAAGTTATGTTCTGTTTCTTCTAATTTCTTAGTTGCTTTCTCCTTACGTTTCTTATGCTTAGTAATGCCTGCTGCTTCTTCAAATAGTTCTCTTCGTTCAGTCGATTTGCTACTTAAAATACTATCTACCTTACCTTGACCGATAATTGAATATGCTTCTTTCCCCATACCAGTACCCATAATCAACTCTTCTATATCTTTTAAACGACAGATTGAATTATTAATTAAGTAGTCACTCTCTCCTGACCGAGACACTCGTCTTCCAATCGTTACTTCATTATAATCTATAGGTAATTTCCCATCACTATTATCTAAGGTTAATTTCACCTCTGCAATTCCCAAAGGCTTCCGTTGACCACTACCCGCAAAAATAACATCTTCCATCTTACTTCCTCGTAATGACTTAGCACTCTGTTCACCTAAGACCCATCTAATAGCATCAGCAATATTACTCTTCCCGCTGCCATTAGGACCTAAAATTGCTGTAATATCTGATTCAAGTTCTAATTCTATCTCATTAGCAAACGATTTAAAACCATGCATCTCGATCTTCTTTAGATACAATTATAGCCCTCCTTACCAAACTAAACCCTTGTTCTAAATAGCACTAAGTATTATTTTATCATAAATTAAAGAAAAAAGAAATAGCTACAAATCAACAAAACAAAACCTACTCAATAGGTCTGAGTAGGTCAACTAAATACTAATCTATTAAATTTTATCTTGGTTCTACATAGAATTTAATGGCAGTTCTTTCTTCACCATTAATCTCTACTTCTGAAAATGCTGGGACAGAAACTAAATCTATCCCACTAGGTGCCATAAACCCTCGTGCAATCGCAATCGCTTTAACTGCCTGGTTGACTGCTCCTGCGCCTATTGCCTGTAATTCAGCCTTATCTTCAGCTCTTAATACCGCTGCTAAAGCACCAGCAACTGACTTTGGTTTTGAATTAGATGCTATCTTTAGTACTTCCATCTTTCTCCTCCTTTTGTTTTCAAATTTGATTTCATCTTCTTTACTACTATGTATAGTTCATCTGATACTTATATTATTCATTAAAAGTAAAAAAAAGCCTTCTTTTTACAAAGATTTAAATTAATACTTCTAACCCTAAACTTATAGCATGAATAATAATAACTAAGATTAAACCTTTTTCATACTTGCTAATCTGAGCTATATCGTCGTAATCAGTTATTAAAACAATAGTTATCAATATCATCCCTATAACAAATGAAACCAAGAAGATTGAATCAATATAAAGATAACCTATTAAAGCGAGTATAGAACTTAAACTAAAATAAATTAATGCTGGCCAACTAAGAGCCTTAGTCCCATAATTATCTTTAACCCAAACTACTGTTGTAACCTTAGGAGGTGTTGCCTCTTTATCAGCAGAAACATCTGGTACATGATGGTGCATTAAAAGGGCAATCGCAAATAAACTATGAATGATAGCTGACCATAAAACAATTAAATTTATCTCTTCAGTCAAAAGATAATAGGTGGCCACTGTAGCCATTACTAAACCAGGCCAGGCGGCTAACCACTCACCTAAGAACGGTCGGTAAGCAAATAAGAATGGAGACTTAGTATAAGTATAAGCAGACCAGACTCCAACCACCAAAAAAAGCAAAACAATTAATCCTTTATAATATATTAAAAGGCCACTAAAGATTACAGCTAAGAATAATCCTTTATCTCCAAAGTCTAGCAACTCCTTAGGTGCTAACAAACTATTAGTCAAGACCCCAGAACCACCTGATAGAATCCCAGGACTATTCAGATCAGTCCCTGAATCCCAATCATACCAATCGTTATACGCATGAGAGACTACCCCATGTAAAAGCAACGGAATTAAAGCAATCAAAGTAGCAATCCCAAAGTTATATAATGTAATTTCAATCTTTGCTAAAGCCATTAAAATACCGATAATCACACTACTACCTGCCCAGGATAAAGTAGGTTGCCACCTGAATACCTGCCAAAAAATCCTTAACTTCTGCATCTTATATTACCTCCTTGCTAGTAGTATTAGCCTATTAGCAAGAAAATAATAATTTGATTTAATAATACCTTTACGACAGATAGACCATTCTTATACCATTCTTACATCATTATTAATACTTATTTCTCGCAACTGCAAATTATTATCTATTTTAACCTTTATCTCTACTTCATATTTTTCTTGGAGTAATTTTAGATTACTATTCTTCTGCCCTCTTACTGTAGAGCTAAAACGCGGATTAACTTTTAAAATTAACTCGTCACTTTCAATCTCATCTCCTAAAAAATCAATAATGCTCTCCAAAACTAATCTAGATTCAACCAGCTGACGAAAAGCAGGGTGAAACGGTCCAGCAATAACTGCTTCTTTATTCACTCCATCTGATGGCTGTAAGCCTAAACTAATTACTGGGGTCTGATGTTGACGAAATAACTTTAACTCTTCTTTACATATCTCTACTGCTTCCTCTAAGCTTAAAGGGGTGAATTTATCTTTCTTATATAATTTACTTAAATATGTATCCTTAATTACTAATGTAGGATAGATTCTAACTAAATCAGGACCCAATTCGACTGTCTTTTGGGCACTATAAAGCATACTTTCCCAGTCTGATTCCGGTAGACCAGGCATTAACTGAATTCCTAATTTAAACTGATTCTTTCGAATTAATTTACTAGCTCTAATTACATCTTCAACTGTATGGCCACGATAAGCAGCCTCTAATACTTTCGGCACTAAAGATTGGACCCCTAGCTCTATAACTTCTACATTATATTTACTTAAGTTATCTAAAATTGTTTGGTCAATATAATCCGGTCTAGTCGATAGGCGCAGATTATCTACTACACCTTCTTCACAATATTTATAAGCTACTGATAATAATTCACTCTGTCTTTTAATATCCAAGCCAGTAAAACTACCGCCATAGAAAGCAACCTCTATCTTACTATTATTATGATCCATGGTGTTTAAGTATTCTTTAATTATCTGCTCAGCCTTCTTAGGAGTCATCATCTCTTGTAAACCCGTAATCTCTCGTTGATTACAAAAGACACAATCATGCGGACAGCCGGCATGGGGAACAAAGATAGGAATAATATAATGTCTTTTACTCATTACTACTTCACCTACTTGCTTTCATTGTCTGCAACTTCCTTCTCTATCTCCTTTAATTCTCTAACCTCATCTTTATTCAGATGTCTATAACGCCCTTCAGGAACTCCTTCTAAATCTAAAGGACCAAAATTAGTTCGTTTTAACTCTTGAACCGGATGACCTACAGACTTCCACATTCTTTTAACTTGATGCTTTCTACCTTCATGAATTGTAAGTGATACAATCGCCCTATCACCTAAATCAGCTACTACTTTGGCCTCTGCTGGTGCAGTCCAACCATCCTTTAATTTAATTCCTCTCTCTAAAGCCTCAATCGTATTTGGATTAGGAGTCCCTTCTACTGTAGCCATATAGGTTTTTGCTACTTCATGGCTCGGATGAGTTAAAGCATAAGTTAAATCACCATCATTAGTTAATAATAAAAGTCCCTTTGTATCCCTATCCAATCTTCCTACTGGATGAACAGTCTGTTTTACATCTGTTATAAGTTCCATAACCGTCGCTCGATTTCGTGGGTCATTTACAGTAGTTATAAACCCTTGTGGCTTATTTAAAAGAAGATAGACTAATCTTTCCTTTTCAATCTCCTTTCCATCGACTACAATCGTATCTTTTTGTGGGTTAACCTTAGTTCCTAGCTCAGTAACTACTTTGCCATTAACCTTAACTCTACCATTAGCAATAATCTCTTCACTCTTTCTACGAGACGCAACCCCTGCCCTAGCCATTACTTTCTGTAATCTTTCTTTTGCCATTACTACCACCTCAATTATAATTGTTATCTAAAGTTCTTGCATAATCAATTGATTATACTCTAAAGCCATTATTACCTTCTTCTCTACTTTAATTCCTTAATTCTATCTAAACTCCTTTTTAAGATTAGATTTAATAACTCTAATAAAGCATTTTGTATTATGGAATGCTTTTTTTAAACAATAGATTACTTATTAAATCCCAACCAATAATTATTGCTCCACCAGCAAAAATTAAGCCTCCTAATGTTCTTCCTATCATATAAGGAACTAATAATTCTCTAACTTTTGTAAATTCAATCCCTACATATCTAAGTAAATATGATTGTATAACTCCTGCTACAAAGAGTGAAATACCCATTAAAGCTAAGCCACTATTTAGTAACCAAAATGCGATATTCCCTTTCTTCATACTTAAATTTTTAGTTCTTTGCCATTGAGGTAAGATAAAATAGAATAATG
Organism: Candidatus Frackibacter sp. WG13; assembly: GCF_900114655.1. Classification (GTDB taxonomy): domain Bacteria; phylum Bacillota; class Halanaerobiia; order Halobacteroidales; family Acetohalobiaceae; genus Frackibacter. The sequence goes on from NZ_FOTT01000001.1 coordinate 248,520, forward strand.
TTAGAGTCAAAAAGCCATATGTCCCAAATAAAGCTAGATGTCCATGAAGTGAAACCATCTCTGTGCCATGTGTATATTGGTTGATACTAGGCCAGGTCATAATAAATCCTAAAATACCTGCTCCAACTAAGTTCCACAAGACCGTTGCCCATAAATATTTAAAAGTTAGGTCATTAGTTGTCTTCATATTCTGTCGCTTGACACTCTTAAACGCCGTATAAACCAAGAAAAAGACAGGAACTATCTGTAAAGCACCAAATATCATTCCTATATATAGCCACCAATGAGGAGCTCCAATCCAAAAATAATGATGCCCCACTCCTAAGAAACCAGTTAAAATTACTAAAAAAACTTCTACATAATACCAACGCTCTACCGTTTTTCGTTCAACTCCAGTCATCATTAATAAGATTGATGCAATCACGGAAGCAATTATTAATTCTAATGTGCTTTCTACCCAAATGTGTACTGTCCAGAATTTAAAAAATTCATCCATAGCTATATTTTTGTATGTTAACATACTAGGGATATACATAATAATAGAAAAAAAGACTCCTACAACTAGTCCAATCATAGTAGGGTGCCATTCAGTAATCTTTCGTTTTAATAATGTTAATAAGATATTTATAAAGAATATAATTAAAGATAAGGCTATCAATATCTTAAATGGTAATAATGCTTCTAAATACTCACGCCCAGTAGTAAAACCTAAAGATAGACTACCATAAATTAATAATAAGGTTACTATCGTTAACCAGAATTGTATATTAGCTATCTTAATATTTGTGTCATACCCAACTTCTTCTGGTATTATATAATACACTCCACCAATTATCCCTAATAAAGGCCAAAAAACACTTAGATTAATATGAAATGCTCTACCAGAATTGAAGGGAATAGGCGCCGGCAAATCAGGGATAATAAATTCAATTGACGCTCCAGAAGCTAAGAAGACTTGGAAGGTAAACATTAAGATAGCAGCAATTAAGAACTTGAAACTCACTCTCTGTGATTCATATTCAATAGTCTTTATCTTAGATTGTTCACTTTCACTTCTTTTTTTATTATTATTTGTAGACCAAAAGGGAACTATCTGTTTAACTATATCAAAGAATCTGCCCATACTCTATCACCTTCTTTACTTTAAATTATAATCTCTTAATTTAGGTTCCAATAAAGTTTTAGGTGGCCAACCATTAGTATCAATCTTATTCACAAAACGTAAAAAAGCAATCATATCTTTAGTCTCACCTTCTGAAAGCCCAGGATGTCTTTTAGTTCTATTCGGCGGCATCGCTGGTCTTTTTTTAAAGAACTTTTTAATCCATTCTGCATTTCGATTACTCATCGTTTTGGTTAGATCAGAAGCTAAATAAGCGCCATTCCCAAAGATCGTATGACAATCAACACACCCATTTTTATGCCAAACTTTCTTTCCTGCTAAATACCTCTTGTTTAAATCTGGAGTCTTAAGATTATTAACCGTTACATATGTAATATAACTGAACGAAACTAAAGTAACTACTACTAAAAATGTAATTAAATATTTCATTATACTCACCTACTTCTTAATTGAATAATACTATTGCTTATCTTATCCTGCTTTTAAAATTTAAATTCATTTTCTAGAAGATTCAAAATTGATTTTTTCGATTAAATAGAATAAAATATAATTAAGAGAGGTGATTTGCAAATGAAGAAACTATTATCGCAATTTAAAAAGAAATTTAGTAATTATATGATTAAACGAATGATTAAGCGGTCAGGCTTTGATAGCGATAAAATGTTTAACATAGAATTATGTCGAGGTGCAAAGAGATGTTCCCGTAATGTAATAGATGTAACTGAAGTTAATAAATTAATCCAAAATACCTTAAAAGAAAGTAGGATTGCACCGAGATTACATAAAAAGTTAGTTGATGAAGAATACATTCTACCACATCATATGTTTAAATTAGCCATTTCAGGCTGTGTCAATGGCTGTTCTAAACCACAAATTAAAGATTTTGCAATTGTTGGTCAATTAAAACCTAAAATCCAAGAAGATCTCTGTATTGGTTGCCAAAGATGTCTTAGTACCTGTCAAGAAGATGCCATTATGCTTAATGATGAAGAACCGGATATAGATTTTGATAGATGTATCTTCTGTGGTGACTGTGTAAAAGCCTGTCCTACAGAAGCTCTTACTATAAAAAAAGTTGGGTATCAAATCCAGGTTGGGGGACATTTAGGGAGACATCCTCATTTAGCTAATATAGTAACTGATTTAAGTGACTTAGAAGAATTAATGAAAATCCTTAATAAAGCCATAAAAGTCTTCGTTGAGGAGGGAGAGGGGCAAGAAAGATTAGGGGTCACTTTAAATAGGTTAGAGATGGACCTTGATTAGTTAACCATTGCCATAATTTATTAAATTTATTTTTAGTTGTTAGCTTTTCCTTAGCTAACAAAGGAATAGTTCCTTTTAGTTCATCATCAACATAAAAGGTAACTTTTCCAATCTGTTCTTTTTTAGCAATAGGTAATTTTAAGTTATCTTTTATAATAATCTCTTTTCTAACCTTAATCTCTTTACCCTCAGAAGCTACAGTTGCAAATTCTTGTGAAGCAACCATTTCTAATCTTTGGTTTTCCAATGCTTCCAACCGAGCAGAATATATTACCTCATCTTTTGCTGCTAACTGGATTCGATTAAAGTTATCGAATCCATAATTTAATAATTTTATTGAATCATGCCACATCTGTCCACTCTTTAAGACGACTGAAATCACTTGTCTCCCCTCCCGTGTCATTGAGGAGACCAAACATCTACCAGCGGCATCTGTATATCCAGTCTTTACTCCATCTACCTCATCAAACCTTCGTAGTAAACGATTGGTATTTAATAAAGAACGCCCATATTCATGTGAACCCCATGAAATAGTCTTCCGAGTAGTATCCACTATTTTAGCAAAAGTTTTATTTTGTAGTGCATAACGTGCTATCATCGCCAGATCATAAGCTGTAGTTAGATGCCCTTTTTGTGGCAGCCCATTAGGATTTTGGAACGAAGTATCTAACGCCCCAATCTCTCTTGCTTTCCGATTCATCATCTGTGCAAACTCTTCTACACTCCCACCGATATGTTCTGCAATCGCTACCGCTGCATCATTACCGGAATTTAATAATAATCCATATAACAATTCTTCTAAGGTTAATACCTCACCTTCAGCTAGCCAAATAGACGATCCTCCCTCATAAGCTGCTCTCCTACTTACTTTTACTTTATCATCTAAGTTTCCATTTTCAATAGCCAAAATTGCAGTCATAATTTTAGTAGTACTAGCTGGTGATCGTTTTACATGTGGATTCTTAGCATATAGTATCTCACCAGTTTCAGCATCAATTAAGATAGCTGCTCTTGCTGTAACACTCGGCTTTGCTATGGCAATACCATTAGTATTAATTAATATCACTAACATTATTAATAGTGCTATTAAACTATGTTTTCGTGAAAAAGTAACCTTATTACTTTTGAAGCAACTCATACTCCCTTCCCCTCCATTTAAAACTAATATATATAAGTATCTTCCATTTATATATTATTTAACTATTATCATTTTTAGAATTATTTTTTACCATTGATTTTATTTCTTTCATTAATTCAGGTGCTACATTAATAAGCCGTTCAACTACCGCATTATCGGTTACTGGTAATAATCGTACCTGTTCTTCAGAAACTACTAAGAACGCTACTGGCTGTAACATTACACCAGCTCCACTACCTCCACCAAAAGGTTTCTTATTGCTACCATTACCATTCTTACCTCCATCTTGTTGTTGATTCGAAGTATCAGTATACTCAGCACCACCAGCAGCAAAACCAAAACTCACCTTAGAAATAGGAACAATTACACTCCCATCTGCTGTCTCCACTGGGTCACCTACAATCGTATTTACATCTACCATGCCTTTAATATTTTCCATAGCTGTATTCATTAGTGCTTCAATTGGATGGTCTGCCATCGCTTTGAAAACCTCCTTTTATATCTTTTAAAGATTATCTTTACACCTTTAGTAATAATGTTGCCTAATTTCAAACTAAATATACTTGTAAAATCAACCTCTAATTTATCAACTTGATTAAAATTAGGACAAACTTGTAGATTAGGCTGTACCATCTTCTTAGTATTCTGACTTAAAAAAGAATATATACTCCCCTTTATTGACCATAACACTCCTGTTAATATTCCTGTTACAGCAGGGTCTTTTACGCCAAAGTTGGTCTTCCAGACAAGCTTTTTACATTCTCCTTTAATACTTAAGATTAGAGTACCAATAATTCTTAATAAAATTGGATTTCGTAAAGTTAATTCATCTAAGCGATGTAGTTCATCTTTAAAAGTATCTAATCCTCTCTCTATAGCTTCAAATTGATCAACAAAGCCTTTCATGAATTTAATCTGTTTTGTCAAATTTTCCCAATCAATTTTGTGAATTGCTAAGGGCTTTTCTTTTTCTACCTCCATTTTGGGTGAACCAGTTGCTTCAATTTCTGCTCTGAATTTTAATAAAGGCCGTGCAAATAACTGTTTTAATTCTATATAAGGAATATGTAATTTATAAGTTATTAAACCAAAAAAGACTTCCATCCAAATCTTTAATTGATCTTTATTATCTTCTCGTTGGTACTCTATAAATACATTAATAGGTATCAAATAGATTATTAATGGTACCATTAATAATGGTAATATAATCAAACTCATCTTCTCCACCTTTTGATTTCCTTTCTTTTAGTACATTGGTTATTTTTCCCCTTAAAAAGATTAATATACATTCAGATGAAATTTTTGTATAGTTAAAAGAAAAAAGAGCTACAGTCTAATCACTGTAGCTCTTAAATACTATTACTCTTCACTTTTTAACTCTTCTAACTCCTCGTCTTCCAATTCTTCTTCTAATAAAGTTTCCTCATTTAATTCTGAAAAGTCTTGTGGAGATGGCAATTCACTTAAATCATTCAACCCAAAGTATTCAAGAAATTTATCACTAGTTCCATAAATGATTGGATTGCCAATAGTCTCTTTACGACCTAATTCAATTACTAAACCGCGTTTCTGTAGAGTCTTTAACGGCTTTTCTACATTAACTCCTCTAATATCCTGAACTTCAGCTCTGGTTACTGGCTGCTTGTAAGCAACGATTGTTAAAGTTTCTAGGGAAGCCTGAGTTAACCGATTATTTATTTCTGGCTTATGTAATTCTTTGATGTATTCTTCATATTCTGGTTTAGTCCTAATTTGATATCCGCCATTAACATCTAATAATTGGACACCCCGATTAGGGTTATCGTAATCATCTCTTATTTCTTTAATAATCTCTTTAATCTTACGTGCACCTAGTTCCGTCACTTCTTTTATTTCTTTAATATGTAAAGGTTCCGAGGTTGTAAAAAGTAAAGCCTCAATAAGAGCTTTTTGACTTTTAACCATCATTATCAACCCTTTCCTTTAACAGATAAAGATCAATTTGTCCAAAAACACCATTCTGTCTAACTCCTATTTTATGTAATTTAATCAATTCTAAAATTGCCATAAAGGTAACTACAATCTCTAATTTAGTAGAATCATTAACGAATAATTCGTCAAATTTAACTTCCTTTTCTTCTTCAACTTTAGCTGTTAGTTCTACTATTTTATCTTTAATGCTTATATCTTCTCTATTAACATGAGATAACTTATCCTCTGATTCTTCTTCATCATCTTCTTTTTCTTCTGTCTTTGTTTTTAATATTTTTTCAAAAGTATCGACAAATTGATTAAGTGATATATTCTCTAATGGATTAACTTCTATTTCATCAGACTCGATTTCAGCTAAGATTGATTCCATATTTCTAGTATATCTCTTTCTCTGTGTCTCTTCATAGTCTCTTAAGCTATCCGCCAATTCTTTATACTTTTTATACTCTAGTAACCTGTTAATTAACTGTTGTCTTGGATCAATTTCTTCCTCATCCTCATCTTCGTTATCATCCGGCAACAACATCTTTGATTTCATCTCAATTAGATTAGCAGCCATGATTAAAAATTCACTTGCAATTTCTAAATTCAACTCTTGCATAGCTGCTATATAATTTAGATACTGCTCTGTAATTTCAGAGATAGAGATATCATATATCTCTACCTCATCTTTCTTAATCAGATGTAACAAAAGGGGAATCGGTCCCTCAAAAGCATCTATCTTTATTTCATAACTCATGCTTTCACCTCGATCACAGATTCATTGCGTTTCTTACTTCCTCCATTGTTTCTTGGGCTAACTTTCTAGCCTTTTTAGCACCCGCATTTAAAATATCATCAATCTGTTCAGGATTTGCCTTTAATTCTTCTCGTTTAGCTCGAATCTTAGCTAATTCATTAGTTAAAACATCTTTTAAATTCCTTTTACAGTCCATACATCCAATCCCTGCCTCACGACAGCCTGTTGCTAATTCTTCTACTTCTGTTGTATTAAATATATTATGATAATCATAAACAGAGCAAACATCTGGATTACCAGGGTCCTTTAATCGGATACGTTGTGGATCGGTTACCATCTCTCTTACTTTATCTTCTATCTCTTCTTCACTATCACCTAAAAAGATAGCGTTACCATAACTCTTACTCATCTTACGTCCATCAGTTCCTAATAATTTAGGCACTTTAGTTAATTTAGGTTCTGGTTCTGGAAGTATTTCATCATCTTCACCATAAAGGTAATTAAATCTTCGCGCAATTTCACGTGTTAGTTCTAAGTGTGGTAATTGATCTTTACCCACTGGTACAGTATCACCTTTATATAATAAAATATCTGCTGCTTGTAAGACTGGATAACCTAATAAACCATAAGGAACAGAATTACCCAAGTTTAATTCCTCAATCTGTTCCTTATAAGTTGGAACCCGCTCTAGACGACCAACTGAAGTAATCATTGAAAATAACAGATGTAATTCGGCATGTTCTTTAACATCAGACTGAACAAAAATAACACTCTCTTCTGGATCAATACCAGCACTAATCCAGTCTATCACTAGCTCTCGCGTGTTATCTTTTATATCATCAGTTTGATCATACTTAGTAGTTAAAGCATGCCAATCTGCTACTTCAAAATAACAATCATACTCCTTCTGTAGTTCTACCCAATTTTCTAATACTCCTACTAAATGACCTACATGCAACTTGCCAGTAGGTCGCATTCCACTTAATATTCTTCCTTTTGCCATAATTGATTCCTCCCTTTACAAAAGTAGTCTATAAAAAATAATCCAAACTGGTCCTATAATTTTACCTAATAAGCCTGTAAAGACAAAGAATAACAAAATAAAAGGACCATAAGCCTCAATTTCATGCAAAATCTTATCAAATTTTCTTGGTAGTAACCCTTTTAAAATTTTCGAACCATCTAATGGTGGCAACGGAATTAAATTAAATATAGCTAAACCTAAGTTAATTCCAACTCCTAATTTTAGAAAAATAGCCACTACTGTCGGTAAATTAAATGCAAAATTCTTAAATAGAACAGCAAATATAACTGCTAGAAATATATTAGCTAATGGACCTGCTAGCCCTACAAACATCATCCCTTGGCGAGAGTTAGAAAAATACCTCGGATTAATCTGCACCGGCTTAGCCCAACCAAACCTTTGGGTGATTAATAAAACTAAAGTCCCCATCAAACTTAAATGAGCCAATGGATTCAAAGTTAATCTTCCCGTCATTCCTGGTGTTGGGTCTCCCAATAAGTCTGCCATCTTGCCATGAGCATACTCATGAAGCGATATAGATAATAATACTAATGGAATCAAAAGTATAAAACGAGCTATCTGCATCTATTCACTACACTCCTTCTTTAATTCTTTTAAACAATCTTTAAGATACTTATATTCATCTTCATAACTATTAAAATTCCCATTTAGTTTTGCCTTCTTAACTTTTTGCAATGCCTTTTTGAAATAAGGCCCAGGCTTATATCCTAAATCAATAATATCTTTGCCTGTTACTTCTAATTCTATCCTTCTCAAATTTAAAAAATAATCTTGAATCCAGTCTTTAACTTCATCCTCATCAGTTAATAATACTAAATATAATATTTCTTCAGTACTTAATGGTTCTAAATGATAATATACTTTACTAGGTTTTATATCTGAACTAGATAACAAGTTCAAAATATCTTTGGCTTCATTCTTAGCAAAAATCACTTTATCAATTAAGGCCTTAGAAAACTTCAATCTTAATAATAAATGCTTAATGACGTGCTCAGATAAAGACTTAGTTAAAATTATTAGATATAACTGCCAAATTTTTATTGTTACATCCTCAGTTATTTCTAAATGCTCAAGCCAATCATTTATCCAAGGAATTTCTAAGGCTAAACGATATTCTTCTTCCCCCCAGGTTAATTTAGGATGAAAATACGCCAATAATCCAAACTTATCTAAGTCTAACAGAATATATCCTGCCTTTTCTTCAGACAACATTAAAAATAATTCATTTCCTAACCTTCCAGATGATAAGCCTTTAATTACATTTTGATTAATAGCATGCTCAATTAATTCTTTAGTCAAGCTTTCTATTTCAAATTCATAACGGTTGGCAAACCTTAATGCTCTAAAAATTCGTGTAGGGTCATCAATAAAACTAAAATTGTGTAAAATTCTAATTATTCCTTCTTCTAAATCTTCTTCTCCACCAAAATAATCAATTAATCTACCAAATCTTTTCTCATTTAACTGAATAGCCAAAGCATTAATCGTAAAATCACGCCTAAATAGATCCTGTTTAAGTAAAGCAGCTTCTACTTGTGGAGGTGCTGCTGGATATTCATAATATTCAACTCTAGAACTTGCAATATCTAATTTCAAGCCATCTGTTAACTTAACAATCGCCGTTCCAAACTCTTTATGAACTTCTTTCACTTCACCTTCTAATCTTTCAGCCAATTTATAAGCAAAATCGATACCATCGCCTTCTATGACTAAATCTAAATCTAAGTTCTTAACTCCTAAAATTAAATCACGGACAAAGCCACCAACTATATAGAGATTAAGTTCTAACTGGTCAGCTACTCTACCTGCTTTTACTAGTAAATCAAATAGATCTGAATCTAAATCTGCTAATAAATTCTCTACATTAGAACTCTCTTCAGAAACCTCAACCATACTTCTTCCATATCGATTCTGTTGTCCTTTGATATAGTCAGCCTGCCCATATAGAACCTTTAGAACATCACTTCGAGTTACAATTCCGACTAATTCATCATCATCATTCATTACCGGCAATCTTCCAATATCATGCTCTACCATCTCTTGTTGAATCTCTTTAAAAGTAGTCTCTTCATTAATAGTAACTACCCCACGCGACATATATCCTTTTACAGGGGCATGCATCAGATCATAATTACGCACTTTATCTATATCTCTTCTAGAGATAACTCCTACAATCTCTTCATCTTTAGTAATAATTAAACCAGAATGTCCATAACGAAGCATTATTGCCTCTGCTTCTTCAATTGATTCATCAGGAGTAATCGTTTTAACTGGATTGGACATAATATCTTTAGCTAAAACTGATGGTTTCATCTTTTGTTGTACTAACCCTATCAACTCAGCTTTTAAATCATCTAAAACTATATCTTCGTCTCTAATCATAGCTGATGCTGCTTTAGCATGGCCGCCACCATTATACTCAGTCACTATCTCAGAAACATCGACCGCATCAATATTACTCCGTGCCACTACTAATACTTTCGAACCTAATCGCACTAAAGTAAAGACAACATCAGAACGATTAAGGTCATCTAATTTATGTGTTAAGTAAGCTATGCCTCCGATATACTCATCAACCTTTGCTTCATAAGTCGTAACCTTCAATCCATTTAATTCATGTACGGTTAATGAATTTAATAATTGTGTAAATAAATCCTGTTGAGCCGAACTTAAAGGACGCTCAATAAATTGATTAACAACTGATAAGTTGGCCTCATTTTCTAGTAAGAATGAAACAGCCTCAGCATCAAGAGCAGTAGTTGAAGTAAAAGTTAAGCAACCAGTATCTTCATAAATCCCTAAAGTAAATAATGTCGCTTCAAAAGGAGTAATTTCAATTCCACGTTTCTCTATTTCCTGACACAGAAGACTAGTAGTTGCTCCTACTGCTTTAACTAATTGCCAATCACCTTTCATCTCTTCATCTAATTCTGGATGGTGATCATAAATGATTAACTCCACTTCTGAATCATTAGCCAACTCTTCCAATTCACCTATTCGACTACCAATTCTAGTATCTACTACTATTAATTTATCTACGTGACAAGTTGCTATTTCTTCTTTAATCTCATTAGGCCTCTTAATAATAATCCGGTCTTTATACAATGACATAAAATCTTTAACATTTTGGCTTAACCTACCGGAAAAGACCATAATAGCATTCGGATATAATTTACTAGCCGCTACCATAGCCGCTAGACCATCAAAATCGGTTCCGAGATGACTAGTTATTATTTTCACTTTATCAACTCCTGCAATTTATAAACATCAACTTCTATTATACCATAAATCGAGCTATTTAGAAAGGCATATAATTTCAAACAAAAAAACTAAACCTTACTTAATAATTAAGTAAGGTTTAGTATAACAAGCAGAATATCATAATTAACTCAAAAATTCTTCTTTAACTATAGATTTTATATAATTAATTGTGACATTCGTATAATTAAGAAGCAGCAGATTCTTAGTTATTACCTTTTAACTTTGCTGGAATTTCTTCTTTTGCCACTAAATCTTGATACTGCTCTCTACGAATAATCTCTTCTACTTGACCATCATTAACCAATACCACTCCTGGTTTTGGTAGACTATTATAATTGTTGGCCATTGAATAACCATAAGCTCCAGTACAAGAAACTAATAGAATATCCCCAGATTCTAATTCTGGCAGCTCAATATCCCAAATTAACATATCACCAGATTCACAGCATTTACCTGTAATTGAAACTACTTCTTCTGTCTCTTGGTCAGCTTTATTAACTACAATCGCCTCGTATTCTGCATCATAAAGTGCCGGACGGATATTATCAGGCATTCCACCGTCAACAGCCACATACTTTCTAATATCCGGAATCTGTTTAATAGAACCGACAGTATAAATTGTAGAACCGGCTGTACCAATAATAGAACGGCCAGGTTCGTTAATTACTTTAGGTAACGGAATCTCTAACTCGTCACATTTTTCTTGAATAGCCTGTGAAACAATCTTTGCATATTCATTAATATCTACAGTCTGGTCATCTTCTGTATACTTAATACCGATTCCACCACCAAGATTAAGCTCTTCCATTACTAGGTCTGCCTCTTCCTTTACATCTTCTACAAAATCTAACATAACATCTACTGCTAGACCGAATGATTCAAGATTAAAGATCTGAGATCCGATATGACAATGAATCCCTTTTACAGATATATTATCTAACTTAATAGCATTCTTAATCGTTTCTAAAGCTAAACCATTCTGAATACCAACACCAAATTTAGAATCTGTCTGTCCTGTTTGGATATAACTATGAGTATGAGCTTCTACTCCTGGTGTTACTCTAATTAAGATATCTACTACTTTATCTTTTTCAGCTGCTATTCCATTTAATAATTCTAGTTCATAATTATTATCGACTACAATTCTTCCGATTCCTGCTTCTAAAGCCATCTCTAATTCTTCAGGTGTCTTATTATTACCGTGGAAATATATCTTTTCTACTGGAAAATCTGCCTCTAAAGCAGTATATAGTTCACCACCAGAAACAACATCTAAACCTAAGCCCTCTTCATCAACAATTCTACACATAGTTAGTGACATAAAGGCCTTACTAGCATAGATAGTCTCTGAATTTGGATACCATTCTTCAAAAGCCTTTCTATAAGCTCGACAGTTATCTCTAATCTCTTTTTCATCAAGAATGTATAAAGGTGTACCGTACTCTTCAGCAATCTTATTTACCTCACAACCACCAATTTCTAAAATGCCTTCATCGTTAATCTCCATCGTTCCATGTAATTCCATACTCTCACTACTCCTCCTCAAAATCCTCTTATTTAATTTGACTATACTTCTCTATGTTTCTTATATTATATGATGACATTTAAAAAACGGTTATGTAGTTTATCTCATAACCGTTTAAATCTATAACCAGTCTATAAGATAGCTCTTCACCTATTAGTGACAAAACTATAATTATTAATTATAGTTTCAATCTTAAAATCGATGTCTATTTTAAGATTTCGGCAATAGCTCCTTTCATCTTAAATCATTACTGACATCTGCTCATTAAGATTACTTTTAGCTACCGCTCCTCTACCTTGCTCTAAATCTTCATTTTTAAATAGAATAACATAATTATTATTTACTGTCAACACTTTTCTTCAAATTGATTACTATTATCAATATTATCTATTATAACTTACACCTTTGCTCTCTTTTGATTTTGATATCTTATTCTCCTATTATCTTTACCATAACTCTTTTTTTCCGCCGACCATCAAACTCACCATAAAAAATCTGTTCCCATGGTCCAAAGTCTAGCTCTCCTTCAGTAATTGCTACAGTGACTCCTCTTCCCATAATCTGCCGTTTTAAGTGAGCATCTGCATTATCTTCTATTCCTCGATTATGTAAGTACTGAGAAGTAGGTTCATGAGGAGCCAACTCCTCTAACCATTCTTTGAAATCAGAAATTAACCCACTTTCTGCATCATTAATAAAAACACTAGCCGTGATATGCATGGCATTTACTAAGCATAACCCTTCTTGAATTCCGTTCTCGTCAATTATTTCCTGTACTTTCCGAGTTATATTGATAAATTCAACCCTCTCGTCCGTATTAAACCATAGATATTCACGAATAGATTTCATTAATAAATCCCCCTTTAAAATTCAATTGACGATTAAAAACATTGAAACCTTAACCTTAGCCTTAACCTAGGCCTCAATCTCAACCTTTAGGAACAACTTCTTTCGGTTCATAGTTGCCATAATAATTAGTTCCCCACACTCCAAGTAAAATCATAATTCCGCCAATGATATGAAACCAATAAAAAGGTTCATTCCTAAATACTACTCCACCAATTATAGAAATAATTGTTGTTAAATTCGTAAAAACCGCTGACCTTGAAGCTTCAATTTTAGATAGCATAAAGTTCAATAAAAAGAATGCTATTACTGAAGAAAGACCGCCTAGATAAAGAATAGCAATTAATATACTTGTATCACCTAAAGGTTGAAAATAATTCACTAGATTGCCTTGTATATAATGTTGTGTAAGAGCAACTATATTAAAGAATATAGCCCCAATCCACATCATAATATATGTAATCTCTAAAGGTTTAAACTGCAATGATGACTTTCTCGATAATATATTAAAAATTCCGGCTGAAATTACTGCTCCTAAAAGAATGAATATACCTGTTAGCTGTCCACTTACTTCCAAACTTCCCTTCATAAGAATAATAAATAAGACTCCAATTACTGAAATTAAAATAAATACTAACTGCTTTTTACTAGGTCTTTCATTAAGAAAAATCGCTGCTAAAATAGTCACAAAGACAGGAATTAAAGCTATCATCATCCCTGCTTCTGAAGAAGAGGTCATCTTGATACCTAAAGTTTCACAAATAAAATAAGTTACTGGTTGGAAGAAAGCTAATAATAGCAATGTATTTAATTTTTTACCTTTAAAATTAATTTTAATTATTCCCAAAACCCTTAGTAATGTCAATATTATAACCGCAAAAGCAAACCTAAACCCTAATAAATGAAAGGCAGTTATTGAAGATAAGGCTTCTTTTGTAAATAAAAATGAAAACCCAAAGACTATTGCTACAAACCCTCCTGCTAATATTGGTAATCCTTCTTCCTTTATCATTAATCATTACCTCCCTAACTGAACCTACTATTATATATCTACAAGTATAATATAAGACTCTTGTATAATTTTAATTGCTAGCGTCCAAAAACCCACGTCAATTATGCTGATAATCTAATTATGAGACTAGACTATATAAGTAATATATTAACCATCAATTATATTAAAACATATTTATTAGCAGTTTACAACATAGAATCAAAAAACATCAAATATCTTCTATTTAAAAATTAACCTTTGACTGAATAAAAATTTTGTCTTCCTGACATAAATTTGAGACTATACCGGTACCATTATCATCTCTGCCGATTTCTACTATACTCCCTCCAAACTGTAACTGAATAGCATTAGTTAAAGAATAATTAAACTGAGGTTCTATTAAGTATGCTTCATTATTAATATCATATAAAATATTTAATTCAATTTGATGAAACTTAAATACTGGTTTAATCATATAGGAGTTAATAGCCTTTATTTCTTCTTCTAACTCTGTTCTTCCTTCTTTATAATAACCTTGTCCTACTAAATATAGATTATTTTCAAATTTATAATCAGCACCGACCGCTGCCTCTATAATACTATCAAATTGATCATCTATATAATTACCATAAACAATTTCTGTCCAAATACCTACTTCCCTTAAATCACCAATAATATCAATACCTAAACGGTTAACTTGAGGAAAAACGAATTTGGCTAAGTTTGAACTAGAATTTCTAGTATCAATTGCTGGTATTTTATCCCGACCATGATAAGTACTTAAAGAAATATCATAATCATAAAAAGAACGTTTAGTAATCTTTAATCCAAGTTGAGTATTTTTAATATCACTTTCTACTAACTCTAAATCTCCTTCTTTATCAACAGCACCAGCTAACTTATCCACTATTGAATCAAACATTCTTCTATCTGACTTAGTCCCTTTAAAGTAAGAAGCTACAACTCCTGTTATTTCTAATTCTCTAGAGGTATAATAAGTTCCCTTAAGTGCTTCAACACTTAACTTCTCATCTAAAGGTTTAAAAGACGTTAAATCATATGTAGTAAAATAATCCGTTGGATTTATTTTATACGCATGTCCCCAATTGATATTCTGTTTGCCAATTTTCCAATCCATATTTTTAGTATAATAATCTAAATAAGCTTTACGTGTGCTTATCTCTGTATTTCTTATATCTTCCTGACCATTATGATATGATTCAAATTCTAAATCAAGAGTTATCTTCGCATTAAAACCAAAATCTTTATCTAAAACTAAATCAAATACTTCCCGAGCTACTACTTGACCATCACTAGTATATCCTACTAAAGAATTTGTTAATGAACCAGAAAATTCTATTTCTTGTCCTTGAGCTAAAACCGTTAAACTACAAATTAAAATCAACAGCAAAGTTAAAACTAAAACATTAAACTTTCGCATGTCTGTTCCCCCTGATTTATATCTCTTTTCTCTAAATTTCTTCTATATAAAAATTAAGAGCCAGGCCTCTATTAATTAGAAACCCAGCCCTAATATTTTAAAACTTGATTTTAAATAAATTTGTTAAATTTAATTAAAACTTATAACTTATTGTACCATCAAATGAATCTTCTTCTAGGCTACTTTTAACATTATACATACTATCTGTTAGCTCATTTTCAAAAGCATGCATGTAAGTCGCAGTCAATTCCCAATTCTCATCTAATTTATAAGTAGCTCCAACTGAAAGATGATCTTCAACAATAGCAATCGCTGGTAAGTTATTAAATACATCGTCACTCTCTACTGGTGAATCACCATAATTATAACCTGCTCTTAAATTTAATTTCGGACTATATTTATATTGAATACCTATAGAATAAGTAACAATATCATCCCACCCCCAAGGCATAGCTATTCTATCCTTAGAAGTACCAGTCATTAAATTTTTGAAGTCACCTTCTAAATAGAGGTTATCCATAGTATCACTATAGTTAATCCACTTTACATCTGTAGAAACTAACCATTTTTGATTAGGGCGATAAGCCATTCCTAACGCCACCTGGCGAGGAGCATCCATGTTCATCTTATAAACTCCAGCTTCATTATAATACATTTCATTACCTTGTTGAGTTAAGATATCTCCCTTATCTAAACGATATTCGTAATCTGTAAAATGCTGCTTACTAGTATAACTAGCACCTAAAGTAAGCGCATCATTATATTGATAAATAGTACCTAGAGTAAATCCAGCACCAAAAGCAGCTTGTGTTTCACTTAAGTCAAAACCGAAGTGTTTTAAATTTTTACCAGTCATTGTATTTATATCTGTCATGAAATCTCCTGTATAATAACTTTCAAAACTCAGAGCCTGATAATCAACATTAAGTGCACCACCAATAGCTAGCTTGTCATTTACTTTATAAGCTGCCGAAGGAGCTAACTTCCAAAATTGATAATTTGACCAAATATTTCCTGTGGCATTCTGAGGGTTATTATCCCCTGTCGGGTCAGGCTGCCCCATCGAAGTTGCTATCTGTCCCAATTGTTGGTCCATCCCATAACCAATAGTAGGTGTTTGTAATTCTCCATAATCTACTCCCATACCAGCAACACCATACATCCCACCACCAAAACAGATGTCTTTATTAAACCAAGCCGGAGCATTCCAACCGATAGCTGGTGCCATATAGAATTCAGAACCACCCTCATCTTTTCCGCCTTTTAAAGGTCCCATATCTGGGAAATCAGCATATCTGTTAGGCACAAATAATTCAGTACTAAAATCAGTTCTCATCCCAATCAAAGCCATTCCAGCCGGATTAGTGATAGCCGTTGCTGTTGTATACGGTGCAGCAGTAATTGCACCGCCCATTCCTTTCTGATAAGCCCCTACACCAATAAATTGCATCCCATTAGTCGCTAAAACTGGAGAAATCAACAATGAAACTAACACTAAAGTTAAAATAAAAGTACCCATTGTCTTCTTCATCATTTTTCATACCCCCTTGTTAATTATAAAATTAATCCCCTTCTATTTACATTTAATATCACTTAATTATGTAACCCCCCTTTTTACATTCTGGGTATAATAAATAATTATTTTTTTCACAATCGACCTTTACCTCCCCGCATTAGGGAGGGGATTACAAGGTAAAAATAAAAAGTCCCCTTTTTTAAAAACATTGTGATTAATTTCATTATCTTTGTATTTATAATATCATATGTTATCTTTTTTTGTCAAATAAAGAAAAATAATAACCAATATTATGATTTATTATTTTAGGAAATTTGATTAAAAACAAAAGGCTTTATACTTTGAGAAAGCATAAAACCTTTCATATTAACTTAAATATTTGATTTTTTTATCCCATTAAAATAAAGTTGAATGATATCATTTCTTATTTTTTCTATAGGAAACTTATCTTGAAACATAAACCAATGCAACGCTGTAATATTAATCATTCCACTCAATGAAACTGCTGCTGTTTCCGCATTAAGTTCTTTAAATACTCCTCTTTCAATTCCATCTTTAATGATATTTTCAATTATCACTGTATTATTAGATCGAATTTCTTTAATATAATCTTCAAACTTGCTTTGATAACCCCAAATTTCTCTCGTTAAAAATTTACAAAAATTCTGGTGTTGATCATAAAATTCTAACTGAGCACCTACAATTATTTTTAATTTCTCAAGTGGTAATTCCACTTGAGAAATTTTCTCCTTAACTTGATTTGTCATCTTATTAATGCCATACTGAATTAATGAATATATCAAGTCTTCCTTATTTTCAAAATAACGATATAAAGTACCTTTCCCTACTCCAGCAGTTTCTGCTATCTCTTGCATTGTTGTATTAGTAGAGCCTTTCTGTGAAAATTTATCAATAGCTGCCGTAAATATTCTTTCTTTTTTGGAATTCATACTTTCAACTCCTTAATTAAAACTCAACATTTAACCTTGTATATATTCTATCTTGACCTAAAGCAGAAATCAAACCGCTACTAGTATCCTTTTCTGCACTATCTACATAGGTTCCTCCTAATTGTAATTCAACAGAATTAGCCAAGGAATAATTAAACTGTGGTTCTATTAAAGAAGTTTCACTTTCAAAATCATATAAAGTAGTAACCTCTATCTCATGAAAATCAAAAATCGGTTTAGAAACATAAAAGTTTGCTGCTTTAACTCTCGGCTCACTCTCTGTTCTTCCTTCTTTATAATAACCCTGACCTACTAAGTATAGATTATTATCAAACTTATAATCTATACCTACGGCAGTTTCAATTACATTCTTAAACTGCTCGTCTTGATAATCACTATAAGTTGTTTCCGCCCATACTCCCATATCTCCTAAATCACCAATGATATCTAATCCTACACGATTAGCTTTAGGATAAATAAAATTAGCTTTGCTATCTACTGCTGGTAACTTATCTCGTCCATGATAAGCACTTAATGATATATCATAGTCATGAAAACGCCGCTTTGTTACCTTGAAGCCACTTTGTATATTCTTTACATTATCCCCCACATTATCTTTTGCATTATTTTTTAAACTAATCCCTCTAAAAAACGGAACTACTACTCCGGTAATCTCTAATCCTTTAGGAGCATAATAGATACCTTTAATTGCTTTGACACCTAGCTTTTCATCCAAGGGTTTAAGTGCTGTTAAATCATTAGGATTAAAATAACTTGTCGGATTTATCTTATACGCACTCCCCCAGCTAATCTCTTGTTTCCCAAGTCGCCAATCCATATTCTGCGTATAATAATTTAAATATGCTTCATTAAACGAGGTAGTTGTAGAGCTATTAGCATCTGATTTAAATTCTAAATCTAAATGCATGTTAGCATCAAAACCAAACTCTTTTTCTAAGATTAAATTAACCTTCTCTTCTTCTTCAATTAATCCGTTATTTGGATTGCCTACTAAATAACTATTTAATGAACCAGATATCTCTATATCCTTAGCATAACTTACAGAAGAAAGAATCAATAACAACACTAGTAGCAAAGTTAAAACTTTAAATCTGCGCATTCATAAACCTCCTTTTACTTGTATAAATATTATTAGCTAAATAAGTCTAATATTTATTAAGTAAGTTTTATATTTTGCTCACCTCAATTATAATTGTCATCTAAAACCATTGTATAATCAATTAATATCGCCGTAAATACCTTGTTGTAAAGATTCGTTCACTAATTGGCTTATCATAAGTAATTTCATCTAAGCGTAATACCGTCTTACTACCTTTCTGTACATTCTTCATCGTTAATTCACTAGCTGTCCAATATCCAGCAATCTGCTTAACACCTTCATTAATTAATACCTTATGTAAATCTCCACTAGTATCATAAAACTCTAACTTAGTTGGAAACCAATTGCTTCTTTTTACCCACATCTTGACAAATTTATATTCAATCTCTTTATCAGTAGGAATTAGTTTTAATAAATATTCATTTTTATTGGATTCTAAAATTGTTGCTTTATAATCTTCTTTATAGTTACCGCCACCTAAGATTGACAAATCATTATAACTAAAATCTGTACCGACAAAGCTACCATTCTTTTGACTACCTGCTATCCTTCTTACGTTCCCTAATACGGGCATGTAAAGATACATATCTTCATCATTATTATTCTTCTCATGAGATAAAAAGGCAGTTCCTTCTACACTAGCTGGCGCTAAAAAACGAATTAAAGCTTTATCGTATTCTCCATCTTGGGTATAAGCCTTTAACTCTCTTTCTCTCATGCTTCCCGCTTCATTATAAAGCTGCATCTTTAATTTAATTTCTGATGAATCGGCATCAATTGCTGCTTCAACTCTATCTAATATATCATCCCCAGTTAAATCTTGTGCTGAAACTCCTCCTATTAATCCTAGAATTAATACTGACATTAGAATTAGACTAATCATTTTTCTTCTCATTGATAAATCACTCCTTTTTAGTATTTGATCGCAAGCCTACGATAGACTCTGCTTCTAATTCGGAAGCTCTTTTCTGGGCTTCACTGTCTCGCCCAGCTTAAAGTTCAAAGCTGGTCGCAAGCCTATGATAGACTCTGCTTCTAATTCGGAAGCTCTTTTCTGGGCTTCACTGTTAACTGTTACCTTCCCCTCAACGAAATATCATCTTCTGAACTCATCACGTCACTTATCTTCGCACCTACAATAATCAGTGATGGCAGTACTACCATTGCTCCTAAAAAGGAAACTAACATTGTGATTGACGTCAGTAATCCAAAAGTCTTTAGCGGTGGGAATGAAGAAAATAATAGAACTAAGAATCCTGCAGTTACAGCTGTTGCATTAAAATAATTTGCTCTTCCAATTGTCTTAATAGCTATTTCCAAAGCTTCTTTTAAATTTGCTCCTTTTTCTCTTTCTTCCTGATAGCGAGTATAGAAATGAATACTGTAATCCACCCCTACTCCAACGGCAATACTTGCAATCATACTAGTTGCTACATTCAATGGCACTGATGTCCAACCCATTAACCCAAAGTTTATTAATACAGTAACTGCTATTGGAAAACTACAAGCAAACCCTTTCAATGGTGATTTTAAAAGAATGCTAGTAATGATAAAAGCTAATAGAATTGATGATAATAAACTCTTAATCTGACTACTGATAATCATGTCTGTTAACCGATTACTTAAGACAGGAGTTCCAGTTAAAGTAATATCATAACTTTTATTCCCAAACTTATCATCAATCAAACCTCTTACTTTCTGTATCATCAATTTAGTCTGTTGACTACTAGCACTAGCTACCATAACTCTAATTCTAACTTCCTGATGATCAAAGTCTATAAAATCACTTAATAAATCATCATCATCGGAAGATAAAAGTAGAAGATACTGTGCAATCCCCCTGCCTGGTAGTCGCTCAAACTTCTCATCCCCTTGGTTTAGAGCTTGATTTTCTTCTTCTAACAGATCAACCACCGACATTGAATTGCTTAATAGATCTATTTCTTCTAATTCTGTCTGAAAACTTTTTACTTTCTTTAAAAAATTAGGATTTTCTATACCATTTCTCTTTTTAGTATCTACTATAATCTCTAATGATTCTGAACCACCAAACTTAGTGTTAACTAATGTATCTGCTTTTCTGATTTCACTTCCTTGCTGAAAAAAAGTAATATAATTCGTCTCGGGCTTAATCTGTGGGACAACCCATAATGATAATAAACAGATGATAATGACTCCAATAATTATTAAAATTGCATGCCTATTAACAAGTTTGGATATATTACTACATAATTTATCTAATAGCTTTCTATCTTCTGCTGCTCGTAAATGTTTAGGCTTTTTAAGTAAAAAGAGAGTAGCTGGTAAAAAGGTTATAGACATTATAAGAGCCGCAAAGACACCAAAAGCAGTAAAGAGACCAAAATCTTTAATTATCGTTAAGTCTGATAAGCCCAAAGAAGAAAAACCGGCAATAGTAGTTATTCCTGCCATCACAATAGCCATTCCTACTTTTAGAATACTTTCAATAATTGCCTCTTTTTTATTCAACCCTTCTTTTTGGTCTTCATAAAACCTAGTTAAGAAATGAATAGCATACGCACTACCTACACTAACTAATAATACTGGTAGTACAGTACTAACTATTGATAAACTCTTACCTAACCAAGCAATCAAACCAATCGTCCAAATAACACTAAAAAGCACAACAATAATAGGTAAAACTACTCCTCGCCAACTATGAAAACTATCAAATAAGATTAACATTACCATTATCGAAACAAAAGGAAAGAGTTTAATAATATCATTCTTCATATTATCTGCCATCGCTTTAGTCAAAACTGGACTTCCTGTTAAATAACTTTCCTCTGTTAGCTCAGCTTCCTTCCTAATCTTTTGCACCTTAGAAACTACCTTTTTTTGATTAGCTTCAGGACTTAATTGAGAAATAATTGTTGCTGCCTCTAAATCTTGGGCTACTAAAGTCCCTAAATAGCGGTCTTTAGTCAAAACATCTTCTTTTAAGCTCTGAATTTCTCTTTTAGTTTTAGGTATTTCTTTAATGAATTCCCCTATTTCAATCGTAAATCCTTTACCGCGAATCTCTTCAATATTAGTAATACTCCGCACCTTATTAATTCCTTTAATACCTTCCAGCTTCTTAGTTAAGTAATCAATATGCTGTAAAGTCTCTTTATCCATTATATCTCTATCTTTTAGCATTAAGACTATATATTCTGAACCACCATATCTATCACTTATCTTATCAAATGTTTCAACTACTGGGTCACCATCTGGAAACATCTTCTTCATATCAGTATTAATCTTAACCCCAATAGCTTGATAAGCAAAAAATACTGTTAATAAAATAGTCATTATAATAATTCCTTTAGCATACTTTTGTACAAAAGACTTGATAAATTTCACTTGACCACCTCCTATTTCAGAACTGACCAGTCAGTTCTATATATCCATAATTATATCTCACTTCCCATTAAATGTCAAGTAAGGAAGTGAGTTTAGATTGTGTCAAGTTACTATAGAAAATAACTCAAATTATTTTTTGACTCCCTCTATGATAAAGTTGTTATTCCTGTGCGTTCATAATCAATTGATTATGAACGCAAACTATCTATAAAACTTATTTGTTCTCTAAATTTTAAGCAAGAGCTAA
Organism: Candidatus Frackibacter sp. WG13; assembly: GCF_900114655.1. Taxonomy (GTDB): domain Bacteria; phylum Bacillota; class Halanaerobiia; order Halobacteroidales; family Acetohalobiaceae; genus Frackibacter. Next base: position 271,065 of record NZ_FOTT01000001.1, read on the forward strand.
GATTAACCGTTAAGCAAATTTCTTAACCTTGACCTTAACCTGTATTTTTCTGGGCTTCACTGTCTCGCCCAGCTTAAAGTTCAAAGCTGGTCGCAAGCCTACGATAGACTCTACTTCTAATCCGAAAACTCTTTTCTGGGCTTCACTGTCAACTGTCAACTGTACACTGTTAACTGTTTAAACTGCTTCCCATTTTGGGCACTTAAAGCCCCATCTAGCTACTAATTCTTCATCTTGATAGATATTAATAATCTCACAACTATTTGGACAGGAATCACATTCAAAGCTAGAAACATTATAACTAAATTCTGACACATCAAAGCCTTTAAAAGAAGTTTTTTTCTTCTGTCTCATTTCTTCTTTTGCTAAGATGGCTGAACCTAAGGCTCCCATTACATTATGATGTTTTGGGACGTTTATTTTAGCGTCTAATTCCTCAGAAAAAGCTGCTTTAATACCTTTGTTAGCAGCTACTCCGCCTTGAAAAAGAATCGGCTCTAAGATCTCTTTCCCTTGTCCTACATTGTTAAGATAATTTCTAACTAATGCTTCACAAAGTCCAGCAATTATGTCTTCTGTGCAATGGCCTAACTGTTGTTTGTGAATCATATCTGACTCTGCAAAGACAGAACAACGACCAGCAATCCTAACTGGGGAATTAGCTTGCAATGCTAATTCTCCAAACTCTTCAATTGGTATACTTAATCTACTCGCCTGCTGGTCTAGAAACGAACCAGTTCCTGCCGCACAGACTGTATTCATCGCAAAATCGACTACTACTCCTTCTCGCAAGATAATAATCTTTGAGTCTTGACCACCAATTTCTAATACTGTTCTAACTCCTGGAACTACATTTGAAGCGGCAACAGCATGAGCTGTAATCTCATTCTTGATTACATCAGCCCCTACAATTACTCCTGCTAAATTTCTAGCACTACCTGTAGTTCCGACGCCTTTGATTTGAATATCACCAATCTTCTCACCTAGTTTCTTTAAACCGATTTGGATTGTATCTATTGGCCGTCCTTGTGTTCTTAAATATAACTTTTCTAACACTTGATAATTATCGTTTAATAAGACTAAATTAGTACTTACTGACCCCACATCAATTCCTAAATAGCCTTTCATATAACTTGACCTCCCACCTGGTCTCTTCTCTTTCTTGCTAATAAATCAACAAATGCTTCTAATCTAGTAATAAACCCTGCATCCCCAGTATGTTCATCTAATACTAATGATAGCACTGGTAGATTCCTTTCTTTACTAATCTCAGGCAAAATACTCTGCGCCACTATCTCTGGCATACAGGTAAATGGAGCTAATTGAATTACACCATCATATCCTTTTTCATCATAAAGAATCGTTTGACCTATTGTCTCTAACCCATGACCACCAACAAAATGTTCTAAGTAAGGTTCAGCAGCTTCTTCTATTTTGTGATGTTTGGCAGTATTACTTGCATTTGAAAAAAGATGTTCACTTACCCAGTCACTAAGGTATATAGACCGATCAACTATAACCCCCATCTCCCCTAACTTTTCCTCTAAATTAAGATTAGTAAATGGCTCTAAGACTACATAAATCTCACCTACTATACCTATCTTAAGTGGATCCCTTTTCATATCCAAATCCAAATCTAAAATTTTATCTTTTAAACCTATTACTAATGAATAAAGCTCTCTTTTATCTTCTGTTCTTTCTAATTTCCTTAAAAATTCTTTATATAATTTAGTCACTGACTGCGGTTCAATAGCATAAGCTCGCATTTGATTAACATATTCATTAGCTTTATCAATAACCTCACATTTTGCCCAAGCCAATCGCCAAGCGCTTATAAACTTCCACCATTCAACATGCTTAAATATAAACTTAAATTGCTTGATGAAATTCTCCCAACGACTTTGGAAAGGCTCTAAAACTATCATTTCATAATCATAACCTAAATCATTAAGAATCTCCTTCTGCACCTCCGCATAATATCCAAAACGACAAGGACCAATACCACCACCCATTATGATTGTATCTGCGCCTAATTCTAATGCTTCTATATAATTACCTATATTTATCTTTAATGGTAAACAAGCAAACTCTGGTGAATACTTTACTCCTAAATCTAAAGTTCGTTTAGTAATTGGAGGTGGTTCTATCACATCTAGACCTAAATTATTAAATAATGACTTAATCGATAAATTCATATTCCCCATATGCGGAAATGTTACCTTCATGCTCCTTTAACCTCCCACTTAATCATATCTACAAATGCTTCTAACCTAGTTAATAATCCTGCCTCTCCTGAATGTTCATCTAGGTTCAAAGACATAAAATGAATATCATCTCTTCGTTTAGCCCTTCTTTCAATCAATTCTCCAATTAAAGCATCTGGCCCACAACCAAAAGCTGCTAGTTGAATAATACCATCTATCTCTTGGCGATCAAATAGATAGTAAGCAGCCCCAATAATTCTTTTATTAAAAGTCCAGAAAAGGTCTTTAGATAATTTATTAGCACCTTGCTTAATCTGTTGTGAAGTAAGATTTTGAGGAGTTATGACTTCTACTCCTAGATTCTTTAGTTTATCTATAATACCTAAATTAATATATTGGTCATTAAGCAAATAAGAATGTCCCAATAAAGCAATTACTAATCTATCTTGACTCTTAATACTCTTTGTTAAATCTTTATGATACTTTTTAAAAGCCTGATTAGCCTTCCAATGTGCTTTTAAGATCTTTAATTTGTTATCTGTAAACTTAGCCCCTAGCTCTAAATTAGCCTTTAATAAAGATAACCAACTTTGATTACGATTAATCGTTGGCGTCAATAATTGTGGTAAATTATCTATATTACTCCTAATCATATCCGGTAAACCCATTAGTTTAGGACAGACATATTCATTATTCTCTACACTCACAATGCGAGGTAAGAAGAGATAATCTACTTTATCACAAAGATCAAGCACATGACCATGACACATTTTAACCGGAAAACAAGCCTCGTCTATAGCTAATTTAACCCCTTTGTTTACTATTGCTTTATTAGAAGATGATGACTCCACTGTTTCTACTCCTAATTCAGCAAAGAACTTCTTCCATCCAGGATAATAATAAAAATATAATAATGACTTTGGAATTCCTACTTTCAATGTCATCTCTTTCCTCCTTTCTACAACATTTAAATTAAAAAGCTAAAGAACCAGCTGTAAATATTTCTCCTAAAAGAAAACTAGATAAAAAGCCAATTAGGACTCCCATTACCTCAAACTTACCACCGTTACTAACAGCTCTTGGAATCATCTCATCAGTAATCATATAAAGAATAGCTCCTCCGGCAAATGCCATAATTGAGCCTAGCCAAAACTTTGATAGCCCAACCAAAAATTTAAAACCAATAATAGCCCCTATTGGATTAATCAAAGCAATTATTCCTGCAATTAAATAGGCAAATCTTTTTTTAAAGTTTCCTTCATTAATCATCTCTTCGGTGGTCAAAAAACCCTCAGGAATATTATGCAGAAAGACAGAAACCGCTAATACTGTCCCTAACCCTCCACCTCCAGTAGCAAAACCAATTCCCATACTAATTGCTTCTGGCAAGTCATCTAAAAAAGTACCTAAAGCAATTCCAACTCCGGAGCTAAATCGCTTTTCAATAAAGTCATCAATTACTAAAAAGAATATCCCTCCTAATATAAAACTACCAGAACTCCCTAACATTCCAGCCCCGCGATACGATTCGGGGATTAATGAAAAAGAAATAACTGAAAGCAATATTCCAGCACCAAATGATAGCATGAAAGATAATAAACGCTCAGATATATCCTTAGTTCCTAAATACCCACCTACTAAAATGGTGCTTCCTGCTAAAGAACTATAAATAATGACTTTAGTTAAATTATCCATTCATCACCCCTCGTTCCCTGCTCCTTGAGTAATACTAACCATCCTTTCTATCCTCCGGATATCTATCAGAATCAGTTGGACTATGAATATTTGGTCGCCGGTGCGATAAATCCAGAATCGACTGTCTTGCAATATAAGACTTTAATGCATTCCAATTAAAAGGAATTAGAGGCCATAAATAGGAGATACCAAAAGATTTAGTAAATAAGAATAATCCAATTATAATTACTGTGCCTACAATAAATCCTGGCAATTTAAATAAAGTAACCAAAATTAATAATATAAATCGCAATAGTTTAATTGTCAACGCCAATTCAAAACCGGAAATGGCAAAGTTACTAGTAGCTCCAATCGCCATATATAAGATAGTTTCAGGAACAAACAAGCCTACTTTCACTGCAAAATCTCCCAATAATAATGCTCCAATTAAACTTAAAGAAGTTGCTAAAGCATTTGGAACTTGAATTGAGGCCATTCTAACTAAATCAATACCTAAACTAGCCAGAACAAACTGCCATCCTATTGGAATTGTACCGGCCTTTTTTGGTCCAATAAATTCTAAAGATGATGGTAACAAATCTGGTTGTAAAGCAAATAATAACCAAAGTACCGGTAAAAATAACGAAGTTACTGTTGCCGCTAAACGTACTAACTTTAAATAAGTTCCTGGCAATGGTGTTTGCCGATAATCCTCTAAACTCTGTACATGGTCGAAAAAGACCGCTGGTAATAAAAGGGCAGTCGGTGAATTATCAATAATAACACAGATCTTACCCTCTAGTAAATGAGCAGCCACAAGATCTGGCCGTTCAGTATACCTAACTTCAGGTAAAGGATTCAGAGTATTACCAGTCAAAAAGTCTTCAATTGTTTTATCTGCTAAAGGCAATCCATCTACATTAATCTTCTTTAACTTTGTTTTTATAATATCAACTAATCCAGGATCTGCTATATCTTTAATATAAGTAACTGCTACATCACTATTCGACCTATTACCTATTTTGATGACCTCAGCAATAAATTCTGGATCACGTAAACGTCTTCTAATCATCTGTACATTAAATAACATTGTCTCAACAAAGCCATCATTAGGGCCGCGAGTAGACTTTTCTAACTCGGGTTCTTCAGGACCTCTAGACATCCAAGTTCGACCATCAATAACTATTGCCTCAGTTTCACCTTCAACAAAGATTACTTGTGGACCAGCTAAGATCTGATCTATAGAGTCATCTAAGGTATTTACTGTACTAACTTCAAAATATGGAATTCTTTTATCTAATATTTTTTGAATTACATCTACACTAAGCTCTTCTCTTTCAGTTTCTATTAACTGTTCCAAAATAAGTATAAAATCGTCTTTAACGAAACCATCTAAATATACCATCCCAGCTTTTTTATCGCCAATTAGAAAGGTTCTAGTCAGCACATCAAAACTAAGATCAGCATGTAATTCATCTTGCAAATATTCTAAATTTTTATCTAATTCCTTAAAGATTTCTTTCATAACTGATTCCACTCCTACTTAATATTTCTTCAATAGCTTTCATAGTAACTGGACAACCTTTAGACAAATCATCTTTCTTATCCATCTTACCGATATCCCCGATTCCTACCACCATCTCTGGTTCATATTCGTTAATAATATCAATAGTATCTCCTTCTAAATAGAGATTAGTAATTGGTTCTGAATCCCCTTCTTTATCGACTGGACCATCTACTATTTCAGCATTATTAGTAACTGAAAAGTTTGGTTGAATTCCCTCTACATCTTTAGTATCAGAGGCTACAGCCAAAACACCTAATACTTCTATATCTCCAGAATCCAAGATAATTTCCATAGCTTCTTCGCCAGCACCTTTACCGCTGTTTCCTTGATCATCAAACATAACTAAAGCTACATCCGATTCAGCTTCTTTTATTAATTCAACTATCTGTTCACCACTATTTTGAGTAGGGTTCCCAGCCGATCTAGAGATAGTACGTAACCCCAACTTCTTTCCTGTTGCCTCAACCGCTTTACATGCTGTTTCATCTCCATCAGTAATTAATATAGCTTTTTTTGCTGCCATCACTTACCTCCTTATTAGTCTTGTGATTAATAGCTGAAAATATGCGTAAATTGCTATTCTTTGGGATGAAAAAGAGCAGCCATTAAGAATCCAATTATTATTGAGGCGCTTACTCCAGCACTTCCTACTTCTAAAACACCAGCAAATAGCCCCAAAAATCCTTCACGTTCAACTTCAGTTAAAACTCCTTTAGTTAAAACATGTCCAAAATTAATAACTGGAACAGTAATGCCAGCCCCAGCAAAATCAATAATTGGTTGAAACCAGCCAACTCCAGTTAAAAGTGAACCAGTTATAACCATCCCCACTAATAAATGAGCCGGTGTATAATTAGTAAAATCTAAAAATAGTTGTCCTAACCCACAAACCAATCCCCCAACTAAAAAAGCAGCTAAATAATTCAAGCCTCTTACCTCACTTTCCATAAGTGCTTAAGTATCTTTTCTATTCTTCATAGCTAAAATTACCAATAGCATTATTTGGCGATTCATTTTCAATCACAATTCCGTGAGCAATGCTTGGGATTGATTCTCCTTGCAGCGATGTTAATGGACTTAGCAATGCTCCGGTAGCTACTACAAATATTCGCTTAAATTCACCATTATTTAAATAAGGTAGCAAATAAGCAGCAGTTACTACTGCTGCACATGCACATCCACTTCCTCCTGCCCCTACATCTTGATCAGAATTATATAGTATCTTTCCACAATCATCATGACAGTCTTGTAAATTTATATTCTTTTCAGCCAATAACTCTTTTAATAATTTGCTACCTACTTCTCCTAAGTCTCCTGTAACTATCAAATCATAATCCTGTGGAGTCCGTCCAGTATCATTTAGATGCTGTAAAATTGTATCAGCCGCTGCGGGAGCCATAGCAGAACCCATATCTTTCGGGTCCTTAACTCCTAAATCGATCACTTTACCTACAGTTGCCTCTGTAACTACTGGACCCTGTCCATCCTTAGCTAATAATGTAGCTCCGGTTCCAGTAGCCGTCCATTGCTTATAACTTGGATACTTATCACCATACTCATTGGGGGTTCTATACTGCCGCTCTGCTCCCTGATAGTGACTAGAAGTAAAGTTTATTGTCCTATAACCATAACCGCCATCTATTAGAATAGCTCCTAAGATCATTCCTTCGACCATTGTAGAACAAGCACCATAAATCCCAAAGTAAGGAACTGCAAATTTCCTAGCAGCAAAATTAGAAGTAACTGTTTGATTTAATAAGTCTCCACCGATTAAATAATCAATCTTATCCGGGCTTAAATTTGCCTTTTGCAAGAGAAGATCTATATTTTCTTGTGTCATCTTTCGTTCCGCTTTCTCCCATGTCTGTTCTTGATAATATGAATCCTGTAAAGCTTTATCAAAGTACTCTCCTAATGGACCTTCTCCTTCTTTCGGACCGACAATAGCTGCCGAGGATATAATTTTAGGCTTTCTTTCAAATTTAATTGTCTGATTTCCAACTACTTTATTCATCATATATCCTCCATTTATAAAATAATCAAATAAAAATCAACTTAATTATTCCAACTATAAAAGCACTCAACATCCCATAAGTTAATACTGGCCCAGCTACACTATACATCTTAGCACCTAGTCCTAAAATATACCCATCTTGCTTATACTCCATGGCTGGGGAGACTATCGCATTAGCAAAACCAGTAATTGGAACTATAGTTCCTGCTCCTGCATACTGAGCTATCTCGTCATATACCCCAATGCCAGTTAGTAAACCACCAATAAAGATCATACTTACACTCATTAATGGTCCTGCCTCATTTAAAGCAAGCCCCTGAGCTGTCAGTATATTAGTAATTATCTCTCCTACTACACAAATTAACCCTCCAATTACATAAGCAGAAATAAAGTTTTTAACTTTAGAATCAGATGGATGAGCATTCTTAACCATCTTCTGATATTCATTAGGAGTTTTATTAATTTGGGGCATTATCATTTACCTCCTTTACAAATTACAGGCACCTAATATTAGGTGCCTAATAATTATTTGCGACTTTCCTTAACTGGAAATGCAACTTGTACATTAGCTTTATATTCTACAATTTCACCATCCTGTACATCGGCAGTTAAGTTCAAAATCTCTACTCCAGTAATACCGTCAATCGTTTTATTTGCTTCTGCTACTGCATTCTTAGCAGCATCTCTCCAATTATCTGTCGATTCTCCTACCAACTCTACTACCTTAGTAATTGTCATCTTATTTCCCTCCATAATAATTTTAAGTTAAATTCATTATTTATTATTCCTTTATCAGTATTCTTTCCTGCCATGTCTAATTTATGCATTTTAAAGACTTTTTTAGCTCCTGGCGGCAACCCTGAGTCAAAAATTTCATTATTCATTAGTATCCAAGAAAAAATAGTTAATGCAATAACTAAAATTAAAGCTATAGTAACAGCTGTCGCTATAGTCTCTTCTATTAGCATCGAATCACCACCTTTAACTAATTATTAATCTTGTAGTTATTATTTGCAATATGAAAAAATATAGTATAGAAATAAAAAGAGAAGGTTACATAATCTTCCTGTAACCTTCTCATACAAATTATTGATATTTTTAATTTTAATTTATTTCTTCTCTAATCTTCTTAATAATCTTTCGTTCTAGTCTTGATACTTGTACTTGTGAAACTCCAATTTGCTCTGCAATTTCGTTTTGAGTTAACTCATCAAAATAGCGCAACTTCAAAATTAATTTTTCTCTTGGTTCTAAATATTGAATTACTTGCTGCAAATCTAATCTATCAATCTCTTTTTCATACTCTTCACTAGTCGCCGCTAACTGGTCAATTAGTTCAATTGAACTACCTTCTTCCTCATAAATTGAAGTATAAAGAGAAGTAGGCTCCTGTACTGCCTCTAAAGCCGTCACAACCTCCTCTTTACTAACATCTAATTTATCAGCTACCTCTCCTACAGTTGGTTCACGGTTTAACTCTGCCATTAATTCTTCTTTAACTTTATTAATCTTATAGGCCCTATTCTTTAAGGAGCGACTAACTTTAACTACATCATCATCTCTTAAAAATCGTTTTATTTCACCAATAATTAAAGGAACAGCATATGTAGAAAATTTTACTCCTCTATCTAAATCAAACCTTTCAATTGCTTTTAATAAACCAATACTACCTATTTGAAATAACTCTTCATAATTATAATTACTATTAGCAAACCTATGAGCTATTTTAAGTATTAACTTTAGATTATGATTAACTAACTTTTCTTTGGCCTCATTACTCCCTGCTTGAGCTTTAGCTAATAACTCCTTTGTTTCTTCGTCAGATAACAACTCTTTCTCTGGAATATTTAAGTTACCATTCCCAAACTTTTTCATTAAATCTCGCTCCTAAGTTGCTTTCTTTTGTGATTTTTCTGGAATTTTAACCATTTTTAATTTAGTTCCTTCTTGTAGCTTAGAATCTACTTCTAAATCATTCATAAACGAATCAATAAACACTAACCCTAATCCCATTCTATCAGCTGTCGTATAGGAAGGTTGCCTAGCTTGTTCAATATCTGAAATCCCTTGTCCATAATCTTTGATAGTAATTATTAATCTGTGATTATTTATTGCCATCCCAATCTCTATTACTCCTTCATCATTATGATAAGCATGGATGATTGCATTGGATACTGCTTCTGAAACAGCCACTTTGATCTCTTCAATTTCAGATAAAGTAAAATCTAACTGGGCGGCAAAAGATGCTACTGTAACTCTAGCTAAACCGATATTATCCGTAAGACTCTTGATTTCTAATTTAGCACTATTACTACTCAATCTCCTTACCTCCTTAAAGAAAGTTTTAAACTGCTTTCAATGCTTCACGTTCACTAGGAAATACATCTACTATTTTCAAAATACCTGATAATTCAAATACCTTATTAATTGAATTTTTGACATTAATTAATTTAAGCTCTCCACCATGATTACTTATTCGCTTATAGCGCCCAATTATAAATCCTAAACCTGAACTATCAATAAAGTCAACATCCTCTAAATTTAGAATCATATTCTTGATTCCAACTTCTTGGTCTAACCTATCTTCTATCTCCATTCGCAAATTATCAACAGTATGTAAATCCAAATCACCATAAACCCTTACAATTAAATTTACTCCTTCTCGCTCTATCTCTAAGCTCATCGTTAGATTAACCTCCCTGCTATAAATATAGTTCTGTATTAATTAGAATTCAATATTGATTTATTTTCTCCTTCATTTTTTACAATATTTTCAATATATTTCATTTTAAAGTTATTATTTCTATATTGATTAGCTAAAGAGATTAACGATATTCATTAAAAACTTTCTTAATAATTGAATGATTATCTGGATTATATTTCCTTTTTCCACGTCGCGATTAGAAACTAAATCAGTCTTAGCTATAACCTTATTATTAGCTAAAACCCTTATCTCTCCAACCTTATCTCCTGCTTTTAAAGGAGCCATTAGGTCATCTTTAATTACTATCTGTTTCGTTAACTTATCTTCATTACCTCTAATTACTGCTGCATTTAAATCCTCTTTCGCAACCGCTTTAATCATTGGCTCTTTACCTTTGTAGACCTCTATCTGGTCAATAGCCACCTCACCTTTCTTAATTACTTTAATCGAACGATAAATATTAAAACCATATGATAGTAACTTACCTGCTTCATTAAATCTAACCTTAGAATTATCTTCTTGCATTACTACTGATATAAAGCGCAATCCTTCTCTTTGAGCAGTAGCTGACACACAATAACCAGCTTCACTGGTATATCCCGTCTTTAATCCGTCAGCTCCATTATAAAACCTAACTAAATTATTGGTGTTACGTAAGAATGAGTCCCCATCACGCAAGTAATCGATCCATACTTTTGTATATTCTAAAACTTGAGGATAATTATTAATTAATTCTCGGGACATTAAAGCAACGTCATGGGCACTAGTATAATTACCTTTCATTTCAGGGTCAGTAGGCGGCAACCCATTAGTGTTGACAAAATAAGTATCCTTCATCCCTAACTCTTTAGCCTTCTTATTCATAGCATCTACAAAAGCTTCTTGCGTCCCATAAAGATATTCAGCCACTGCTACACAAGCATCATTAGCAGAAACTATTGCTATTGCCTTAATCATTTCTTTTAATGTCATCTCTTCACCTGGTTCTAACCAAATCTGTGACCCACCCATACTAGATGCATGTTCACTAGTTGAAACTACATCGTCTAACTTAGCTCTTCCCTCATCAATAGCTTCCATAGTTAATAATAGAGTCATAATCTTAGTTATACTAGCCGGCGGTAGTTCTTCATGCGAATTCTTTTCATATAAAATACGACCAGACTTAGCCTCCATCAAGATAGCTGATTTAGCTTTCAAATCAAACTGAGGATTCGGAATATCTTCAGCTAATATAAAAGGAGTAAATAACAAAGAACAGACCGAAATTATTAATATAATTCCCAATAATCTTTTCAAAACTTAACTTCCCCCTTTCTACAAACTCTTCTACTATGTTAAATGATTATTAGTGGTCAAAGAAAAGTATTCTTGGTAAAAGGAGGAAAATAAAGAACTAACACATTCCATTAAAGAAAAATTAGGATAACATATAAAAAGAGAAGGGATATCCCTTCTCTTTTATACTTAGTTCTTATTCTTTCGTTTTTCCTTTATAATTTTTACAATCAGTGAAATCAAACTCGTAGCTCCCATAGTAATTGCACTCCAACCCTTGGGGCCAAGTTCTCTAGCCTTCTCTAATAACTCTACATCACTTGTATCCTCTTGACCAGAGTTAATTTCAGTCTTAGATGAATCTTGCTGTTCTAATTGATCTTCCTGATTATTCTGATTTTCTTTAGAAGACTGGAAATAACTTTCTAATTTCTTAGGCTTAATTACTTTTATCATTTTCTCAGTTGCTAAAGTCTTTTCGTCTTCATTTTGTTCTTCTTTAGCCTGTTCTCCTTCATTTTGATTCTGTTCTATAGTAACACCTTTAACTTCTTTTTTCTCTTCACTTTGTACTTTCTCCTTAGAATCTTGTTCGTTATTTTTTTCTGCTTCTTTATTTTTTTCTTTCTTATTCTCTTGTTCCTTATTTCCTGTTTGCTCATCTTGCTTTTTAGCCTCTCCTGTTTGATTATTACTAGCATTATTTTGCTTACTTTCTTTTTTATGTTGTAGATTACTCTTTGACTTACCATCCACTCTAAAAAACAAATATAAATTAAAGAGAGTTAAAATCACTATTCCTGGTAACAAAAAGAATTGTAAAATAGATAATATATTAAATCCAAACAATATACCACTTATTATTAAGACAACTGGAATAATAGCTATTACACTACCTACTATCTTTTTAATTAGACTATTCATTGTTTTTAGCTCCTTAAGATTTTTTCTTATTATAACTCTATCTTTAGGGAGCTATACTTATATTATAGATTCAATTTTAATTATGCTTGAAATCTAGCTATAAAATTAGCTTATATTATAATACTATAATCTGCTTCACTAATTCTGCACCTGTTGCCGCTGCCGCATGAAAGTCACGATTAATTCATCTAATTCTTGACTCTTATCTACAACTTTTTTTGCAACCAATTTATCATTATCTTCACTAGTTTCTATAAGTTCTGCCTTTAACTTATTAATTTCATTCTTTAAATTATCAATATTAAACATGCTTCCTCACTCCTTTAATAATTTTCCATATTAAAAATTAAAAGTCTTATTCCTTTCAGACTACCAGAAAGGAATAAGACTTTATAATAAAAATAAGCCGCTAATCCCTTTGGCAGTCTGACAATCATAGCTTATCGCCGTAGACCCAGACTTTGTGACCCTGTCTTTCAACAGGTGTACCTTTTTTCCAAGGATTTGTTTCAATATTTAATTGATCTTATTAATTTTACTGATTTCATTTTTATGATAATATGGATATTATTACTAAAATCATTGCTTCCATATTTATTATTCTATATTAGGCATAATATTCCTGCATAATTTATAAAAAAATATATTTTACATTATATTCCTTATTAAACTGTCCAATTAATCTTATTAAGTACATGTTTCTTTATATTTTCGCATTTTGTATAAAATATATCTCATCCTTGTAACTGCTTGTCCATAAAAGCAACAATTAATTTATCTAATTCTTGACTCTTTTCAACTACACTTTCAGCAACTAAATCATCATTTTCTTGGCTGGCCTCTATAAGCTCTGATTTTAGTTTGTTAATTTCATCATCTAGGTTTGCGGTATTAATCATTATCATCACACCCCTTTGTCTTTTCACTAAAATACTAAAAACCTCATTCCTTTCAGACTACCAAGAAAGGAATGAGGCCTTATAATATGAAAATAAGCCGTTAATCCCTTTGGCAGTCTGACAGTCATAGCTTATCGCCGTAGACCCAAACTTTGTGACCCTGTCTTTCAACAGGTGTACCTTTTTTTCCAAGGATTTGCTTCAAAATATTATTTGATTTTATTGCTAATTATTAATTTAATTGTCTGTTCAATATTTATCTTTTATAAATTAATTACTTCTTTTAATTGTTCCTCTATAATAATTATTCAAGATTTAGAAATTAATTCCTGCATTTTTTAGGAAAAAATTATATTTTTTCTCTTTTGTTTCTCGCAATCTTATAAATAAGATTCCCATATCAGTTAATCATACTTAAAATCTAATTATGAAATATGTCCACATTTATTAAGTTCTATAATTCACAAACAGATTCCTGCTTTTATTATCAATTATTTAACATATTTTAAAATCTACCTCTATAATATCTTACTTTACTATTTCATAGATTAATGCTTTTTCTTCTACTGGCTCTGTAGTGATAGTATAGGCTTTCTGTAACTTTTCTCTAGCTGCTGTTAAATCGCTCTGCTCATTAACATGTAAAAGAGCCAATTTATCCCCTTTACTTACTTCCTCACCAACTTTAACTGCTAATTCAACACCAACAGCCATATCAATATTATCTTCTTTACTTTTTCGCCCAGCTCCTAATAACATTGCTGCAATACCAACATCCTCCGCAGCTATCTCTTCAATATAACCATCAGCTTCTGCTTTTAATTCGATCTTCTGCTTAGCTGTTGGTAACAAGTTATAATTATCTACTACTTCTGGATTACCACCCTGAGCAGTTATCATCTCTTTTAATTTTTTTAATCCTGCCCCGCTAGTTAGAACTTTCTCTAACTCTTCTCTTCCAGCTTCTACACTCTTTACAACTCCCGATAACCTTAACATCTGTGACCCTAAAGTTAAGCAGAGAGCAGTTAAATCAACAGGCCCTTCTCCTCTTAAAGTTTCTATCGCTTCTTTAACCTCTAAAGCATTACCAACTGCTAATCCTAATGGTTGATTCATATCTGAAATAACAGCAATTGTTTCACGTTGAACATTTTTCCCAATATCTACCATGGTCTTAGCTAACCTTTTCGCTTCTTCATAATCTTTCATAAACGCACCATCGCCAACTTTAACATCTAATACTATGCCATCAGCACCAGCAGCTATCTTCTTGCTCATAATACTACTAGCAATTAATGGAATAGAATCAACAGTAGCCGTTACATCACGCAAAGCATATAACTTTTTATCAGCAGGCGCTAAATTTCCGGTTTGCCCCGCTACCGCTACTTTAATATCATTTACATTATTAATAAACTGCTCCCGAGATAATGACGTATTAAAATCAGGAATCGATTCTAATTTATCAATAGTACCACCAGTATGTCCTAGTCCTCTACCGGACATCTTTGCTACCGGAGCACCAGCAGCAGCTACCAAAGGTGCCAAAACTAAAGTTGTAGTATCTCCTACACCACCAGTACTATGCTTATCAACCTTGACCCCTTGGATAGGACTTAAGTCTATAGTATCACCTGAATTAGCCATAGTCATTGTTAAATCTGCTGTCTCTCGTTCATTCATTCCTTTAAAGAATACTGCCATCGCCCAAGCAGATAATTGATAATCAGGCAGTTCACCAGCTGTATATGCTTCAATTAAATATTCTATTTCTTCTTTCGACAACTCATTGCCTTCTCGTTTTTTTAAGATAATATCATAAGCACGCATTATATCTCACTCACAATCTCTCTAACTAAAGTAATAAATTTAGATTTTACTCGTTTTGTAGTCTCAATAACTTCATTATGATCCAATGGTTGAGCCAAAATACCAGCTGCCATATTAGTTATACATGAAATACCCAAAACATTCATTCCCATATGCTTAGCGGTAATTACCTCTGGAACTGTAGACATTCCTACAGCATCAGCACCTAATCTAGAAATCATTCGAATCTCAGCCGGAGTCTCATAACTCGGGCCTGTCATCGCTAGATAGACACCTTTTCTAGTATTAATTCCTTTATCTTCAGCTACTTGTTCAGCTAAATCGATCAGTTCTTCATTATAAGGCATCGACATATCAGGAAAACGTGGTCCTAATTCTTCTTGATTAGCTCCAATCAACGGATTAGTCCCCATAAAATTAATATGGTCATTAATAATCATTAAGTCTCCTACATTATAATTGCGATTAACTCCTCCGGCTGAGTTAGTGACAAGTAACTTTTTAGCTCCTAATAAATTCATAACTCTTACTGGAAAGACCACCTCAGACATTGCATAACCTTCATAATAATGAAATCTTCCTTGCATAGCTATAACATTTTTCCCTTCTAACTTACCAAGCACTAACTGCCCAGCATGTCCGTCGACTGTAGAAGTTGGAAAGTTAGGGATTTCATCATACTTGACTATAGTAGCATCTTCAATCTCTTCAGCTAAAACACCTAGACCAGAACCTAAGATCATAGCTATATCAGGTCTGCTATCACTTGCTTCCTTTAAATACTCTACACTTTCTTCTATTGCTTTTAAATCCATATCTCATTCCTCCTACTTAATTATCTCTTTTTTAAAGCTTGTCCCATTTCCTGTACTATTAACTTCTAAAAGATCAGTAATAGTCGCTCCTAAGTCTGCAAACGACCTTCTAGTACCTAAATCAACACTCTCTTTTACTGCCGCTCCATAGACTAATAAAGGGACATATTCTCTAGTATGGTCTGTTCCTTCATAAGTTGGATCACACCCATGGTCAGCTGTAATTACTAAAAGGTCTTCTTCATTTAATTGATCTATAATCTTTGGTAGTTCGACATCAAACCTCTCTAATGCTTTAGCATATCCTTCTGGATCATTCCGATGTCCATATTCTTGATCAAAATCGACTAAGTTAGCAAAGATTAAACCATCTTTATCTTGCTGTAAAAACTTAATAATATCTTGGATAGCTTCCTGATTATTGCCACTATGTATTGAATCAGTAATTCCTAGATGAGAAAAGATATCTTCAATCTTTCCCACTGCCATAACCGACTTATCTGTATCACTGATATAATCTAAAATCGTCTTTGTAGGCGGCTGTAAAGAAAAATCTTCTCTTCTATCAGTCCGTTCAAAGCTTCCTAGTTCTCCTACAAATGGTCTAGCAATTACTCTCCCTACCGCATGCTCACCAGTCAAAATTTTTCTAGCTATTTCACACATTTCATATAACTCTTCAACTGGAATCACCTCTTCATGAGCGGCAATCTGAAACACACTATCAGCAGAAGTATAAACTATTGGCTTACCTGTCTCTAAATGTTCTTTCCCTAACTCCTCAATAATTACTGTTCCTGACGCAGGACGATTTCCTAATACTTTTTTTCCTATCTTCTCTTCAAAATCTTTAATAATTTCTGCTGGAAAGCCCTCTGGATAGGTTGGAAAAGGGTCTTCAGAAATAATCCCTGCTATCTCCCAATGACCAATAGTAGTATCTTTTCCATTAGATGCCTCAGCCATTCTTCCGAAAGCTCCTCTTGGCTCTGCTACCTCCTGTACTCCTTCGATGTCTGTTTCTACAATATTTCCTAGCCCCAACTCTTCTAAATTAGGAAGATTAATCCCCCCAACTACCTCAGCTATATGAGGTAAAGTACTACAACCTTCATTCCCAAATTCAGCTGCATCAGGTAATGCACCAATGCCAACACTATCTAAAATGATTAAAACTACTCTTCTTATATCCATAATTCTTCCTCCTTCTATTAAATTATCTAGTTTATTATTTCCTAGCTAAATATTAATATACACCTATCTATTGTTAGACGTCAGACAACTCCTATGACTTTATTTCCATATCTATTAGACAAAATCCTGCTTATTTCTGTTTTTTCTTTGGGGTATTAACCATTAATAATTAATTTGGTAACGACCCCCATTAAGGTAGGAGTTAAGAATGATTCAATTAGCCCTGCTCCTATTGAAACAATAGCTAATAAGACCATTAAGGTAGAATAACCGAAGAAATACTGAACAAAATTTATAGGTAAATTTAAGAAGCGACTCTTAAATAGATTAAAAGAAAATGCAATACCTGCTACCGACGATAAGAGCAACACTGGAATTACCAATAAATTATGCGGTAGAATAGAAGCAGCAGCAAATACTAAACCTTTCATGGCTAATTCATCTATTAAGAAACTAGCTGTAAAACCAATTACAAAGCCACGTAGAAAGACAATGACTGGAATTAGAGGCATCCCAATTACTGAAACACCCAAAACCCATAATATTATAATCATCTTTAAATTATAAAGAATCGCTTGTTGTGCTAAAATACCTTTCTGCAAAATTAATTCATCTTTAAACCCCTGAAAGAAACTAGATAGATAGTTAATCAGTTCCCCTTTCTCATTATAACTTAACATCTTAACTGCAATTGACCCAAAAATGACCCCACTAATAAAGATTATCGTTAAAAATAAGAATATATGAAAATTACGTTGGATAAACTGTAGACTGCTATCGCCAATCCGCTTTAAATTAAACATACTCCCCCTCCTAATTAGACCTACTTTGCTAAAATATATGTATTAGAAAGGGTAAATATGACAAGCTATCTAAAACTCCAAAAAGCCTTCCTCTATAATTAACTTTCCGATATGATCAGCCGCTAAAACATCTTCATATGATTTAGAACTAGCTGCTACTAAAGTAATTCCTGTTTTAAACTTTTGGGCCATTCTAATCGCTCTCTGGGCTGATTCTTTTGCTGGTAAGACCCCATTTTTCTTAAACGTTCTAGCCACTGTCCCGGTTATTACCGCGGGTGCTCCATAATTATAGGCTGCATCATAAGCCACTCCGCCACTATCAGTTATCACTAAGACTACCTTATCCTTAAAATCAGCCATCTTTACTACTTCTGCCCCTAAGTTAGGTAATATAGCTTCAATTGCTACTCCGGAACGCTTTACTCCAGTTAAAGCCATTTGGATATTCTCTTTACGTTCCTCTTCGTTACCTACACGTGGTTCTGTAATAATTACAAGTTGAGTATCATTCTTTAATGCTTTCTTACCAGCAAAATAACCTATCTTTTCAGGATTAACCTGTACTGGCACAGAAACATAATCAGGACTAGCACCAAACACATCTATAGCACCCGCATCTAAGACTGACTCTATCGTAGTTGACATATCTATAATATCAACTATAACTACTACATCACCTTTTCTTGCTGCTTTAGCTGCTCCAGAAGCATTAGAAGTAATATTTAAGGTTGGTACCCACTCACCATTTACCTTTTTGCCTAATAATTTTGTCACTTTACTTTCACCCCTTAACAACAACTCTACCTAATTTAATCTTTTTGTAAATAATTTAATAAGAATTGAACACCAATAATTGTTTTAGCATCAATTATTTCTGGAGTATATAACTTATTCTTTAAGTCTTCTAAAGGTATTTTAAGCACCTCAAGAAACTCATCGACATCAGTATGTTGTTCATATTTAGATAAGTTTTGTGCTAAATAAAGATGGATCCGTTCATCACAAAAGCCTGGTGACGTATAAAAACTGCCTATTCTTTTTAAATCCCCAGCTTTATATCCTGTCTCCTCTTCTAACTCTCTTCTTGCACACCGCTTTGGTTCTTCATTAATTTCTAACATCCCCGCTGGCATTTCTAATAATATCTGTTCAGCTGGATTTCTAAATTGTCGAACCATAATTACTTCTCCTGTATCCTGTAGATAAGGGATAATAGTTACTCCTGCGGCGTGCTCTACTATCTCTCTCTTAGCTTCATTTCCATCTGGTAGTTTAACATTATCAATCCTTAAGTTTAAGATTCTTCCTTCGTAAATTTCTGTACTCTTTAGTTGCTTCTCAATTAAATTTTGACCCATCTTTACTGCCTCCTTCAATTTAAGACTCCACCTTCATCATCTCTAAAGCTAATATCCCTGCTATTCCAGCTGTCATAAAGAATTCAGGATCTTCTTTTTCATCTCTTCCCATAGTACTCACTTTAATATCATATTGATCTATAATTTTTAATATATCTCTCCCGTTTCTATACTTGATATTATGCTTAGTGGCAAGATTAAATTCATTCAGTTGAGCTTTTAATCTCTCTCCTTTAATCCCAGATAGTTTAGGCAGGCCAACTATTGCCTCTTTTAAAGCTACTTTATGTAATGTAGTTAGTGAATGATGGCTAAGCCCCAAATGCCTAGACCTTAAATCACTAAAACTAACCCTTGGAATTGCTATCGGAGACCCAGCTAGAACTCTTACTGCATTGATAATCTCTCCCTGTTCTAACCCAGTAAAACCATACTTAGTACCTGTCCCAACAATCCCTGGTCCCATAGCCACTATAGTAACATCTGCTTTTGCTACCTCTTTAGCAGCAATTAACCCCGAATAAATATTAACTGCCTCTAAATCACCACCAAAAGCATGACCAATAGTAATGGTAGTAGTTAATAATCCTCTATCTTTTAATTTAGCTATAGTATTACTCAACTTTAAAGGTAAAGCTGCTCCATCGGTCATAATATAAGCTACCTTCAATGACTTCTTACTTAACTCATTTAATACCATTGCCACTGGAGCTACCATACTATGCAGAGAACCAATAATTACTGGATGCTTACCTAGTGTATCAAAGTCTTTAATCGCTTCATGATATTGGCTGTCTTCTTCCTCAACACTGAGGCACCTTACTTGTAGTGGCGAATACCTCATCTTCATAATATGCCCAGAACCTTTTAAATCTCTTGGTTCATTCCCAACAATATGAATCACAAAATCATAACCACCAGTTCCTAAATCTAACTCTATAGCGGTAGTATTAAGAATCACTTCATCATTTAGATTAACTTCTCCTGTTAAGTCATCATAATTTATAACCGACCGAACTTCCCCAGCTTCTAATTCTACTTCTAATTCAGTCAGCCCTGACCTTTCTTTAATAATATTTGTAACTATTCCTTTTTTAATCGCTATCAAAGCGATTACCCCCAATTTAGTTATTAATAATTATTCATGGCCTATTTTAATTTTTCCTGCTTATCAAACTTTATTTTCTAACATTACTGACAATCGCAAGGACTAACCGAGCACAATTAACTAAATCTTCTATGGCAACCTTTTCTTCAGTAGTATGGTCATTCTTAACCCCTACTCCTAAATTAACCGTAGGAATCCCTTTATCATTAAAGATATTAGCATCACTTCCCCCACCTCTAGGTCGTAATTTAGGAGTTAATCCAATCTCCTTTACTGCTTGCATTGCCATCTTAACTACTTCATCTTCCTCCGTTAAATTGAAACCTGAATAGGCCTTTTTAAACTCAACATTAACCTCTGCTTGCCACTCTTCTTCTTTTTGTTGACAGACACCTTTAATCTCATTAACTAATTCTGTTAATTTATCTTCATCTATACTCCTAGCCTCACCTTTAATAGTTAATCTATCAGCTACAATATTAGTAGCCTCTCCTCCTTCGATAACTCCTATATTAGCGGTTGTTTCCTCATCTATGCGTCCTAATCTCAATTCCGTTATTATATCACACCCTACTTCTATAGCACTAATTCCTTTCTCAGGCTCTACTCCTGCATGAGCAGCTCTTCCTTTAATCTCTATATCAAAATCTTGTTCTGCCGGTGCACTAACAATAATCTTATCTATAGGCCCTCCACTATCTAAAACAAAACCAACCTCTGCCTCTAATTCTTCTCTATCTAAATACATAGAACCAAAAAGCCCAATCTCTTCTCCAGAAGTAAATATAATTTCTATATTACCGTGATTAATTTCAGACTTCTGTAACACCTTTAATGTCTCTAAAACTGCTGTAATTCCTGCTTTATCATCTCCACCCAAAATCGTTGTACCATCAGTCTTAATTATTCCCTCTTCAACTACGGGTTTAATCCCTTCTGCTGACCTAACAATATCCATATGGGCAGCTAAAAAGATAGTAGGCAAACTATCATCACCAGGATATCTACCAATTAAGTTACCAGTATTTCCGTCAAATTTATCTCCTGCATTATCCTCTTCTACCGTAACACTTAAAGTTCCTAACTTACGCTTCAAATAATCAGCTAGTTCTCTTTCATTTCGGGAAGGACTATTGATCTTGACTAATTCTAAAAATTGCTCAACGATTCGTTCTTGATTAACTTCCATAAACTTTGCCTCCTAAATTATACTCAATTTCAAGCAAGCAAAGTTAGTATTTGTTAATCGCCGTCTAATCATTCACTAGAAGAAAAAAGTGCAACTATTAAGCAGCTGCACCTTGGAATATAGGATATAAGATTTTAAATAAGACTCTTGCATAGTTAATTACTGATACCTAAAAATTATCTGTTAATTATGCTTGCAATCTAATTATGAAATTCACTTAAATATCTAATTCTTGTCTAACTTTTACTTCACCTAAGCGATTAAGTACTACGGCTAATTTTTCTCTACCTTTCCGTTCTTCTTGATAAAATTTAATTAGTCGTACAAACTTATCAATAACTTCTTCAGCACCCATTAAGTCAACTAATTTAGTAGCAAACTGCGGATGTCTTCCTAGCTTACCACCGATTCCAAATGACCATCCTTCTTTTACTTTCTCAATAGCATCTACTGGACAAGCTTTAATACAATCTCCACAATCAAGACATTTTTCGTAATCAACCACTGCAATTTCGTCCTGAAGTTCAATTGCCTCCTCTTTACAAGCTTCAATACACTTTTGACATCCGATACATTCTTCATCTACAACTTCTGGCCTCACCCTAGCCAATAATGATAAATCCATAATTTGTGGTCGCGAACAGCCATTAGGACATCCGGCAATCCCTACTTTAAATTTAAAGTGTGGTAATATTGGCCCTTTATATCCACTCTTTAATTCCTTCTCTAATCCTTCCTCCTCCACAATCTCTTTTAATTTCAAAAGTAATTCCTCAGCATTAAGAATAACATTAGGACAATTACGTTTAACACCCGAACAAGCTTTAAATTCAAAGATTGAATCTAAACCTTTTCTTCTATCTTTCTTACTCATTATTACAACTCCTTTGATAAATACTTAGTTAAAATACATATCAAATTATATCGTAATAATTCCAACAATTATATGACTTATTTCACAAAGCCCAATTTAATTTAAAAAGTTTATAATAAATTGTCACTTGTAATCAATTACAGTACCAATTGGCTACCTAACAATTCTAGTTTATTAATTTAACCTAAACTTTTTATTATCGCTAAAGTATAATCGATACTCTTCATCAAATCAGCTATCTTAATATGTTCATCAGTAGTGTGAACATCGGTCATGCCGATCCCAAGATTAATAGTTGGAATCCCTTTGCCATTTAAAATATTAGCATCACTACCACCGCCAGTTGCTATTAAATTAGGTTCAACACCTATTCTTTCTGCTGCTTTAATAGCTGACTTCAGTATCGGTAAATTTTCATCTAATTTAAACGCTGCAAATAATCGCTCAGTTTCAACTTCTACCTCAGCATTAAATTGTTTTGCTGATTTTTTAAGGATTTCTACCATATGCTTAGTCTGTGCATCTAGCTTTGCTTCATCTCTACTTCGGGCTTCGCCTTCTAATTCCACCCTATCTGGTACAATATTGGTGGCTTTTCCACCTTTAATTACTCCTATATTAGCTGTTGTTTCTTCATCAATCCGTCCTAAATCCATATTAGAAAGAGCTATACTAGCTACTTTTATCGCATTAACTCCTTTATCCGGCTCTATTCCAGCATGAGCAGATTTACCTTTAATCACTACATGAATCTTATCTTGAGCTGGAGCCTCAGTAACAACAGTCCCTATCTCTCCTCCAGCATCATATATAATCCCAAAATCAGCCTTTAATAACTCGATATCTAAGTATTTAGCACCTAATAACCCTGCTTCTTCACAAATAGTAAAGACTACCTCTATATCGCCATATTCTCTTTCACTCTCGATTAAATTCTCTAAAACAGTTAAAATTGTAGTAATACCTGCTTTATCGTCAGCCCCTAAAATAGTCTCACCTTGACTATAAATGATATCTTCTTTGATGGTCGGTTCTATCCCTTGCCCTGGTTTAACAGTATCCATATGTGCTGATAATAATAGTGTTGGTAAATCAGAACTGGTTCCTTCTAGTTTAGCAATTATATTCCCAGTATCACTCTCAACCTTATTACCCGCATTATCTTCTCTTACTTCTAAACCTAAGTTTTTTAACTTCTTTTTAAGTCTATCAGCTATTGCTCTTTCATTCTTTGATTCACTATCTATTCTTACTAGCTCAGTGAATAAGTCTACAACATTCTTAGGTGTAATCATTGCTAATCTCTCCTTCTTCAGTCCAATATTTTAAATAAGTTATATTTACTATATGATATAACTTCAAGAATGTTATTGGTTATCCTGCTTATTATTAATGTAATTTTCGTTCTGAATTATCACTATCTTCTTTTACAGTAGGAAGTTCAATATAAAATGTAGTACCTACTCCTGCCTTAGTTTCAAACCAGATCTCTCCTTGATGAACCTCAACAATAGTCTGATAAACCATATAAAGTCCAAGTCCAGTACCTTCTTCACCTTGCTTAACAAAAGGTTGAAAGATATTATCTTCAATTTCCGGTGGTATCCCTGGGCCGGTATCACTTATCTCTATGCGTAATTTATCTTCTATTTGAGAAGTTTGAATCATAATTTCACCCTCATCATCCATAGCATTAATAGCATTTATTAATAAGTTATGTATCGCTCTTTTAAAGATCTTTCTGCGCAGCATTAACATTACTTGATTTCGATTAAAAAACTCAAAATTAATCCCTCTTGCTTTACATAAAGGTTTTATCTCCTTAATAATTTCTTGCATGGCCTGTTCTATTGAAATTAAAGTGTATTTTTCAGGTTTATGAATAGCTAAAATATTATTAAGCATATTAGATAGAATATCTATCTGTTTAATTATCCTTTTAAAATATCTGTTCTGTTCTTCTGATTTTGTCTTCATAGAACCTAATTTAGTTAAAGATTGGATGATTGTCAGTGGATTGCGGAGGTCATGAATATTTGTAGCAACAATCTTTTCCATCGATTCTATTCTTTCTTGTAAAGAAAGCTCATTCTCTATAGCATTAACAGCGGTTAAGGCCATAGTTATTCTTCGTGGATGAGTATATTTAACTGGAACCGAAACATCTAAAGCTCCTACCACCTTGCCATTTTGATTCTTAATTGGAACCCCAAGACAGGCTACATTATGATAGGCAGTAGCATAGTGTTCGTTCCCATAAACAAGTATCGGTCTTTCTTCTACAAGAGCAGTCCCGATGCCATTGTTCCCTAAATATTCTTCAGCCCAACTAGCCCCAATATCAAACCCATTCAAACGTCCCCCAAATTCTTCTTTAGTCCCTAAAATTTCTAAAATCCATCCTTCACTATCTGACAGTGCTACTACATGTGGTTTACCCTGTAATGATGAACTAACCTGCTCCATATAAGATATTGCAATCTCAATTAATTTCTTATTTTCTTTTAACTTAGATGCTAGTTCGTCTTCTGATAAAAAATTAAACTCTAAATTATCCGGATTAATATTTAAACCTTCACACCGTTTCCATGACTTAAGGTTAATATTTCTTTCCTGATGAATAATATCAACAAACTTTTCCCATTTAGCAACAAATTGATTAATCTGTTCCATCGATTTACTTTCTTGATATAGCATACTCATTATACATGTAGTCCCCCTTTTTGTATTATCCCCTCTATATTTGTATTTGGTATTTAAATACAAAATTGTAACTACATTACTAAATATTCGTGTTATCTTCTTTTATACCTGCAGTTGTGTTAATAATAATTTATATTAAGTATTAATGTCCCAGATTTATGATAAATTTTAATAGAAAATGTCCTTATTTTAAATAAACATGAGCCTCCAATTATTAGTTGAAGACTCATATAATTAATCTATACTTATGGTTTAACCACAAAAAGGTCATCTTTCGCGATAGAATAAATTTTTCGACCCATCTAAGGTTCATATCCGGTAAAAATTTACAAACTTAAACTGTTCTTGTACGTTTTGTTTCAATACGGAGTGCTTGTAGCGAAATTTGCTCAATATAACCTTCTTGTGTTCTAATCATACTTATTTATTCAGCAAAACTTTTTACTAAACTTTTACTCTACTACTTCCTTACCTCTCTTTAATGCCTTCTCATTAAGAGGTAACAAGTTATGTCTATGTTCTGGTAGTACATCTGCTAAAGCATCCATTACTGAGTCAAAGTCTACTACCTCAGTCTTAGCTATGAACGCACCTAACATTACCATATTGGCTACTTTACTATTGCCTAGTTCGTTTGCTATCTCATTGGCTGGTACCTTTACTACTTCTACATCTTCTCGCTCAGCTTCTTTATCTATCAATGAACTATTGATAAATAGATGACCACCTTCTTTTATATCTGATTCGAACTTATCTAATGATGGTCGATTCATTACTATTGCTGTCGTTGGATTCGGTACTACTGGCGAAGCTATTAGC
>NZ_FOTT01000039.1 GCF_900114655.1 Candidatus Frackibacter sp. WG13
CTACTCCTTTTTCTACAAAGAAGTGGGTCTGTAGCTCGTTAACATCTAAGATTACATCTTTACTCATCATTGCACCTCACTTTAGTTATACTTTATTTATTAGTTATCTTTCATTTTAGGATCTAATGCATCGCGCAAGCCATCTCCAAATAAGTTAAAACCTAAGACTGTAATTATTATTGCTAAGCCGGGAAAAGCTACTACCCAAGGAGCAACTTGAATCGCAGTTCGTCCAGCACTTAACATCGCTCCCCATTCTGGTGTTGGTGGCTGTGCTCCTAACCCTAGGAAGCTAAGCCCAGCTGCCTCTAAAATTGCCGTAGCAATACTTAAAGTAGCCTGTACGATAATCGGTGCCATACAATTTGGTAGTAAATGTTTAAATAGAATTCTACTATCATTAGCACCTAAAGCCTTAGCAGCTTCTACATATTCTTCTTCTTTTACAGTCAGTACAGATGATTTAACTATACGCGCAAATCGCGGTAAATTTACAATTCCAATTGCTATCATTGCATTCTTTAATTGTGGTCCTAAGATACTCATAATTGCAATTGCTAATAAGATACTAGGAAAAGCTAACATTATATCAATAATCCGCATGATTAAATTGTCTAAATAACCTCCATAATACCCAGCAATTAAACCTAAAATGGCTCCAAAAACTAGAGCAATACTTACTGAAATCACACCAACTTGTAATGATATCCTTGAACCATAAATAAGTCGACTTAAAATATCTCTTCCTAATTCATCAGTACCTAACCAGTGGTTAGCCGATGGAGCCTTTAAACGAGAAATTATATCTGTCTCAGTAGGTCTGTATGGTGCAAGAAGGGGAGCTAATATAGCTACAATAATTAAAGTAACTATGATTCCTAAACCAAAGACAGCTGTTTTATTCTTTAATAATCTTTTACCGACTTCTTTCCATAAACTACTACTTTCACCTTCTTGAGCTGGAACATCTAAATCAGTTCCCTGTTTTGGAGCTTCAATATTACTACTTGTCATTACTGCACCTCCTTAATTATATTTAATTTTAGGGTCGATAAACCCATAAATAATATCTACTAATAGATTAATAAGTACAAATGTAATCGATAAGACCAAAATACAGCCTTGAACTACTGGATAGTCTCTAGCCATAATCGCATCAAATGAATACTTTCCTACTCCTGGCCAAGAAAAGATGGTCTCAGTCATTACTGCCCCACCTAATAGAATCCCAGCTTGTAAACCGATCACTGTGATAATTGGAATTAAAGCATTCTTTAAAGCATGTTTATAGACTACCACTCTCTTACTTAACCCTTTTGCATAAGCAGTACGGATATAATCATTACTCAAAACCTCTAACATACTTGATCTAGTCATCCGCGCGATAATTGCCATCGGTATTGTTCCTAATGCTATTCCTGGTAAAAATAGATGCCAGAGCACATCTTTTAAAGCTGTCCAATTTCCAGTTAGAATACTATCTAATACATAAAAGTTAGTAATCGTATCTAACTGTACACCTACACTAATTCTTGCCGAAGCCGGAAACCACCCTAACTGTAAAGCAAAAACCCAAATTAACATTAATCCTAACCAAAAGATAGGCATTGATACTCCTAATAAAGCCCCTGACATACTTATATAATCAAATAAAGAATACTGCTTAGTCGCTGAAATTATTCCTGCCGGCACTCCAATTAATACTGCAATTAACATACTAAATATCGTTAATTCAATAGTAGCAGGATAGCGATCCAACAACTCTTCTCCTACCGGATTATTAGTCATAATCGAAGTCCCTAGATCCCCTTTTACAATTCTCTTTAAAAATCTAAAATATTGTTGATATACAGGATCATCAAGTCCTAATTCTGCCCTTATCCTAGCTAAATCTGCCGCCGTTGCTCTTTCCCCTAGCATAATTCTAGCTGGATCTCCAGGAATTAAATGAACAATCATGAAAACAACTATTGAAACACCAATAATAATTGGAATTAATAATAGTAATCTCTTAATAATATAGTTTAACATTTATCTGCTACAACCTCCTCTTTCAATCCTAGCCAAATAGTACCACAAATATTAATTAATATCTAGACATGAATTAGAGTATATGTGGTATATACCACATATACTCTAATTACTTACTAATCTTTCTTACCTTTACTTTAATCTACTTAACCCAAACTTTATTTAATTTTTCTACACCTACTGGGCTTGGTACATAATCCATGACTTTATTCTTTAAACCAATTGGTGGATTTGAATGAGCAACTGGCACCCATGGCGCATCTTTATGAATAATCTCCTGTGCTTCTTTATACATCTTAGCACGCTTCTTCTGGTCAAGTGTCTTCTGAGCTTTAATTAAGATCTCATGTAAAGCATCACTCTTATAGAAAGCTATGTTACCAGCACTTCCTTTAACTGCATTATCTTTATCTAATAATACATATAAGAAGTTATCTGGATCTCCATTATCACCTGTCCATCCTAATAATGCCATATCATGTTCGCCATTCTCAGTCTTCTGAAGATAAGTACCCCAATCATAAGTCCTAATCTCTGCCTCAATGCCAACTGCTTTTAAATCAGCTTGCATTGCCTGGGCAATTAACTTTGGCTGTGGCATATATGGTCTTGGATTAGGCATCGCCCATAACGTAGTCTTAAATCCATCTGGATAACCAGCTTCAGCTAATAATTTTTTAGCCTTTTCTGGATTATATTCATAAGGATCGATACCCTCATTATATCCCCATAAAGAAGGTGGCAATGGGTTTTTAGCTGGCTTAGCTAATCCAGCATACAAACCTTCAATAATCTCTTTCTTATTAATAGCATGATTAACAGCCTTCCTCACTAACGGATTATTAAATGGTTCTTTCATGAAGTTCATAGCTAAGTAACCAACATTCATACTTGGTCTTAGTGATAACTTCAGTTTATCTGAGTTCTTAAGTTGAGGAACACTATTTGGATTAACACCATCCATAATATCGATACTTCCTGACTGTAACTCCATAAATCTAGCTGTATTGTCCGGAATAGCTCTAAAGACTATCTTATCTAAATAAGGTCGCCCTTCCCAATAATCCTTATTTGCTTCTAAAACAATTCGGTCACCTTTAACCCACTTTACAAACTTAAATGCTCCTGTTCCAACCGGATGCTTAAAGTAATTTTCACCATATTTCTTAATAGCTGTTGGACTTGAAATAGCGAATGGTGCCATAGCTAAATTAGCTAAGAACGGTGCTGATTTCTCTTTAAGTGTAAATTGAACCGTATACTCATCAGTAGCTTTTACTGACTTAACTACACCCGGAAAACCTCCAAACATATATCCCCAATAAACAAATTCACCATCATGATATTTGTGGTCTTTATTCATCCAGCGTTTAAAATTAAATACTACTGCATCAGCATTAAAAGGAGTTCCATCATGGAATTTAACTCCTTTTCTTAAATTGAAAGTCCAAACTAATCCATTATCAGATGTCTTCCAAGACTTAGCTAATGCTGGTTCAACCCCTGTCTTGCCAGGCTTATACTCTACTAAACCATCAAATATCTGCTTTGTAACTTTCATTGACTCTCCATCAGTTACATCAGAAGGATCTAATTTAACTGAATCACCACCACGACCATAGACTAATGTTCCTCCTGTTTTTGGCTCTACATTTTCTCCAGTCTGCTCTGCTTTCTTTTCAGGTGCAGGTTCTGAAGTCTGTTGTGGTTGTCCACAACCTACTAGAGTTAATCCGATTACAGCAATAATTAAAGCTAATACAATACTCTTCTTAAACATTAATTCTACCTCCTCAAATTCTTTTCTACTCAAAGTCTTTCTTTTCTGAAAATTAATCAAACAATTGATAAATTATGTATTTACTTAATTACATAATTATCATTTTACTTTATGCCCGTCACCCACCTCCTTATTGAATTACACAATTAACCATTAATGTTAATAAATAAGTAACTTATATATGTCACCTTATTTAACATAAAAAACTCTTCTCTAAACTTAAATAGTCTAGAGAAGAGTTGTCCCTCAAAAATTAAGAATCTTCACTTTATAATAAATCATTAATTACTCTCTCTTCTAAACTACTCTATTTTCTAGATATTACAATATGTTTGATTAAATAATATTCACTACTAGCTATAATACTGACTACTCAAAGATAATTATATTATATCATATAATATTTGTCAACTTAAAATTAATTTGCTTTCTTAATTTGAAATGAAGTATCTTTACCACTCAAGCTAATCTGACAATTGTCATTGCGAAGATAGACAATATCTAACCCTTGGACTTCACCCTTAACTATAATCTTACAACTAACTTTAAATATTGAAGCTCCTAGCTGTATTTGTAAGGACTCTGCCAAATCATAATTTGCTTCTTCGATTTCCAATATGGGATTAGTAAAGTTGATATTAGAAGATTTAGCATTTAAAAGATTATCTAGCTCATGCTTACTATCTACTTTATCTTCTTTTGGTAATAAAAGAGTAGTATTAATCAATATTGGTTCATTTTGGTCATAAATTATCGAAGTTCTCTCTTGAAAATTATTATCCTTTACTAACTGTTGATAACTTTGATAATCATTCAAAATCACTCTGTCTAATTTTTCAGTTGATAAAACTTCTAAATCTAAAATATTAATAATGTCTATTAAAAACTGATTAGACGACAAATTAGACAACTTCTCCATTTTACGAGCATATTTCTTTCTCAACTTAGTTAATGATAACTTTGCTTCTGATAATACCGTCCTAACATAGTGAGGGGTTGTCTCTACCTTCTCAGCTAACTCTTCTACTTTTAAAAAAGGATCACTCTTCGCCCAATATACTACCTTCTCCTTCTTATTTAAACTTGCCATCTTCTCTTCTTCTCTTAAGCTTTTCATCATGCTCCCCTCCCAAATTCTTAATTAATAATAAAAAACCCTAAACTAAGTACAGTTTAGAGTAAAAATAGGTATAATAATCCCTTATTAAGAATGCACCTCTCCTACCATATACCTACTAAACTACTCAGTCTCATTCTAATTAGTCATTCTTTAATTTTTATTATCAACTTCTCTACTCACTACTCGTGCATTATAATTATACTACTTTGTTAATAATTATAATATAACTTATGTCAGCTTGTCAAGTTAGATTATTAATTACAACTTCTCTATTAATTGTAAAACTAAAAATTATTTTAAGCTATTTATAAAGGAAGCAATTACTGATATCAGCAATTGCTTCCTTTAAATTTATTATATCAATTTACAATTCTACAACTTAAATCTACTTATCTAACCAAACATCATCCAACGGTAATGGTCCCAAAGCTGTCATTGTATAACCTTTTACAAATGGCTTTTGAAGGCCTACTCTAGTGTAATAATAAACAGGAATCCATGGTGCATCACCCATTACCATCTGTTCTACCTTAGCATAAAGCTCTTTACGTTCTTTACCTGCCTTCATCTTTCGTCCTTTATCTAATAACTCATCAACCTCTGGATTTTGATAGAAAGCTCCGTTTCCACCAGGCCCAGCGTTCTTAGAGTGAAATAATACATATAAGAAATTATCTGGATCAGGATAATCAGCGATCCATGCTAATCTAAAGATCTGAGTTTCACCATTATCTACTCGTTTAATATAACTACCCCATTCTAAATTAGATAGCTTTACATCTACTCCTACTTCTTTTAAGTTAGCTTGTACTGCCTCAGCAATAGCTTGATGAGATTTGCTTGTATTATAAATTAATTCATATTCACCTGGAAGTCCATTTGGATACCCAGCTTCAGCTAATAATTGCTTAGCCTTTTCTGGATTATATGGGTACCCTTCTAAGTCTTTATTACGTCCTGGCATCCCTGGCGGCAAGATACCCTTAGCTGGTTTTACTGTGCCATTCTTTAATACTTTAGCAATCGCTTTCTTATTTACAGCATAATTGAGCGCTTTTCTAACTTTTACATTATCAAAAGGTTTTTTAGTAGTATTAAATCCAAAGTAATAAGTTCCTAATAAAGGAGTCTTATTTACTTCATCAGCAAACTCTTCACTATTTAATACTCTCGGCATCTGTCCCATCGGAATATCTCCATCAACCATAGCATAAATGTTACCTTGTTCGTATTCAGCAAAAGCTGGCGACGCTTCAGTAATTACCCGATAAACGATTTTATCTAAATATGGTCGGCCATCAAAATAATCTTCATTAGCTTCTAATACTACTTTATTATCATGCTGCCATTCTATGAATTCAAAGGGTCCAGTCCCTACTGGATGATTTACATAATCAGCACCAT
Organism: Candidatus Frackibacter sp. WG13; assembly: GCF_900114655.1. Lineage (GTDB taxonomy): Bacteria > Bacillota > Halanaerobiia > Halobacteroidales > Acetohalobiaceae > Frackibacter. The sequence continues at coordinate 6,336 of NZ_FOTT01000039.1, forward strand.
ACTTTTCAATAGCTTTCTCAGAAACCACCGATGCATTAACCATACCTAATACAGTTAAAAATGGTGTGAAAGGTTCATCTAACGTTATCTGTAATGTATAATCATCAATAGCCTTTAAGCCTGATACTTTATCTGCCTTACCATCTTGAAATTCTTCTACTCCTTCAATACTAGTAAATAACCATTCTCTTTCTGACTTAGTCTCAGGATTAACCATTCTTGTAAAGGAATAAACAAAATCTTTAGCAGTAACTGGGTCTCCATTATGGAAATTAACTCCCTTTTTTAAGTTAAATTTCCAAACTAAACCATCTTTAGAAACATCCCACGATTTAGCGATATCTGGTACTACATTTAAATTCTTATCAAACTTAACTAAACCATTATAAATATTCATTGCAACCTTATGAGAAGTTGTATCCGTAATATGTGCTGGATCTAAGCTTGGTGGATCTGAAGCTACTCTCCCTTGAAAGACTCCACCATACTTATCCTTTTCTGCTACTTTAGTTTCTTGCTTAGCTTCTTTTGGAGACTGAGATTTCTGGTTTGCCTGCTGTCCTGATTGTCCACAACCAACTAATGCTAAAACCATTAAACCTAAAATCAAGAACAATGCTATACTTTTTCTATTAGACATTCTCCACTATTCCCTCCTAATTGATTGTTTAATTAATTTTCGTTATTAGTTCATCTACCTCTACATTAACTATTAAATTCTCTCTGTATCCTACTCACTCCTTCCTAAAACAAGCAGTAATTCGTCATTAAATAACAAAATTAACCATAGATAACATACGTTTGTCATCTATGGTTCTAAAACATATAGAATATATATAATTATAGCACGAAAAATGTCGAAAGTCAAAAACTACAAAAAAACTAATTGTTTTGTATTACATTTTTAGGCTAATTTTTTCAATGCGTTTTTTACGATTATATTGTTCAATCCTATAACAACCCCAAAATCTTAAATTACTTCTTTTAATTAAACTATTAATTCTACCTAAATCCTTTATATTAAACTTAACTCCACTTCCACAATTAGCAGTTATCTCCTTAGGAATTGGAATCATCATTACTTCTACTCCTGCATTTTTTAAAATTTTTTCAGCCTTTAAAGCATGATGAGTCGAATAAAAGGTTATTAAACCGTACTCTCTTACATTCACATTTCGTCTACTCCTTAATTTTGATTTTTGAGGTGTTATCCGTAATTCTTCCAACAGCTACTGCTTTAACGCCTCTTTCATCCAATTTATTAATTAATTCTTCTATTTTATTTTCGACAACTGAAATCAAAAGGCCACCAGAAGTCTGTGGATCAAAGAGAATATCTCTTTTAGCTTCATTAATGTTAGCAGCAAAATCTATATCTTCACTAATATATTCTTGATTTCGATAGGCGCCTCCAGGCACTAAGCCCATCTCTGCCCACTCAATCACCTTAGGCAAAAGTGGAATTTGACCAAATTCAATCTCTGCTCCTACTTTACTTGCCGATACCATCTCCCAAAGATGACCTAAAAAACCAAAACCAGTTACATCAGTACAAGCATTAACTCCCACTTGCTTCATAACCTCCGCTGCCTCTTTATTTAATGTAATCATCGCCTCAATAGCTGGATTATCCTCTTCCTCAGCAATCATGCCACCCTTCATTGCTGTAATAGTAACACCTATTCCTATTGGTTTAGTTAAGACTAACCTATCTCCTGGTTTAGCGCCAGCATTAGTTATCAATTGATCAGGAGCAATTAATCCACTCACTGATAAACCATACTTAGGTTCATCATCTTCAATAGTATGCCCCCCTGCTAAAATAGCGCCTGCTTCTTTAACCTTAGCTGCTCCTCCCTGTAATATCTGTTCTAAAACCTCTATTTCTAAACATGATGGAAAGCCAACAATATTCATGGCACTTAAAACTTCTCCACCCATAGCATAGATATCACTTAAGGAATTAGTAGCTGCTATCTTACCAAAAAGATATGGATCGTCTACTACTGGTGTAAAGAAATCGAGTGACTGAATTAAAGCCTGTTCTTCATTCAGTTTTATCACTGATGCATCATCAGAGGTACCTAGCCCAACTAATTCTCGTTCATCAGTTAACTCGGGGATTGATCGCAAAACTTGCGATAAGGTCTCAGGACCTAATTTTGCTGCTCAACCACCACTTTTAGCTAACTCAGTTAATCGTTTTTTATCCACTTATATCAACACCTCATATATTGTATTATATTCATCAACTATTAATTGGTTAGTTTTTCACTCATTATACCGTAACTACTGGATTAGAATTCAACCTTTCAACAATAGTATACATATTAGTTACTTCTCCTACTTTTAATTTATCTTCTAAATTATAATATTCTAAACAGGTACCACAAGAAAGAATCTCTACTCCTGCTTCTTCTAAAATTTTTAAATTCTGCTTAATCTCTTTATTTAAAGTAGGTAGTTTAACTCCTTCATTAATAAATATGATTGATTTTGGTAGTGGAGCGGTTTCTGTTAAAGTATATATGAATCCTTTAATCAATAATTCTCCTAATTCTTCTTCTCCATTCCCTAAAACATCAGATCGAATAAAGTAAACCTTATTTTGATCTTCTCCACCTTCTAATTCAGCCGAAGTTAATGAAGAAGCAACCTCTTCTTCAATTTGAGACAAGGTAATTTGAAAGTCATCATCTAATTCTAAAATTTCTGTACTACAATTTAATTTTTGACCCAACTTCTCTAAATTCTTACAAGCAGTTTCATTATCAACTAAGGCAACTACTAAATTCTCTTCCTCTAAAGCTTTTTTAGTCTTAATTACTGGTTCAGGACAATTTAAACCTCTAGCATCAATTTTAATCATTTACTTCCCTCCAAAGTTAATGCTATCTATAATAATGAAACTATAGATAAAACCTTTTTCTAAATATAATATTCATGATTTATAAATGTAAAACCCTTTATAATTAATTTTCTACTACTTTAATATTAATTATATATAAGTTTAGATTATGAGTCAAATAAAAATATTTTAATATGCAATTATAAAAGAAACAACTATCAATTGATAGTTGTTTCACTATTAGATAAAATAAAATTAACACATATCAATTTCTACTTTTAACTAAATTTCTTCCGGATCTAAATGACAAGCTACGAAATGACCGTTTCCTCTGTCCACAAACTCTGGTTCCTCTT
>NZ_FOTT01000045.1 GCF_900114655.1 Candidatus Frackibacter sp. WG13
ACAGATCGTAGGTCGTGATGGAGTAGATAAACGAATCGATGTTTTAGCAACTGCACTTAGATTTGAAAGAAATATATTTGATTTGCAAGAGCTAGAATTAGCTTATGCACCGCCGTATTCCTCAGCTAAAGACCCAGTAAATATGGCTGGCTTTACAGCTGGTAACATTATTAATGAAGATATGAAGGTTATTCATTGGTGGGAGATAGATGATTTAGATTTAGATAATACTATTATATTAGATATTAGAACAGAAGTAGAGAATCAATTAGGTGCTATTGAAGGTTCAACTCATATTCCACTTGATGAATTAAGAGATAACTTAAATAAGTTGCCGACAGATAAAGATATAGTTCTTTATTGTCAGGTTGGATTAAGAGGTTATATTGCAACTAGAATTTTGTTGCAGAATGGGTTTACATCTAATAGAGTAAGAAATTTAAGTGGTGGATATCGACTTTACAAAGCAGTTAAACAGAATGAAGAGACTAGAAAAGGTGATAATATGAGCACAAATAATGGCTCTAGTGAAGAGAATAGTAAAGAATCTAAAGAAGAAGTTAAAAAGCAGATAAATGAGATAGCTAAAATGAGAGCTAATGATTCATTAGATGATATTGTTAAACTAGATGCTTGTGGATTGCAGTGTCCTGGTCCAATTATGCAGGTATACCGCAAGATGGATGAACTAGAGACAGGTGATATTGTAGAAGTAACAGCTACTGATCCTGCTTTTGGAGCTGATATTGAATCTTGGTGTGATAATACAGGAAATACTTTATTAGACGTCAAGAATGAGGTTGGTAAGATTGTTGCTTTGATTAAGAAAGGCAGTGCTGGTGAAACCACAGCAGTTACTGAGGCAAAGTCTACCTATGATAGACCAGATGGAAAGACTTTAGTAGTATTTAGTGATGATTTAGATAGAGCAATAGCTTCATTTATTATTGCTAATGGTGCTGCTTCGATGGGTAAGGAGGTAACGATGTTCTTTACTTTCTGGGGTTTAAATGTACTGCGAAAAGATGAATATGTTGATGTAGAAAAAGGATTTATGGATAAGATGTTTAGTTCTATGATGCCACGTGGTAGTAAAAAACTCGGGCTTTCTAAGATGAATATGATGGGCATGGGTCGGAAGATGATGCGTAAAGTAATGGAGAATAAGAATGTAGATTCTCTAGAAGCTTTAATTGGTCAAGCCAAGTTAGCAGGAGTTAATTTAGTAGCATGTCAGATGTCAATGGATGTTATGGGAATTAAGAAAGAAGAGTTAATTGATGGAGTAGAATTAGGTGGAGTTGCAACTTATTTAAATTCTGCAGAAGGTGCTAATTTAAACCTCTTCATTTAAGCAAAAGAATTTTAAAAATAAACAAATTGCATAATAAGACTTCTAGCACAATTAATGCGAAATTTTTGGACGTTAGTAATTAACTGTGCAAGAAGTTTAAATAGTTTTAAGATAAATTAAAGTTCAAGGTTGCTCGCTTTATTTGTGAACAACCTTGAGCTTTATATCTTGACATTTATATCTTAATATCTTAATATATAAATACTACACATAACTAATTATAAATTTAACTATGCATTGCAAACTAATATTTTTATTAAAAGAAGGAAATGGTAAGAACAGATTATCGAAATTAATAAAGGAGGTTAAATTAATGGCTAAAAAGATACTAATTATTGGTGGTGTAGCCGGCGGAGCAAGTACAGCGGCTAGACTAAGAAGAATGGATGAAGA